>JAEDNW010000087.1:0-10474 GCA_016302315.1 Lentisphaeria bacterium
CTTTGGAGAGGGCAGGAAGGAGCATGGCGGCCAGGATGGCGATGATGGCGATGACCACCAGCAGTTCGATGAGGGTGAAGGTCTTCTTCATGGGGTGGGTTTCCTGTCAGGTCAAAGGGTGTATGGTTGGGGAAAGGGAGGCAACTCCGTCTCCGGGGGCGCCCGAGGAAAAAAGGGGGGGAAGGGGCCTGGCTTCCAGGCGTCTTTTCCCAATTATAGGAAAGAAAACAGAAAAATCAAGGAGGCGGGAAAAATTCTGCGGTGCGGCGGCAACAGTCCGACCACGGAAGGCGCTGCCGCTTAAACAAGGAAGACACGGAGGGGAAACAGGTCGGCCACGGAAACGCCCGGCAAGCCGGGCGCAGGTCGACCACGGAGAGTCTGGGCCATGCCCGCATTGCCTAAACGGGATTTTTTTTGCATTATTTTATTGCTTAATTTGATTCTAGAAATCTAGGGATCTAGAAATCTCCCCCCGGGGCGGAGCATGCGGTAGCAGGCTCTGCCCTCGACCTGGTCGACCTGTGCGCCGCAGGCGCCTTCCGTGCCTGACCTGTTTAAAACCCTCCGTGTCCCCCGTGTTGGCCGCAGATTCCGAGGGTTCTCGCAGACGCTTCACCCCCGTCGCCAAGGCCTGGCCTCCCACCCCTACGGGGTTCGGATTCTGATTTTGTCCTTGCCGGGGGGGGCGGTCGGCCCTTGGGCCTCCCTTCCCCCCGTCTCTCGATCCTCCCACCCCTACGGGGTTTATGAGGATTGCCCCCCGTCCCCCCGCAAGCGGGGGGATTCTAGAGGGTCTAGAGGGTCTAGAATTTCCCCCGGGCGGGACGTGCGGGGGCAGGTTCCCCCCCTCCGTGCCCTCCGTGCGCCCGGCTTGCCGGGCCTTTCGTGGTCTCCGTGTTTTAAAATCTCCGTGTGTTCCGTGTTTCCGTTTTTCCCTCTGGGGGTGGGGGGAGGGGTGCCTCTGGGTGCCCTGTGCCTCTGGGGTCGGAGGCTTGGGAGGAGGGAGTATATTAAGCCTCATGTTTATCGACAAGACGCGAATCACAGTGCAGGCTGGTCATGGCGGAGCGGGCAGTTGCAGCTTTCGTCGGGCCAAGTTCATTCCCAACGGCGGACCCGACGGCGGCGACGGCGGCCGGGGCGGCAACGTGGTCATCTATGCGGACCACGGCGAAGCCAGCCTGGTGGATCTTCGCTTCCAGCCCAAGTGGAAGGCGGAAGCCGGAGAGGGCGGCCGGGGCCGTCAGAAGCATGGACGGAACGGAACGGACTGCCGGATCCGGGTGCCCATGGGCACGCTGATCTTCGATGTGGCCACCGGGGAACTGCTCTGCGATCTCAAGGAGGATCAGCAGGAGTTCATCGTGGCCCACGGAGGCAAGGGCGGCCTGGGTAATCTCCATTTCGTCTCCTCCACCAACCGGGCCCCCCGGACCTGCCAGCCAGGCCTCCCCGGGGAGGAACGGGAGATCGATCTGGAGATCAAGACCATTGCCCAGGTGGGGCTGGTGGGGTTCCCCAATGCCGGCAAATCCACCCTCCTGGGGGCGGTCTCCGCCGCCCATCCCACCGTGGCTCCCTATCCCTTCACCACCCTCTTCCCCAATGTGGGCGTGGTGGAGATGGAGGACTACACCCGCCTGACCATCGCCGACATCCCCGGCCTCATCGACGGTGCCCACCGGAATGTGGGGCTGGGAGAGGCTTTCCTCCGCCACATCGAACGCTGCCGGCTCTTCTGCTACGTGCTGGATATGGGCGGCGTGGATGGACGGGATCCCCTGGCGGACCTGAAGGTGCTCCGGAAGGAATTGGAAATGTATGCCCCGGGAATGTCCTCCCGCCCCTTCCTAATTTTTGCCAACAAGATGGATCTCCCCGAAGCCGAGGAAAATCTCCGGCGTCTCCGGGAAAGCGAACCCCCCGAAACCGAAATCCTCTCCGGATGCTGCGAACTCCAGGAGGGCACGGCAGAGCTGATCCTGGCCCTCCGACGCCGCCTGGATGCCCTCCCCCCCGAAGACGAGGAGGCCACCCGAAGGGTGCTGGCCCATCGCCATGCCGGACTCCAGGAGGCCTCCGAAATCCGGAAGGATGCCTTCTCGGGGTGGGATGACTGATCCATGGCTGCCTTTCCCCCCATCCTTCTGCTCCTGGCGGGCGTGGGCGTGAATCTCCTGGCGCTGGGGATTGTGATCCTGGGCCTCGCCGGCCGGAGCTATCTCCGCCGCCTGGATGGCCTGACACAGAACAAGGAGCTGCCGGAGGAGTGGCGCCGCCGCACCTCTCTCCTCCATCCCTGGCGGGAGGTGGTGGTGGGCCTCTGCATCTCCCTCTCCATCCCCTTCTTCGTCCATTTCTGTCTGGCGGGCAGCGCCAGCCGCGGCGTGGCCATCCTGGCCGGCTATGTGTCGGCTCTCCTCTGCGCCCTGGGCTCCTTCTCCCGCCTGCGCCATGATTGGGAGGAACTGGGCGCTCCGGCAGGAGAGGCCCCCTCCCTCCTGGTCCCCCTGGGGTGCTTTTCCGCAGGGCTGGCCCTCCTTCTCTGGGGCGTCCTCTCCCTGGCCCTGACCGTCGCCATTCTGGTCATCCCCTCCCAGGGCTGACATCCCCCGAAAAAAACACCTTTTCCCTCCCCTTTCCGGATCGAACTTCTCAAGGAGAATACACACGCCTATGTACATCGGCCGCATCGTTGCCGTGGGCCGCACCCTCCAGGGGCGCGGCGCCGCCCTCTACCGGGTCTCCTCCCGCTCTTTCCCCAACCGCCAGAGCGTCCAGCTGGAAAAGTCCATCGCCATCGTCCCCAAACCGGGCTTTGAGCAGGATATCCACCGGAATCCCTACATTGCCTACAACTGCCTCCGCTTCGCCAAGGGACTCTGCGTGGTCTCCAACGGCTCCCAGACCGACCCCGTGACGGAAAAGCTGGAGGCCGGCATGTCCCCCCGGGACGCCCTCTCCACGGTGATGCTGGCCATGGACTACGAACACGATTCCCTGGACACCCCCAGAATCACCGGCATTGTGGATCCCGCCGGCGAGACCGGCTGGCTGGCCATCGTCCGCAAGGATGCCCTCATCGTCCGCTCCTTCGCCCTGAAGCCCGGAGAGGCCTTCTATGTGAGCACCTACGAGAAGAACGTGCCCTCCCCGGAACAGCGGGACGGCGCCTTTGACGTGGCCAGCGCCGAAGAGGCCTGCGACTACATTCTGGGCAAAGGGGTCTTTGCCGACTTTGAACGCCCCATCTCCGCCGCCTGCGCCCTGGGCCAGGAGGATGGCACCTTCGCCACCGCCTTCAAATAACCCCGGAAGATTCTTCCCCTTACTTCCCCCCCCCCTTAGCTGGAATATCCGCCATGCGAATCCTTGTTCTCAATGGTCCCAACCTGCAGCTTCTGGGCATGCGGGAGCCTGGCATCTACGGCACCGGCACCCTGGGCCAGCTGGAGGAGCATTGCGTCCGGGTCGGCCGGGAACTGGGGATCGAGGTGGAGTGCCGCCAGAGCAACCACGAGGGAGAACTGGTGGACTGGATTGGAAAGACCCCGGGAGAGTTTCAGGGGATTGTACTTAACGCCGCCGCCTACACCCACACCAGTGTGGCCATCCGGGATGCGGTGGCGGCGGTGCATCTTCCTGTGGTGGAGGTGCATCTGAGCAATGTCTTCCGCCGGGAGGAGTATCGGCACCGCAGCTACCTGGCAGAGGTGGCCTGGGCGGTGATCTCCGGCATGGGATTCCTGGGGTATGAGATGGCCCTCCGGGGCCTGGTGGCCCACGCCCGGGAGGAAGAAAGTCTCCGGAAATAGTTTTCTGTCCCTGGATTCCGGGAAAGCCGGTTTTTCGGCGCCGCTGTTGTCATCGGGGTTTGTCCCGTTCCGGGGCGGAGCCCTTCGGCGGTCCGGATCCAGGCCTGTCATTATCTTGCAGCAAGGAGAGAGTCCGATTCCATGGATCTGAAAATTGTGCATCGCCTGGCCCAGTTGATGGAGCGGCATGGTCTGACGGAAGTGGAGCTGACGGAGCAGGAATGCAGCGTCCGGCTGGTACGTCCCCGGGGAAATTCCCCGGAGTCCGGCGCCGGAGAGGCGGCCATGAATGTCCCGGAGGTCAGCGTCCCCACCACCAATGACCTGGAGCCGGAACCCGAGGTGGAGAGCCGCTTCGTGACTTCCCCCATGCCCGGCACCTTCTATGTGGCCCGCTCTCCCGAGGAGGCCCCCTTCGTGGGGGAGGGAGAAACCATCAAGCCTGGCCGGGTGGTGGGCATCGTGGAGGCCATGAAGGTGATGAACGAGATCAAGTCGGAGTTCGGGGGCACCGTGGTGAAGGTCCTGGTGTCCAACGGAAGCCCCGTGGAGTTCGGACAGCGTCTCTTTGAGATTCAGTAGGGGCGGGAGGCCACGAGTCCATTTCATGTCTGATACTCCGGTGAAAGTGCTGATAGCCAACCGCGGGGAGGTGGCCCTGCGGGTGCTGCGGGCCTGCCGCACCCTGGGACTGCCTAGTGTGGTGGTCTTCTCCGAAGTGGACCGCAATACCCTGGCGGTGCGCCTGGCGGATGAGGCAATCTGCATCGGCTCCGCTCCCGCCTCCGACAGCTATCTCAAGGTGGACCGCATCATCGCTGCCGCCGAACTCACCGGCGCCACCGCCATCCACCCCGGATACGGATTCCTCTCCGAAAATCCCCACTTCGCCGAAATCTGCCGGGAGTGCGGCATCACCTTCATCGGCCCCTCTCCCGAGGCCATCCGCCTGCTGGGGGACAAGGCCGCCGCCAAGGCCACCATGCAGAAGGCCGGCGTCCCCGTGATCCCCGGCTCCTCCGGGGCGGTGAATGATGTGGCCGAGGCAGGCCGGGCCGCCCAGAAGGTGGGCTACCCCGTGATTCTCAAGGCCTCCAGCGGCGGGGGCGGAAAGGGAATGCGCCTGGTCCTGGATGCGGGACATCTCCCCGAGGCCTTCCAGACCGCCGCCGCCGAGGCAAAGGCCGGATTCGGAGATGCCACCCTCTATCTGGAAAAATACCTGGTGAACCCCCGCCATGTGGAAATCCAGCTGCTGGCCGACGGAAAGGGCGGTGTCTTCTGTCTGGGAGAGCGGGACTGCAGCCTCCAGCGCCATCACCAGAAGGTGGTGGAGGAAAGCCCCTGTTCCGTCCTCCCCGAGGAGGTGCGCCGGAAGATGATGTGGGCGGCCGTGGCCGCCGCCCAGTCGGCCCGCTACGCCGGTGTGGGCACCGCGGAATTCCTCTTCGAGCCCTCCACCCGGAATTTCTACTTCATGGAGATGAATACCCGCCTCCAGGTGGAACATCCCGTCACGGAAATGGTCTGGGGCGTGGATCTTGTGGCGGCCCAGATCCGGGTGGCCCTGGGGGGCGACCTCCCCTGGAAACAGGAGGAGCTCCATCCCCGGGGACATGCCATCGAGGTGCGCATCAATGCGGAGGATCCCACCCGGGATTTCGCTCCCTGCCCCGGAAAGGTCCAGTTCTACCACGCCCCAGGCGGCCCCGGAATCCGGGTGGATTCCCACCTCTACGACGGCTACGTGGTGCCTCCCTACTACGACAGCCTCCTGGCCAAGGTCATCGCCTACGGGGATACCCGGGAGGTGGCCCGGCGCCGGATGATCCTGGCCCTGGAGGAGTTCACGGTGGAGGGCATCACCACCACCACGGAATTCTCCAAGGCCCTTCTGGAGAGCACTCCCTTCCTCCAGGGCGATTTCCATACGGGAACCCTCCAGGAAATGCTCCGGGAATAATCTCTCGGAAAATCCGCTCCGGACAGCTTTTTCTCTTTCGGTATATTACCTAAAATGTCGCTCCCGTCGGGGACGGGGACGACGAGCCGTGGCAGAGACATCTTTCTCTCGCAGTCCCCCGGGGGAGCCGGGAGGATTTCCCGCAGAACCGTAATACAGGAGGTTGAATCATGACAGAAGACAAGGAACAGGACAAGGGGGAAAAGGCCCCTGTCGCCCAGGAGGGGATGGAAAAGCAGAATTTCCTGATGCTGAAGGAGGTTGCCCCGGAGGTCGGCCTGGATCAGATGAGCCAGAATGCCATCTCCCGCATCGTTATCCGGGCGGCCACCGGCGTGGAGGGCGTGGCCCGCTTCGCCCCCAAGGGCGCCGGAGACCTGCTGAATATCTTCACGGGCAAGGCCTTCGATTCCAGCCTGCAGATCCAGTTCACCAAGAGTGGCCTCACTCTCTCCCTGGCCCTGAATCTCTACTACGGCATCTACATTCCCCCTGTGCTGGAGGAGGTGCGCCGTCAGGTCATCGAACAGGTGAAGGCCATCACCGGAGTCGAGGTGAAGAAGGTGGATATCCTGGTGAATGACCTGGTGGAACCCGAGGAGCCGGAAGCCGAAGAGGAAGAGGCCTCCCAGGGCGAGGAGAAGGACGCCACCCAGGATTGAGGATAAGGCCAGCCCCGGGGGATTTCCCCCGGTGAAGGCTCTGCCTTTGACCATGCTCCCGGAAAACAGGGCGGAAAAACCACCCTCCGCCCCTTTCCTTAGCCCCCCATGGAGGACGAAGCGATCATGTTGAGTACACTCTGGAACTGCTTGAAAGACGGGAATTTCTGGATTGGCGTCCTGGTTGGCGTCGTGCTGCTGGGCATTGTGGAGCTGGTGATCCTCCTGGTCTGCAAGTGCCGCCGGGGGGTGTCCGTCCTGACAGTGAAGGGGGAGGGCGGATCCATGACCGTCAGCCGGAAGGCCTTGAAGAGCTTCCTCCGGAATCTGGTGGCCAGGGAGGGAGCGGAGCTGCAGGACTTCTGCCTGCGCTCCCAGAAAGCCGGAAAGTTCTCCCTGGAACTGGTTCTCACCCTGACGGGAAATATCCCCCTGGACCAGGTGCAGAAGAGACTGCAGGAGCAGGTGCCCCGGCAGCTCCAGGCACATATGGGGATCCAGGACATGATCTCCTCTGTGAATCTGGTGTTCGAGAATCTGGTCTCCTCCTCTCCCGCCGCCGAGCCGGAGAAGAAGGAGGGCGAGGAGAAGGCATAGGATTTCTCCGGCGGTCCGCCGGAGCGAAGAGGAGACGACATTGGGCTTCAAGGGTGTGTATCGGGTGGTGGCCGCGGTGCCCCGCCTCTTTCTGGCGGATCCCCAGGCAAATGCCCGGGAAATCGGAAGCCTCTACCAGGAGGCCGTGAAGGCTGGCGCCGCCGTGGTGGTTTTCCCGGAACTGGCCCTCACGGGCTATAGCTGCGGGGATCTCTTCGAACAGCGGAGACTCCGGGAGGCCGCCCTGGAGGCCCTGGATTCCCTCCGCCAGCTCACCACGGAGGGCAACGGCACCGTCCTGGTGGTGGGGCTTCCCGTGGAACAGGGCCCCCGCCTCTTCAATGCCGCCGCCGTCCTGCAAAACGGACGTCTCCTGGGGGTGACGGCAAAGACTTATCTCCCCGAATATCGGGAATTCTACGAACTGCGGCAGTTCTGCTCCGCCCGAGAGGCCACGGAAAACACCTGGCGCTTCCGGGGAGAGGAGGTGCCCTTCGGGGCGGGACTGCTCTACGAGGTGAATGACGGAGAGCTCTGCTTTGGGGTGGAGATCTGCGAGGATCTCTGGGTGGTGAAGCCCCCTTCCCAGGATATGGCCCTCCAGGGGGCACAGCTGATTCTGAATCTCTCCGCGGGCCCGGAACTGGTGGCCAAGGCGGAGTATCGCCGGACGCTGGTGGCCAGCCAGAGCGCCCGGCTGATGGCCCTCTATGTCCTGGCCGGTGCCGGCGTGGGGGAATCCAGTTCGGATCTGGTCTTCAGCGGCCATGCCCTGGCGGCCTGCAATGGGACACTGCTGGCCGAAAGCCAGCGCTTCCAGCAGGAAAGCCAGTGGATCCAGGCAGACTTTGTGCCCCGGTGGATGGAGGCCCAGCGCCGAAGCTGGAGCTCCTTCCATGACTGCCCCGCCCCCCAGAGCCGCCGAATCCGGGGCGCGGCCGTCCCCATGACGGAGGAGCTCCAGGGACTCCGTCTGCCTCTCCACCCCTTTGTGCCGGAAAATTCCCCGGAACGCAGCGCCCGGTGCGACGAAATCTTCCGCATCCAGGCCTCGGGCCTGGCCCGGCGGGTGACCCATACCCATGCCCGACGCCTGGTCATCGGATTGTCCGGGGGACTGGATTCCACCCTGGCTCTCCTGGTGTGCGTGCGCGCCTGCCAGATCCTGAACCTGCCTCCCTCCTTCATCCTGGCGGTGACCATGCCCGGCATGGGAACCAGCGGACGCACCAAGAACAATGCCGTGGGCATCGCCCGGGAAACCGGGGCGGAACTCCGGGAAATCCCCATCGCCCAGGCCGTGGCCCAGCATTTCCAGGATATCGGACACGATCCCGAAAAGACGGATGTGGTCTACGAAAATGCCCAGGCCAGAGAACGGACTCAGATCCTCATGGATCTGGCCAACCAGGAGGGGGGAATTCTGGTGGGCACCGGGACCTCTCCGAAATCGCCCTGGGATGGAGCACCTTCAACGGGGACCACATGTCCATGTACTGCGTGAACTGTGGCGTCCCCAAAACCCTCATCCGCTTCATGGTGGAATATGCGGCGGAACACGCCGCCCCGGCCCTGGCCAGGCATCTCCTGGATGTGAACGATACCCCCGTCTCCCCAGAACTGCTCCCCGGACAGCAGCATACCGAGGAAATCATCGGAAACTATGATCTCCACGATTTTTTCCTCTATTTCTTCCTGAAATACGGAGAAACCCCCGAAAATATCCTCCTCCTGGCCCAGTGGGTCTTCCGGGAAATCCACGCCCCGGAAAAGGTACGGAAGACCCTCGCCCTCTTCTTCCGACGCTTCTTCTCCCAGCAGTTTAAACGAAACGCCATGCCCGATGGCCCCAAAGTGGGCACCATCGCCCTCTCCCCCAGGGGAGACTGGAGAATGCCCGCGGACGCCTCCTCCCGCCTCTTCTCCCTCCCAGGGGAGTAAAACACGGGGCCATATGCGGAAACGAGAGTTGTCAAGCCGTAAAACTGGCAGAAATCGTCCGCTTTCAGAACGAATCAAAAAATGAGCATTTTAGAGGTAGCAAAACAGGTTTTGTTGGCGGCTGGCCACGAGTTGACGAAGAAGGAGATCGCCGAAAAAATTATTACCAGTGGGTTATGGACGCCAGCAGGAAAGACTCCGCAGGCTAGCATAGAGGCGAGTATTTACTCGGACATCAAGCACCATCCGGAGACAACCTCGTTTTGCAAAGCTGGGCGGGGCAAGTTTGGGTTAAAATCCTACAGCGTCCAGGAGGCAGAGAAGGAAACCACCCCTCTTCCTCCGAAGGCATCGGTTGCCAAAGGGGAGCATGGGTTTCCCTTTACGGAGTGTGCGGTGAAGGTTTTAGAGAAGCATGGGAATCGTCAGCCCATGCATTACCGTGATATCACGAAGCGAGCTATTGGGGAGGGATGGCTTGTTTCCAAGGGAAAGACCCCGGAGGCATCCCTCTACGCCCAGGTCATCACGGAAATTCAGAAATGCCAGAAAAAAGGGGAGGCCCCCAGATTTGTTCAATGTGGTAAGGGCTTCGTGGCTCTGGCACGCTGGAGTGGGAATGGCCTCGACTTCCAGATTACCCAACATAACAAGGCAGTCAGCCTGGAGTTGAAAAAACGTCTGCAGGCAATGACCCCCGGTGAGTTTGAGGAATTGATTGCCCTGTTGCTGCCGAAAATGGGGTTTGTGGACGTTGAACTGACTCCTCTGAACAATGACGGAGGAATCGATGTCCGTGGTGTCGTGGAGACCAACGATGTGGTGCGCACCAAGATGGCTGTGCAGGTCAAACGTTGGAAGAAAAACGTTCAATCTCCAACGGTCCAGCAGGTACGAGGGAGTCTGGGAGCTCATGAACAGGGTCTGATCATTACCCTCAGCGATTTCTCCAAAGGCGCCAGGGAGGAGGCGTCAAAAGTGGACAAGGTTCCCATTGCCCTGATGAATGGGGATGTTCTGGTCTCCCTGTTGATGGAATACGAAATCGGAGTGCGGCGCATTTCCCGGGCCATCTTCGAATTGGAAGACAAAGAATAGAGGCCCGGAAGAAAGGGCAAGACGGTAGCACGTTGCCATGAACCATCAGGCACGGAAGGGGGATTGCAATGTATTGCCCCCTCCTTGGAAAAAGGGGGTATACAGATTTTTGTCAATCTGTCTTCTGAGAAGAGACAGAATTTGAATTTTAGGCGTGCGCCCTACCTGGGGCAAGGATTTTCGTGAGTTTTCTAGCCCCTCTAGATCTCTAGAATCTCTAGAATCTTTAGCCTCCAGCCCCTCCGCTTGCGGGGGGGGGACGGGGGGGCAATCCTCCTGAACCCCGACAGGGGTGGGAGGATCGCTAGACGGGGGTGAAGGGAGGCCCAAAGGGCCGACCGGAACCCCCGGCAAGGACAAAATAGTATCCGAACCCCGTAGGGGTGGCAGGACAG
>JAEDNW010000088.1:0-10351 GCA_016302315.1 Lentisphaeria bacterium
TGGTGCCCAGTGACTTTTCCGAGGAGACCCAGGATGCCCGGACCGTGGGGGTCTACCGGCGGAGTGACGGTGTCCGGGTGACCTTGGAGGAGGCCCGTCGGGCGCCGAAGGAGCATCTGCTTTTGCGGTACGAGGTCAATCCCTGCTATGTGGACCTGCTGGATCCCCGGGTGACGGACGCCTTCCTGGAAAGCACCTACGGAGAATATTTCCGGCGTCTTCCCCAGGAGATTTCCCGTCAGGTGGCGGGCGTCTTCACGGACGAACCCCAGCTTCGCATCGGCAAAGTCTTCTACTCTCCCTGGTTCTACCGGGACTTCTCCCGGCGTCACGGGGTGGTTGTGGAAGAGGAACTGGGGAAGCTTTTCCTGGAGGTTCCCGGGGCGGCGGAGTTCCGCCGTCGCTTCTACGGGGAGGCCGGGCGCTGGTTCTCGGAGAACTACACCCGGAAGCTGGGGAAATGGTGCCGCCGGCATGGCTGGGGCTTCACGGGGCACCAGGTGCAGGAGGTGGACTATGCGGAGCAGACCCTGAGCAGCGGCGCCGTCTCCTTCCACTATCCCCACTACTCCATCCCCGGGGTGGATCATCTGGGCACCCACGAACCCTACCCCTTCCTGGTTCGCCAGATGACCAGTGTGGCCGCCCAGCACGGACAGCGGCGGCGTCTGGTGGAGATGTTCGCCTGCTGCGGATGGGATCTCTCCCTGGAGAAAATGCGCTGGATGTATTCCATGATGCAGATCTACGGCGTCAACTTCCTGTGCAATCATCTCTACGCCTACTCCCTGAAGGGGTTGCGGAAACGGGACTATCCCCCCTCCTTCGGGGACCACGAACCCTGGTTCGCCCAGGCACGCCCCCTGAACGACACCTTCGCCCGGAGCAATCAGTGGCTGGCCCAGGGGGAGGAGATGGCAGAAACCCTGATCCTCCACGGACAGACCTCCGCCTGGTGCCAGTATTGCCAGGACAACAACGCCCCCTCGCTCCGAAAGCTGGTGGACACCACGGAGCAGCTCATGGAAATCCTGGACCGCGCCCAGGAACCCTTCCATTTCGGCTTCGAACCCCATCTGACGGAGATGGGAGCCGCCGAGGGGGAATGGCTTCGCCTGGGGCAGCGCCGCTACCGCCGGGTGATTCTCCCGGGCCTCACCCAGCTGGATTCCTCCACGGTGAAACTGCTGCAGGCGTACCAGGGCGAAGTGCTGCGTTTCGGGGAATCCGCCCTGGAATATGTGGACGGGCGGGAGGCCACGGAGGAGGAGCGTCGCTGGTTCCAGCACCTTCCAGTCTTCCAGGAAGCCCACGGGCTGGTGCATAGCCCGGAGCCTATGCCGGAGCTGCGGGTGCGGGGCACGGCCTACGCCAACGGGCTTCTCCTGCTTCTGGTGAACCACAGCGAGGAAACGCCTCTCTCCGGCTGGATTTCCCTGCGCAACCCCTGCTCTCCCCGGATTCCCTACTGGCTGAATCCCCAGAATGCCTCCCGGAGAACCGGCCAATGGCGTCTCGCGGGCCAGGAACAGCAATTCCAGATTTCCCTGCCTCCCGGCGGCACGGGATGGCTCTGGCTGGAAACTGCCCCGGATGGATGCCCCGCACCTGCCCAGGAGAAGCCCGCCCCCCGGACCACCCTCTCCCTCCCTGCCCAGGGCCGCATTTGCGTCCCGGAGAATTTCCTGCCCCTGGATCTCTGCCGGCTCTCCGTGGCGGATGGCCCCTGGGAGGATATGCCCCTCTCCTCGGTGCAGTGGCGCCTGCTGGAGGGCGGCGGCGCAAAGCCCTTCCGCTTCCAGGTCGCCTTTACGGTCCAGGGGGAACTCCCCGGGGAACTGTCCCTGGTGACGGAATCCCCGGAACAGTATCAGATCTCCCTGAACGGCACTCCGTTGGAAGGAAAAGACATCGGCTTCCGCTTCGATCCCTCCTTCCGGGTGGTTCCCCTGCCCCGGGAACAGGTGACCCAGGGAGAAAATGTGCTGGAGTTCGCCGGCGTCTTCCAGCAATCCCCCCAGGTCTATCAGCAGCTGGAACAGTGCCACGTCTTCGAGACCGCCGTGAATAACCTGCGCTTCGACCAGGAAATCGAGATGCCGTCCCTCATGGGAAATTTCCGGGTGCGCTTCCCCCAGGGTCAGGAAAAGGACGGGGCACGGAGGGTGAGAATGCGGGGACGCCCGGTGATCACCCCGCCCGACACCGCCCCCGCGCCCCTGGAATTCGCCGCCGCCGGGCTCCCCTTCTTCTCCGGGAAAGGAAGCGCCTTCGCCACCCTTGCCCTGGAACAGGTGCCCTCCGGCGGAGTGCGGCTGGCCCTCCATCCCCAGGGCCTGGATTGCCTGGAAGTCCTGGTGAACGGGCAGGCCGTGACCGCCTCCCCCCTGTGGGAGCGTCCCTGGGAAGTGGAGATTCCGGAGGCGCTGCTGTGCGGCGGGGAAAATGCGGTGGAGGTGCGCTTCGTCTCCTCCCTGCGGAATCTGCTGGGTCCCCACCATTGCTCTGCGGAGAATGAGGAGATCCAGGGAGCCGGGCCGGGGCTCTTCTCCAGCACCCCCAATCCCTTCAACCACTTCAGCAAGCCGGAATGGATCCCCGGTTCCCTGGTGGCCCAGTGCCGTCTGGGAACTCCGTAGGCCACCGCTTCCCCGAGGGGGGGGGAGGCTGGGGGACGCCCCATGCCGGAGTATCGTGTGCCTCAAAAAGGGGATGAGGCAGGAAGAATGGGGCCTTTTTCCTCATGTTTCCGTATTTTTCCCGGGTTTTCTCATTCCCGGGCCGGAAAAAACGTGTTCCGGGAACTACATTGTCTCCGTTTCTGACAAACTCTTTTCCTAGAAAAGACCCAGGATTTGCGTCTGTTTCCGGGAAAGGGATGCCTCCCGTACTTCCCTGCCGGGCATCTTTTTGCCCGGTCCCTGCTTTGATACGCCCTGGAGACACGCCACGGCAAACGCCTGTGTCCTCCCCAAGAATACCAGCGTCCCCATTCGAGGAGAAACCCCATGAAGAAGACTCTCCCCTTTACCCTCATTGAGTTGCTGACCGTCATCGCCATCATCGCCATTCTGGCCGGGCTTCTCATGCCCGCCGTCAACAGCGCCCGCGCCAAGGCCAGAACCACCTCCTGCCTCAGCAACCAGAAAAATGTGGCCATGGCCTTCATCAGCTTCAGCGATGACAACAAGAGCTACTTCCCCCCGGCCTACAGCCAGCAGAAGGACGGCTCCACCTATAACGCCAGCTGGAGCGGCGCCATCTACTCCTACATCGGTCTGAGCAAGGACTGCGAGGGCACCCAGGTCCTCAAGAGCGTCCTGAACTGCTCCGCCAGCGACTTCACCGGCAACGACCATTTCGAGAAGAACATCAGCTGCGCCTACACCTCCAATCCTCTGATCACCGACGTGAACGGCCTCACCAAAGCCAGCGACGGCGGCATCCCCACCGCCACTCCTCCCTACACCCGCTCCGCCAAGAACAGCCGGATCAAGTATGCCGCCAGCTGCATCCTCATCAGCGATGCCAACTGCACCTACAACGCCACCATCGGCGCCCCCCTCACCATCGCCGGCGCCTATGACACCTGCATCTCCCTCCAGAACGACCACAACCAGGCCAACTGGCAGAGCAAGATGACCACCGTCGTGGATGAGGCCAACGCCTACGTCCAGGTGTCTTCCAGCGATGATGTCTGGCTCCACAACGGCGCCATCAACGCCGCCTTCGTGGACGGACACTGCGAAAGCATCAACAAGAAGAACGGCCTGACCCCCACGGAGTTCGTCGCCAACTGATCGACTCTATCGGCGATTGTCGCCGCCTATCTTCCTTATGTCCACTGGTGCCTCGCGGAAGGGGCGATGACTCCCTCCTGCGAGGCTTTTCTTCTTTCCTCCTCAGCTCTCCTGACAGAGGACGTCCCGCCGGCTTTCGGTTTCCCCACTTTTCCGCCTGTCCTCCGACACTCTCCTGCGAGAAGAAGCAACCATGTCCCAGGATTTCCTGCCTTTTCATAGCCATGGATGGAATGGAGTTGTGGCGGACGAGCAGTGGGCCAGCCTCTTTCGTCATCTGGACAGCTGGCTGGCGCGGCATCCTGGGGAGATGGTGGTGCACTACGACAGCCGGGATGTGCGGAAGATTTCCACGGATCTGGGGACGGTCTACTTGAAGGACATCCGGGCCCTCACCGACGCCGGCTACCACGGACGGGATTTCTTCTCCTGGTGCAAATGGGTCTTCCGGGGCTCCCGGGCACGGGAGACCTGGGACGCCTCGATGGATCTGCTCCACCGGGGTTTTCTCTGTCCCCAGCCCATCTTGGCGGTGCGCAAACGCACGGGGCTGATTCCCCGGGACATTTTTGTCTCCCTTGAGCTTCCCCTGCCCAATCTCTGGGATTCCCTTCCCCCAGGCATGACCCCCGAGAGTCTGGCGGAACTCCTGGCCGAGGAGATTCACCAGCTTCACCAGGCCGGATTCGCCCACGGAGACTGCATCCTCCGCAATCTGTGCTACGATTTCCCATCCCATCGCCTCGCCTTTCTGGACAATGATCGCACCTGGACGCCTCCTGCCGTGGTGCGGAAGTTCCAGCAGAAGCGAAATCTGGCCCAGATGGCCTATAGCCTTCTGAAGCGTTTCGACGAGAAGGTCAGTCTTAATTTCCTGGAAAGCTACGCCAAAAGAGGGAGATGGCCCTCCCCTCAGGGCATTCAGACTCTCCTGGCCAACGCCATCCGACGCCGCAACAGCAAACGACGCTAAATGTCTTCCCCTGCCCCCCTCCAGTGCTCCGCCATCCTCCTCTCCCAGGAACATCTCCAGGGAGCCTATTGGCGAATGCGGCTCCATGCCCCCCAAATCTGCGCCCTGGCCCAGCCGGGACAATTCGTTCAACTCCGTCTTCCCGGGCTAGAGGGGCACATTCTGCGCCGTCCCTTCAGCATTTGTGACGTGGAAGGGGAGACCCTGACCTTAGTCTACAAGGTGGTGGGCGAAGGCACCCAGTCCATGCCCCGACTCTCCCCGGGAGAGAGCCTGGATCTGCTGGCTCCCCTGGGACACGGCTTCTCCCCCATTTCCCCGGAGCGTCCCCTGGTGCTGCTGGGAGGAGGCTACGGCTGCGCCGCCATGCTCTTCACGGCCCGGCGCCACCGGGAGGCAGGAGCGCCCGCTCCCCGGGTGCTGCTGGGAGCCCGTTCCCAGGGAGACATTCTTCTGGTCCGGGAATTTGAAGCCCTGGAATGCCCCGTGGAGATCTCCACGGATGACGGATCCCTGGGGACCTGCGGCCGCATCACCGTCCTTCTGGAGAAGGTGCTCCAGGAGAGCCCCGGCGCCTTCCTCCAGGCCTGCGGTCCCCGCCCCATGCTGAAAGCCGTTGCCCAGATGGCTTTTTCGGAGCCCCGCTGCCGCTGTGAGGTCAGTTTAGACGAGCGGATGTGCTGCGGCGTGGGGGCCTGTTTCGGGTGCGTGGTGAAGGCCAAGGATCCCGACGCCCCGGAGGGCTGGAAATATCTGCGCTCCTGCAAAGAGGGGCCCGTCTTCTCTGCGGAGGAGATTCTCTGGTAGGTCCCAGGTCGCCTCATGCGCCTTCTTCTCTCCCTGTATCGCTATTTTCCCGCCGGCGGCCTGCAAATGGATGCCCTGCGCATCGCCCAGGCCGCCTGCCAGCGGGGACACCAGGTGGTCTTTCTGACCACGCACTGGCAGGGGGAGCGCCCCTCCTGGCCGGGCTTCACCCTGCATCTCACCCCGCCCATCCGCGCCTGGGGCAACCTTTCCCGCATGGCGGCCTTTGCCCGGGAGATCGAGGCCTTCCGGCGCCAGGAATCCTTTGCGGCGGATCTGGCCATGAACCGGACCCCCGGCGCCCTCTACTATTTTGCCGGCGATGAATGCATGAAACGCCTGCTCCGGCGGCGCCCCGGCGGCACCCTCCTGCGGCTCCTACCCCGCTACCATGCCTTGCTGGCCCAGGAAAAGGCCACCCTCCTCTCCTCCCGAACCCGGAAAATCCTGGTGATCAGTCCCCGGCAGCAGCGGGATTTTCAGGAGGAATACGGACTTTCCCCAGACAAGATGCTCCTTTTGCCCCCGGGAATGGATCCCGGAAGCCTGCCTCCCCCGGAGGCGGAAGAGCGGGAGCGACTCCGTCGGCAGGAGCGGGAGGCCCTGGGCATCCCTCCGGAGGACCGGATGTTTCTCATGGTGGGGTCCAATCTGCACCTCAAGGGAGTGGATCGGGGAGTGGCTGCGGTGGCCTCCCTGCCCTGGGAAGTGCGACGGCGTTGCCATGTGGTCCTCCTGGGAAGGAACGACCCCGAAAAATTTCTGTCCCTGGCCCGCAAAGCGGGCCTCGCCCCGGCTCAGGCCATCGCCCTTCCTCCACGCCCCAGCGTGGGCTCCCTCTACCTGGCGGCGGACATGCTTCTCCATGCCGCCCGCTCGGAAGGGGCCGGATCGGTTCTGGCCGAGGCCATGGCCAACGGCCTCCCCACCCTCTGCACGGAACTCTGCGGCTTCTCCTATCTGGTGGCCCCGGCGGGAATCTCTCCCCTGCCCTCCCCCTTCCGGCAGACGGAAATGAACCAGCGCCTGGCGGAAATCCTGCCCCAGCTTCCCCACTATCGCCAGCAAGCCTGGGACTACGGCAGCCGGCAGGATTTCTGCCGCCGGGCGGAGGCCATCGTCCAATTGCTGGAGGAGGAATGTTCATGAAGGGATACCGCGCCTTTTCCCTCCAGGGCTGGAAGGGGTATGTCCTCTCCGAGCTGGCGGAGCAAATCCCCCTGGAGAATCTGGATGCCTGGAGCCACTCCCCCTGCCTCCACGTGATGCGGGACCTCCCCCTGCGCTGCATTGCCCGATGGGAACGCCCCTCGGGCCCGGCCTGGTATCTGAAACGGATCCAAGGACTTTCCGACAAGCAAGACGGCTTCCTCAACATCCTGAAATGGCGTTTCCGCCCCTCCCGGGCTCTCCATATCCTGAACATCTCCCAGGAATTGGAGAAGGCGGGCTTCCGCACCCCAAAAGTGATTCTCGCCGCCCGCCACCGCCCCTGGTGGCCGTGGGGAAAGCCCACGGATCTCCTGGTCACCGAGGAAGCCCAGGGAAATCTGGTCTCCACGCTCCTCTGGCATATTCCCCCTCTCCCGGAAGAGGAACGACAGGCCCTCCTCCAAAAGACCGGACGGGAACTGGCCCGCCTCCATCTGGCCGGATTCGTCCACGGAGACTGCCACCCCGGAAACTACTTCCAGGACGACCCCAACAAGGGATTCCTCTACATCGACAACGACAGAACCTGCCGGAGACGGCACTTCTCCCCGGCGGGCGCCGCCAGAAACCTGGTCTCCGCCGCCTTCGCCCTCTCCCGCAGACTCCCTCTCACTTTCTACCAGGATTTCACGCAAATCCTGGAGGCCTACCGCCAGGAGGCCAAACTCTCCCCCGCCCAGGAAAAATCCCTCCTGGCACGCCTCCACCACGCCCTCCAAAAACGCCTCCGGCAAGGCCGTTAGATTTCCTACAGAAACTACATTTTCTGCAGGCCATATCGACAGAAAATGACACAGAAATGGCGCATTTCCGCCCTCCTCCCCCTCCCCGCCAGGAAGACTCCCCCTGGCACGCTTCTTTCTAGCTTATCTGTCCTTCCCGGCGGCTTCCGCCGAGGCTTCCCCGCCCCTATCTCCTCTCTTTGGCGGGGATCCCCCTCTTCTTCTCTCCCCTACTACCGGCCAGAGGAACGAATTGCATGCAATGGCTTTGTCAGGCTGAAAAGGATGCCCTGATCTGTGGCGACCGCCACCTTTCCTATCGTGAACTCATGGGAGGCATCGCCCACACCGCGGCGCTGATGTCCCCCCATCTCCATCCCGGGGACCGGGTGGTGCTGCTGGGCGCCAACACCCTGGAGTGGGCCATGGCCTTCTACGGCGCCTGGCATCTCCATGCCGTGGCAGTGCCGGTGGACTTCATGTCCACCCCGGAGGAAATCGCCTTTATCCTGGGGGACAGCACCCCGGCGGTGGTATGGTGCGACGGCGGTTCCATGGCCAAGCTTTCCCAGGCCCTCTCCACCTTGCCGGAAGAGAGCCACCCTGTGGTCATGTCCCTGGATTCCCTGGGGAAGCAGACCGGCTTTTCCCCCTTGCCCGAGGGGACGTCTCTGGGAGAGAGTCCGGACGAGGAGCTGGCGCTGATCATCTATACTTCGGGTACCACGGGCTCCCCCAAGGGCGTGATGCTTTCCTTCGGGAACATCCGGGCGAACACGGAATCCTGTTCCCGGGAGATTGAAGTCTTTGTGCCGGAGGACCGGGTCCTGGTGGTGCTCCCCCTGCACCACGCCTATCCCCTCATGGGCAGCCTGGTCATGCCCATTTCCATTGGCGCCACCTCGGTCTTCGCCACGGAAATGAACGGTCCCGCCATCCTGGAGGCCCTGCAGAAGCACCAGTGCACCTTCATCATCGGCGTGCCCCGTCTCCTGGAGCTCTTCCGCAATGCCATCATGCAGAAGGTGAACGCCTCCTGGATCGGCCGCTTCTTCTTCCGCCTCTGCCGGTGCTGTCGCTCCCTGAGCCTCTCCCGGAAAATCTTCGCCAAGGCCCAGAAGACCTTCGGCGGAAAGATCCGCTATATCGCCAGCGGAGGCGCCGCCGCCTCCCCCGAAATGATCCGGGATTTCTACACCCTGGGATTCCAGCTCCTGGAGGGCTACGGCATGACGGAAACCGCCCCCATGATCTCCTTCACCCGCCCCGGACGGGTGCGCCCCGGATCCCCCGGCATCCCCATTCCCTGCAATGAAGTGAAGATCCAGGAGGGCGAAGTGCTCATCCGGGGCAAGAATGTGATGCAGGGCTACTACCATCGCCCGGAGGAGACCGCCCAGGCCCTGGATGCGGAGGGGTGGCTCCATACAGGAGATCTGGGCTATGTGGACAAGGACGGCTTCCTCTTCCTCACCGGCCGCAGCAAGGAGTTGATCATCCTGGGGAACGGGAAGAACATCAATCCCTCGGAACTGGAGGAAAAACTCCTGGAGGAGACGCCGGGACTGCTCACCGAATGTGCCGTCTCCGAGCGGGGAACCCATCTGGTGGCCGTGGCCGTGCCGGACATGGAGGCCATCGCCAAACAGGGCATCCTGAATCTCCAGCAGACCCTGGTGGACCTGATTCTGGAACCCTACAACCAGCACGCTCCCTCCTACAAGCGCATTGCCGACCTGGTGCTGTGGAACCATCCCCTGCCCCGCACCCGCCTGGGCAAACTCCGCCGCCATCTGATCCGCCAGGAACTCAACGGCGGGAAGCCCGCCCCCGCGGCGGCAGACCAGAGCGCGCCGCCTCCGGAGACCGAAGCCTACAAGGCCCTGAAGGAATGTCTGGAAGGCCTCATCGGCAGCCCCTTCGGCCCCGATGAACATCTGGAACTGGAAATGGGCCTGGATTCCCTGGCCAAGATCACCCTGCTGAGCACTCTGGAAAGCCAGTACGGATACGCCATCCAGGCCGAGGAACTGGCCCAGCATCCCACCCCCAGAACCCTGGCCCAATACCTGGAGGAGAAGAAGCAGGCACCCCAGGATCCCGCCGCCAAAAAATCCGGCGAAATCCCCCCCGCCACTCTCCCCAAAACCGCCTGGACCCACTCCCTGGTCCGGTTCTTCGGCTCCCTCGCCCTCCGCACGATCTCCCGGGTGAAGATCCAGGGACGGGAAAACATCCCCGATTCCCCCTGCATCTTCGCCCCCAACCACCAAAGCGCCCTGGATGGCCTCTATCTGGGGATCGCCGTGAACAACAAGCGGTTCCGCAATACCTTCTTCTACGCCGCCGCCAAATTCATCACCGGAGGCCTCACCGGATTCTTCGCCCGGCGTCACAACATGATTCCCATGGACCTGAACAGCGATCTGCGAAAGACCCTGGGCATCCTGAGCCTGGCCCTGGAAAAAGGAAAGTCCGTGGCCATCTTCCCAGAGGGAACCCGTAGCCTGGATGGCACCCTGGCCACCTTCCGCCCCACCTTCGCCCAGCTGGCTCTGGAACAGAAGACCCCCATCGTCCCCGTGGTCCTGGAAGGCCCCCTGGATGTCCTTCCCCGAGGCAAATCCTTCCCCCGGTGGGGCAAAAAGGTATCCGTCACCTTCCTCCCGCCCATCCTTCCCCAGGAAGGGGACACCGCCCAGGCACTCTGCGAAACCACCCAACGCCGCATCCAGGAAGCCCTTAAGGATGCCAGGACCGCAGAAGCCCGCTAACGCCTGACAGGAAATATTCCACCTCGGGGGGGGGGCGCGGCCGGGGTGTTCCCGGCCTTCACC
>JAEDNW010000089.1:0-10276 GCA_016302315.1 Lentisphaeria bacterium
GCCCCTGGTGCTCATGGAACGGCGGCACCGCCCGGGGCTGAAGCTGCTGATGTGCGGCAACAACCGCTGCAACTTCGGCCATGCAGGCACCCCGGAGGAACTCCTCCGGGCCTACGGAGAGCCGGTGGCCACCTTCCTGCGCCCCGCCATCCGGGCCCTGCCCTCCACCGAGGTGGCACGCTTCCTGGAACGCCGGGGACTGCCGGTGAAACGGCTGGGAGAACGCTTCTATCCGGCCAGTGAACGGGGGGACGACCTCCTCCATCTGCTGACGGATCTCCTCCGCCGCCATCAGGTCCCCGTCCTCTACCAGTGCGCCGCCCAGAGAATCACCCCTCTGCCGGAGGGCGGATTCCAGGTGGATGCCCCCAAGGTCACCCTCACATGCCGCCATCTTCTCCTGGCGTTGGGAGGATGCTCCTATCCCCAGACCGGCTCCCTGGGAGACGGATTCCTCTTCGCCCAGGATCTGGGACTGGCCTCTTCCGCCCCCAGGGCCGGCCTGGCCGCCTTGCGTCTCCCCGAGGAAGATCCGCTGGCGCACTTGGGACGGGAGGAGGTGGAGCTTCCCTGGGTGAAGGCCCGGGCCCGGGGCGTGGAGGAGACGGAAGGAAACCTGCTGGTGCATCAGGGGATCCTCCGGGGCAGTGCCGTCTATGACATGACCCGGAAACTGGCCCGGAAGAATCTTCCTCTCCGGGAGGCGACCCTGGATCTCCTCCCTAAATACACCCCCGAGGAACTGGTGGCACGTCGGGAACAGCTGCAGAAGCGCCACGGCGACAACCAGGAGTTGGTGCTCAATGGCCTGGGGCTTCCCCGCCCTGTGGCTTCCGTCCTGGCCCGCTGCCGCCGAATCCCCTGGGAACTCCTGAAGGCCTATCCCCTGGACCAGGCCACCATCCGCCCCCTGAAGGAGGCCATTGTCACGGTGGGAGGAATTTCCCTGGAGGAATTCGATCCCCGGACCATGGAGTGCCTCCGGTATCCCGGCCTCTATGCCGCCGGAGAATGCCTGGATGTGGATGGGCCGACCGGCGGATACAATCTGGAGGCCGCCTTTGCCACGGCCTCCCTGGCCGTCCAAAGCATCCTGGGCCGGCATCCGTAGCCGACGCGAAAACGCCCCCGCACAACCCCTCCCCCCCCCGAAGACAGGAACCCGGAAAGGGGGAAAGAGGCTATTGCGGAACGGAAAAACGGCGTTATAGTATCGGACTGCGCATCATTATCCTTTTTTGTCGTAACCGTAAATCCCCCTAAGGAAAAGAGAATGTCTGTTAAGATTCGTCTTCGTCGTACTGGTGCCCTCAGCGCCGCCTGCTGGCGTGTCGTCGTGGCCGATAGCCGTTCCCCCCGGGATGGCCGCTTCATCGAGAACCTTGGTGTCTATGATCCCCGGCACGACTGCGAAACCCTCAATGTGGAGCGCATGGAATATTGGCTCTCCAAGGGTGCCCAGCCCTCCGAGACGGTGCAGGCCATCTTCAACCGCCAGAAGAACGGCAAGCCCTTCCCCAGCCGCCGCGAGCCTGTGAAGAACGCCGCGCCCGCTCCCAAGGCCGTGAAGGTCGCCGAGGAGCCCGCTCCCGAAGCCGCCGAAGCCCCTGCCGCCGAGTAGAGCGCGCTTCTCCCCATGGCTTTCTCTTTCTTGAAGAAACTATTCGGCGCCGATGCCAAGGAGGCAGGCCCCCTGCCTCCCATGGTGGACGCCCCCGCCCCCGAAGAGACGGCGGCGGAGACGGTCTCCGCCGCCGGAAACGACGCCCCGCCCCCCTGCCTGAAGGCGCTCCAGGAATTCGTCGCCTACGTGGTGACTTCCCTGGTGGACAAGCCGGAACAGGTGAGTCTCTCCCTGGCGGCAAAGGAGGATCTCTCCATCATTCAGATCCACTGCTTCAAGAAGGATATTGGAAAGGTCATCGGCAAGAGCGGAAAGACCATTTCCGCCCTCCGGACCCTGGTCTCCAGCGCCGCCGCCCGAAGCCATGTCCGCGCCACGGTGGATGTCCTGGACGAGTAGGGAATTGCGCAGCATCCGTCGGCACCCGCCTGTCAACGCACCAACCATCGAGGAATGATGAGGATTGATATTGTCAGTCTCTTCCCCGCTCTCTGCAAGGGCGTGCTCTCCGAGTCCGTCATCGGGCGGGCCTGGAAGGAGGGTGTCGTGGATCTCCGGCTTGTGGATCTGAGGGACTATACCCACGATGCCCGGAAAACCGTGGACGACAAGCCCTATGGCGGCGGAGCCGGCATGGTGCTGCGTCCCGAACCCCTTTTCGAGTGCCTCCAGGATCTCCGCACCCCCGAGGCCCATGTGGTGCTCATGACCCCTCAGGGACGCCGTTTCGACCAGCCCACCGCCCGGCGCTTCTCCCAGCTCTCCCATCTCATTCTGGTCTGCGGACACTACGAGGGAGTGGACGAGCGGGTGCGCCAGTGCCTCATGGACGAGGAACTCTCCATCGGGGACTATGTGCTCACCAACGGGGCCATCGCCGCCAGCGTGGTGACGGACGCCGTGGTGCGTCTGCTGCCCGGCGCCCTGGGAAATGACAGTTCTTCGGAGGAGGAGTCCTTCGGCAACGAACCCCTGATGGAGTATCCCCAGTTTACCCGTCCGGAGGACTACAAGGGCATGAAAGTCCCGGAGATCCTCCTTTCGGGCAACCACCAGGAAATCGCCGCCTGGCGCCTGGAGCAGAGAGTGCTGCGCACGGTGAGCCGGCGTCCCGAGCTCCTTTGAATTTTGTTTGCATAGAAATCCTAGATTCCGCAAGGAGAAATTTAGCATGAACACCATTGAGAAGATCCGTCTGGAGAACCAGAAGAGCGACGTGCCCGAGATGGGCATTGGCGACACCGTGGAAGTGGGCTTCCGCATCAAGGAAGGCGGCAAGGAGCGTGTCCAGAGTTTCAGCGGCGTGGTCATCGCCCGTCATGGCGCCGGCATTGCCCAGACCATCACCCTGCGCCGGGTCAAGGCTGGTCAGGGTGTGGAGCGCGTGGTGCCCATCCATTCCCCCCTGGTGGCTTCCTTCAAGGTGACCCGCAAGGGTATTGTCCGCCGCGCCAAGCTCTACTATCTGCGTGGCCAGGTGGGCAAGGCTGCCAAGGTGAAGTCCAAGGAAGTGGGTGCATAAGCGGTCTCGTGTGGCTTGCGCTTCGGCGGGCCCTGGGGCCTGGGTATTTCTCTTCCGGCACCTTCCTTTCCCTGGCCATTGAGGCGAGGAGAGGGAGAAGCCAGGATTCCCTGGCGGGAACCGCCGTCTGCAGTCATCCGTTGATTTCGCCACTCTGGTGAAAAGGCACGAGGCCTCCTTCTGCGAGGGCCCTGTGCCTTTTTGTTTTTTTCCGGTGCCCGGAGGCCGGATCCCCCGGGGCTTCTCCTCTGCCTCTCTTTCTCCCCGCCTTTCGCCTTTCCTTTCCCATGCCCGGCATCTCCCATCCCTTCCAGCTGGAACTCTCCCTGGGGGTGGAGTGCGTTGCCGGGGTGGATGAGGTGGGCCGGGGGCCTCTGGCCGGTCCTGTGGTGGTGGCCGCCGTGGCGCTCCCCCTGCCGCCTCTCCCCTTCGACATCCCGGTGAACGACTCCAAAAAGCTCACCGATGCCAAACGGCGGCAGCTGGATCGTCTCCTCCGGGAGGATCCCCGGGTGCGCTTCGCCATTGTGGAACGCTCCCCCGCCCAGATTGACCGCATGAACATCCTCCGGGCCACCCAGGACGCCATGCGGGAGGCCGTCCTGTCTCTGCCGGGAACGCCCCGTCCCCAGGCTGCTTTGGTGGACGGCCTGGGCTTCCGTCCCTTTCCTGTGCCGGCCACCTTTGTGGTGAAGGGAGACGGGCGTTCCGCCTCCATTGCCGCCGCCAGCATCCTGGCCAAGGTCTACCGGGATACGCTGATGGAGGAGATGGAGCTTCGGTACCCGGGCTATGGCTTTGCCCGGAACAAAGGCTACGGCACTGCCGAGCACCTGGAGGCGTTGAATCGCCTGGGGCCCTGTCCCCTCCATCGTCGCTCCTTTGCCCCTGTGGCCCAGCCAACTCTCTTCTGACATCCTGCGATGTCGCGAATTTACCCGTCGGCCTCCGGGAATTTCCCGGGAAGGCGGCGGACAAGCCCCTGTTGTGAACTGTGAGTGAAGCCTCCCTGTCCCCTTTCCGGGACTCAGGCCTCCTTCCCCCCCCTGCTGGCCTTTCCCTTCCCCCTGCTCCCAGCCCCTGCCCGATGACCCGGGAATGTGTGTTGTGCGCCGGGCGGGGGATGCGATGTGGCCTCAGGATCCGGAGAGGTGCGGCCGCCGAGGCGGATGAAGATCGACATGCCTAATACCGTTCCCCAAAACGTTCTGGACGAACTCCTTCATTTGGTCAATCCCGTTCCCGTCTCTGTGGTGAGGGCGCTGACCAAGGCCGGCTACGAGGCCTATATCGTGGGCGGGGCCGTGCGCGACCTGCTTCTGGGAAAGGCTCCCAAGGACTACGATATCTCCACCAGTGCCACTCCGGAGGAGGTGCGCAAGGTATTTGGACGCCGCCAGTGCCATGTGATTGGCCGCCGTTTCCGCCTGGCCCATGTCTATGCCGGAGGGGAGATCTACGAGGTGTCCACCTTCCGCCGTAAGCCCAACGAGAAGGAACGCCAGGGAAAGCGCCACGACAAGGGACCCATCATCTGGAATGACAACTGCTTTGGCACTCTGGAAGAGGATGCCATGCGCCGGGATTTCACGGCCAACGCCCTCTATCTGGATGTCTCCGGCACCCGGGGCGTCATCGACTTCTCCGGGGGATACCAGGATCTCCGGGACGGCGTAGTCCGGTGCATCGGGGATCCCCGCCAGCGCATGGAGGAGGATCCCGTGCGGATGCTGCGGGCGATGAAGCTGGTGGGCCAGTGCGGCTTCCGGCTGGAGAAGGAACTGGAGCAGGTCATCCGGCAAAAGGGGGAGATGATCCGTCTGGCCAGTGCCGCCCGGCTCTTCGAGGAACTCCTGAAGATCCTGGCCAATCCCGCCGCCGGACAGACGCTCCAGACCATGCGCGACATGGGATTCCTCCAGTATTTCTGGCCTACGGTGGACGACGCCTGGGAGGAACAGGAGGGGGAGATGCTTCGCCATCTCCTGAAACTCCGGGGAGACGCCATGCGGAGGGGACGCTATCCCGCCTCCCGGGGCCTGGCCCTCTCCACCGTGGCTCTGCCTTTCCTCATGAGTGCCTTGAATCCGGAAAATCCCACCGACTTCTGGGAGGCGGGGGCCATCTTCGATCCCGTGGCCCATCGGGCCCTGGGGCTGATCTTCGAGGGAATCACCGTTCCCCGGCTCCTCTCCCATCGCATCCTCCAGATCGTGGGCCTGGTGCCCCGCCTCATGGAGCATCCCGTCCCCATCCGCTGCTTCCATCATTGCGAATACCGCTATGGCAGGGCGCTGGTTTCCCTCCTGGTCCAGCTCTTCGGCTGGAACCAGGAGATCCTGGGCCGCCTTCCCGAACTCTCTCCCCACTACGACATTGCCGAGGAGGAAGAGAATCTGGAGGAGGACCTGGAGGAGGAAACCGGCGTGGCCATGACTGCCGGCCATGAGGAGCAGCCCCCTGCCTCCTCCCAGGGACTGCCCCCGGAATTGGTGCCTTTGCGCCAGGGGGCCAGCCGCCCTGTGGCCCCCAGGGAAAAGAGCCCGGCATCGGAGAAGAAGGCAGTGCGGAAGAGACATGCCCGGAAAGGACGCTCCCCCCAGGCGCCGGAAAACTCCCCCGCCCTCCACGAGGGAGAACAGGAGGCGGGACGGGACGATTCCCCCGTGGTCCAGGCTCCCCCCAATCCCCCGGCGGCCACCTTCTTCAATGCCGCCGTGAAGCTGCCGACGGATCAGGGCCGCAAGGGGAAGAAGGCCGGAGATTTTCCTCCCACGGATTCCATCACTTTCGGTCAGCCCCCCCAGGAGTGATATGCATAAAAATGTCATAGTCATTCTCTTCCTGCTCCTGTTCTCCGTGCCCCTCTTCCTGTTTCTGTGGCCCAGTCGTCCTCAGGACCAGGGCACGGAGGGGGGCACCCCTCCGGAGACGGAGGCAGCTGCGCCTGCCGGGGAGCCGGCGGCTCCTCCGGTTCCCGCTATGCCTCCTGCGCCTCCGGCCAAGGTCCCGGTTCCGGTCCCCCCTGCCGCCGCTCCCTCCGGGATGCCCGGCCGATTCCGTCCGGATTTCTTCCCCGTCCAGGAGAAGCCCATGACGGATTCCCTGCGCCGGGAAATGCGGGAAGTGCGCTCCGGGCTGGTGCTGGACCTGGATACCCGCACCATCCTTTGGCAGAAGGACGCCGCCCGGAGTTATCCCTTGGCCTCCCTGACCAAACTGATGACAGCCCTCCTCCTCATGGAATATTTGGAGCAGACGCCCGGAGTCACCTTGGATACTTTGGTGCCGGTGACCGCTGAGGATCGAAAATACTTCCGGGAGATGGGGATCAACGGGGTCTTCCTGGATACCGGGGAAAAATATCGCCTGGACGAGTATCTCATGTGCATGCTGGTCGCCAGCGCCAACGACTGCGCCTACCTGGTGGGACGCTATCTCGCCGGGGACGTCCCGGAACGGTTCCCGGAGATGATGAACCGGAGAGCCGCGGATTGGGGACTCCAGGGGATGCATTTCTACAACGCCCACGGACTCCCCCTGGTCCAGGGGGGGCAGCGCAGGGAAAATTACGGAAGCGCCCTGGAAGTCGCCTATCTGGCCCTCCGGGCCATCCAATACCCGGCAATCCGGAAGTGGGCCGCCACCGACCGGGGACGAATCCGGGCCGACAAGAAAAACCCCTTCGATGTCATTTCCACCAACAAACTCCTCCGGGGAAAGGTCCCCGGCGTCAATGGCCTGAAGACCGGCCTCACCGATGGGGCGGGAAGCTGCATCGTGGTCACCTGCGAACGGGACGGGCGTCGGCGCATGGTGGTGGTGATGGGGGTCAACCCAGGCGACCACGGACGCCGCCGGGATGAACTGGCCAAAAAACTGCTGGAGTGGTCCTACCAACCATGAAACTCTCCGTCATCATCCCCGTCTTCAACGAGGTGGCCACCGTGGCCACGGTGATCCAGCAGGTGCGGCAGTGCGGAGTGCCGAATCTGGAAATCCTGGTGGTGGACGATTGTTCCCAGGATGGCACCGGGGCTTTGCTGGATGCCCTGCCTCCTTCCCCGGATCTGGTGGTGGTGCATCATCCGGAGAACCGGGGAAAGGGCGCCGCCATCCGTACGGCCCAGGCCCGGGTGACCGGGGATGTGGTCATCATCCAGGATGCGGATCTGGAGTACTCTCCCCGGGAATTCCCCGGAATGCTCCGGTTCATTGAGGAGGGCAGGGCGGACGCTGTCTTCGGCTCCCGCTACTCCTCCCCCACCCATCTGGTGGATTCCTTCTGGCACCGCAAGGGAAACCAGTGGCTGACCTCCTTCTCCAATCTGTGCGCCAATCTCTACCTCACGGACATGGAGACCTGCTACAAGATGATCCGGGCCGACTTCTTCCGGCGCTTCACCCTGGAATGCAACCGCTTCGGCTTCGAGCCCGAAATCACGGCAAAGCTGGCCCAGGCCCAGGCCCGAATCTTCGAGATCCCCATCGACTATGTCCCCCGT
Organism: Lentisphaeria bacterium; assembly: GCA_016302315.1. Classification (GTDB taxonomy): domain Bacteria; phylum Verrucomicrobiota; class Lentisphaeria; order Oligosphaerales; family Oligosphaeraceae; genus UBA1724. The sequence goes on from JAEDNW010000089.1 coordinate 7,652, forward strand.
CCCTACGATCAAGGCAAGAAGATCGGATGGCGGGATGGGGTGGCCGCCCTCTGGTATATCCTGAAATACAACTTCCTCCTCCGCCTGGGGAAGAGTTCAGCAAAGGAGACACGCCCATGAAGACTTCTACTTTGATTGGCATGGTGGTCCTGGGCTTCACGCTCTGTATTTTCCTGTGTTTCATCCTCCGGCCCTCCCGGGAAATCTCCCAGTTGCGGGAGGAGCTCCGGATCCTCCAGGCTCAGGTGGACAGCCTGGAACGCCAGATCCAGGAAAAGGAGATCGTCATCGAAAAGCTCCGGGCGCGGGATCCCGCGGTGGTGGAAGGCGTTGCCCGGGACAAGTTCGGCATGGCCAAGCAGGGGGAGACGATTTACGCAGTGCCTCGGGCGGAACAGGAGGCGCCGAGAGATCGATAGCCCCCGGCTTCGCCCTGGCCCCTGAGACAACATGGAGACTCGTTCCCTTCATACCCCTTTGCAAGAGGAGGATGTCCGCTCCCTGAAACTGGGACAGCCCGTCCTGCTCTCCGGCACCCTCTACACCGCACGGGATGCCGCCCACAAGTACCTGGCCGGGGGAGAAACCCCTCCTTCCCTGCCGCCCGCCCTCCGGCTCCAGGGAGGGGTGCTCTACCACTGCGGCCCGGTCATGGTCCCCGCTCCCGACGGGGGCTGGACGGTGACGGCTGCCGGCCCCACCACTTCGGCGCGGGAGGAACCCTACCAGGCGGAGGTGCTGAAGCGCTACGGCGTGCGTGCCCTCATCGGCAAGGGGGGCATGGGGACAAAGACCCGGGAGGCCCTGGCCCAGTATGGAGCGGTCTACCTTTCGGCGGTGGGGGGCGCCGCCCAGGTGCTGGCCGCCGCCGTGCTCCGGGTCTCCTCCGTCACGTTTCTGGAGGAGTTCGGCTCTCCTGAGGCCATGTGGGAACTGGTGGTGAAGGACTTTCCGGCCATCGTCACCATGGATGCCCAGGGAAACAGCCTTCACGAGGAAATCCTGGCCCGCTCCCGTCCTTTCCCCTAGCCCCCTCCGGCCCATCCTTTCTCCTTTTCTACCTTAATTTCTCATCCCTCCAACAAGCCATCCTGAAGTCCCAAGATCATGTCTTCTCTCGAACCTGTCGTTTTTGCTCTCTATCTCTTCTTCATGCTGGGAATCGGCATCTATTTCTTCATCCGGGACCGCAATGGAGGAGAAAAGACCTACTTCCTGGGGGATCGTAAGATGGGCGCCTGGGTCTCCGCCCTCTCCGCCGGCGCCTCCGACATGAGCGCCTGGGTCCTCATGGGACTGCCCACCGCCGTCTATCTCAAGGGAATGGGACAGGTCTGGATCGCCGTGGGATTGGCTCTGGGATACGCCTTGAGCTGGATCTTCCAGGCGCCCCGCCTCCGGAAATTCTCCGTGACCTTCGGGGATTCCATCACCATCCCCCAGTTCCTCTCCAACCGCTTCCTGGCCCGCTCCCATGTCCTCCAGATCATCTGCGCCATGGTCTTCCTGGTGGCCTACACCATCTACGCCGCCTCCAGTGTGAAAGCCTGCGGAACGCTCTTTAACCGCATCACCGGAATGGATTCCGCCAATGCCATGTATCTGGCCGCCGCCGTGATCGTGGGCTATACCTTCCTGGGAGGCTTCTCCGCGGTCTGCTGGACGGACTTCTTCCAGGGACTCCTGGTGCTGGGCGCCATGTTCCTGGCTCCCCTCTTCGCCTACTTCATGCTGGATACCGTGGGCACCCAGTCCCAGGCGCTGGCTCCCCTGTGGGAGAATGCCTTCCAGTGGCAGACCGTGGTCTCCGGACTGGCCTGGGGCCTGGGCTACTTCGGCATGCCCCACATCATCATCCGCTTCATGTCCATCCGATCCCAGAAGGAACTCCGGAAATCCTCCGTCATCGGCATCAGCTGGACGGTCCTGATCGTTCTCTTCGCCGCCCTTATCGGCCTCATCGGACGCCAGGTGATTCCCTTTACTCCCGAAGTGGGCGGAAAGGAACTGGTCTTCATTGAGATGGTGCGCAGAATCTTCCCCGCCCTCATCTCCGGCGTCCTCCTCTCTGCCGTCCTGGCCGCCTCCATGAGCACCGCCGACAGCCAGCTGCTGGCCGCCTCCTCCGCCTTCTCCTGCGATGTCTACAAGCCCCTCATCCGCCAGGGAAAGGCCAATGACGCAGAGCTTCTTTGGGTGGGACGCTTCCTGGTTCTGGTGATTGCCCTCCTGGCCCTTATCATCGCCATGGATCCCCGGGCCGGTTCCATCATGGGACTGGTGGAAAATGCCTGGGGCGTCTTCGGCGCCGCCTTCGGTCCCTCCATCATGCTTGCTCTCTTCTGGAAACGCTTCAACCTGGCGGGCGCCATCGCCGGAATCCTGGCGGGCGCCGGCGTGGATGTCCTCTGGATCATCTTCTTCAAGAGCCACACCGGCGTCTACGAACTCCTCCCCGGATTTGTGGCGGGCCTGATTGTCGCCGCTCTGGTGGCCCGCTTCACGGCGGCCCCCTCCAAGGAAGTGTTGGACCTCTACGAGACCGCCCAGACCAAGGAAGACTAGCCCTCCTCCCGCCTCACAGGGAGGCCGGAAATCAAACGGCCTCCCTCTTCCCCCAAAGCC
>JAEDNW010000090.1:0-10127 GCA_016302315.1 Lentisphaeria bacterium
GGTTATCATGTCATTTCGTTAAATTTTCCATGAATTAACTTCACGGATTCAGGTTGTAGTAAAAACCATTCAAAAACTCACGATAATAAAGAATGTGAACCCCGTTTACGGGGTGGGAGGATCGGATCCCTGAGGGGTGGAATGAACGCCGCAGGCGGGAATGCATCCCCTGGGGGGGGCACGACGTATTCCAGGGAAATATTTTGGCGCCACGTCCCCCCCGCCTGCGGGGGGACGGGATTCCTTCGGGGGATTTTTGGGGCAGTGTCCCCCCCTTCAGCGGGCTATGGCGCTAGGCCTCCTTGGGGGCGATTTCATTCTGCTGGGCCACCAGCTGGTCCGCGCCATACATCTTCCGCAGACGGGGCTTTTCGATTTTGCCCGTGGGATTGCGGGGCACCGGGGCGAAGATATAGCGCCGGGGACGCTGGTAGCGGGGGAGTCCCAGGCAGAACTGTTCCGCTTGCTGCTCCGTAAGGGTGAATCCGGGCTTCACCTCGATGATGGCGGCGGCGATTTCGCCCAGCCGCGCATCCGGAAGGCCGATGACCGCCACATCCTTGATGGCCCCGTTTCTCCGGAGGAAATCCTCGATCTGCACAGGGTAGAGATTCTCTCCGCCGGTGATGATCACGTCCTTCTTCCGGTCCACCAGATAGATGAAGCCATCCTCCGACTCCTTGGCCATGTCGCCGGTATACAGCCAGCCGTCCCGAAGCACTTCCCGGGTGGACTTTTCGTCCTTGTAGTAGCAGCGCATCACGCTGTCTCCCTTGAGGATCAGTTCTCCCACCTGTCCCCGGGGAACCTCCTGGTGCTTCTCATCCACGATCTTGGTCTGCCAGCCGTAGCCGGGAATGCCGATAGCCCCCACGTGGTCCTCGTTTTCAATGCCCAGGTGGACGGCGCCGGGGCCGGCGGACTCGCTGAGGCCGTAGTTGGTGTCGTACTGGTGATGGGGGAAGTAGGACTTCCAGCGGTGAATCAGACTGGGAGGCACCGGCTGCGCCCCGATGTGCATCAGCCGCCACTGCTCCAGATGGTAGTTGCTCAGTTCGATCTTGCCCCGTTCGATGGCATCCAGGATATCCTGGGCCCAGGGCACCAGCAGCCAGACAATGGTGCAGCGCTCCTGGGAGACCGTGCCGATGATCCACTCCGGCTTTGTCCCCTTCAGCAGCACCGCCTTTCCGCCCACCAGGAAGCTTCCGAACCAGTGCATCTTCGCCCCGGTATGGTAGAGGGGGGGGATGCAGAGGAAGACATCCTCCCGGGTCTGCCGATGGTGGTTCTGCTCCACCAGGCAGGCATGAACCAGGCTGCGGTGAGGATGGACAATGGCCTTGGGGAAGCCTGTGGTGCCGCTGGAGAAGTAGATGGCGGCGGGATCTTCATCGGTCAAGGAGACCCCCGGGGCTTCCGGGGAACAGTGGGAGACCAGGCTGTAGTAGGGTTCGGCGAAGGTGGGGCAGTCCCCTCCCACGTAGAGGAGGGTGCAGGGACGGGGGAGATGGTCGCAGATGGTCTCCACCCGTCCGATGAACTCCGGTCCGAAGATCAGGACATCCACATCCGCCAGATCCAGGCAGTAGCGGATTTCGTCCGGGGTGTAGCGGAAATTCAGGGGCACGGCCATGCATCCGCTTTTCAGGACGCCGAAGTAGATGGGGAGCCACTCCAGGCAGTTCATCAGCAGGATTCCCACCTTGGCGCCCCGGGGCAGGCGGCGGGTCAGCAGGAAATTGGCCAGGCGGTTGGCCTTCTGGTCAAACTGGGCCCAGGTCATCTCCGAACGGAAGGAATCCACCGGGCTGGGCTCGATGAGGGAATACTCCCTCCAGGAGGCATGACGCTTCTCCATCTCCTGGGGATTGATCTCCACCAGGGCGACATCCGACCCGTATTTCCGGGCATTCTCTTCCAAAATCTCCGTAATGGGCATGGGCGGGGGCTCCTGATTCTTTGCTGGGAAAAACGGGGTGTCCTTGGCGTGACGTGGCTTGGCGTGACGGGAAAGAAAAGCCCCCGGAGACGAAGGTCATTTTCCTCGCTCCGGGGGGAACTTGTGGCGCAGACTCAATAATCGTCGTCCGCATCCATGGCGGCCTCGTTGGCCACCTCCTCAATGGATTTCTGCTCCTCAATGGCCGAGCGGAGACGCTCCAGAGCCTGATTCTGGATCTGGCGGACCCGCTCCCGGGTGCGGCCAATGATGTGGGAGACCTCCTCCAGCGTCTTGGGCTTCTGTCCGTCCAGCCCAAAGCGCAGTTTGAGGATCACCCGCTCCCGTTCCGGCAGCTTGCTCACCATCTGCATCATCAGGGAGAGGGTCTCGTCGTCCTGGATGATGTCATTGGGGGCAATGGTCTTGTCATCGGGGATGATGTCCTTGAATTCCCCCTCCGCCCCGTTCTGGATGGGGTCGAAGAGGGAGATGGTGCTGGCCTTGCCCTGGCGCAGGCCGGTGACGGTGCGCTCGGTCAGGTTGATTTCGTTGGCGATTTCCTTGTCGGTGGGTTCCCGTCCCAGGGTCTGCATCAGACGAGCCTTGGCATTCTGGATCTTGCCGATCTTGCTGGCGGACTGCACGGGGATGCGGATGGTGCGGGCCTGGTTGGCCAGAGCACGGCGCATGGACTGCTTGATCCACCAGGCCGCATAGCTGGAAAGCTTGGCGCCCCGGGCAGGGTCGAACTTCTCCACCGCCCGCATCAGGCCGATGTTGCCCTCGCTGATCAGGTCCAGCAGGGGGAGTCCCAGCCCCTTGAAGTCATGGGCGATCTTCACCACCAGGCGGAGATTGCTGTTGATCAGCGTGGCCCGGGCCTCCTTGTCCCCCTTGGCAATGCGCTTGGCCAGCTGCGCCTCCTCCTCCGGATTCACCAGGCGGAACTGGCCAATGCTCTGCATATAGAGCTTCATGGTATCATTGTCGGAAATCATTCTTGCTTTCCCTCAGTTTCAGATCCCAAAGCGGGCTTATGTCTTTTCCTCTCGTTTTCCGTGGTGCGAGCCACCATATTCTCCAGAAGTTCGGCAATGCGGCGGTTGGAGCTCCCGCCGCGGGAAAATTCTTCCCGGGACTCTTCGTTGATGAGGGTGCGCAGGGCCATGAGGGCCTGATTCTGAATCTGGCGCACCCGTTCCCGGGTAAGGTGAATCATTTCGGAGACCCTCTCCAGGGTGCAGGGCGTCCCGGTGGTCAGGCCGAAGCGCAGATCCAGAATCTGCCGTTCCCGGTCATCCAGGCTGGCCAGCAGCTTCTGCAGCACATCCATCATCTCCGCATCATCCAGCAGATGGTCCGGGGTCACCGTGCTTTCATCCGCCAGCACATCCGTCAGCTCGCCATCCATGCCCGGCTGCAGGGGAGCCTGGAGGGAGACCGTGGTGGAACGGCCCACCCGGAGACCATTGACGGTACGCTCCGTGAGATTAGAGGCGGCGGCAATCTCCTTGGCCGTGGGGGAACGCCCCAGTTCCTGGGTGAGACGGGCCTCCGCCGCATGAATCTTCACCATCTTCATGGCAGACTGGGTGGGCACCCGGATGATGGGGGCCTGGTTGGACAGGGCACGGCGCATGGACTGCTTAATCCACCAGGCCGCATAGCTGGAAAGCTTGGCGCCCCGGGCAGGATCAAACTTCTCCACCGCACGCATCAGCCCGATGTTCCCCTCGCTGATCAAATCCAGCAGAGGAAGCCCGCGCCCCTTGAAATCATGGGCAATCTTCACCACCAGACGAAGATTGGCCTTGATCAAAATCTCCCGGGCCTTGTCATCCCCTTCCGCAATCCGACGCGCCAACTCCACCTCCTCGGCAGTGGTCACGCGACGGAACTGCATGATGTTCTGCATGTAAAGTTTGAGGGTATCGTTGTCGGAAATCACAGCTGGTACTCCCAAAGGGGTTGCGTGAACAACTCCCCTGACGACACGCCACCCCACCCAGAAATTCCCAAAGCCGACTCGACTCCGAAATCTCCGGGAAAGAAGGGACATCAGGGACGGTTCCCCACGATGGCTTGCACTTCACGTATTCTTCTTGGAACGAACGGGAGCCTCCCTTTATTGACGGAAAAGAGGATTTTTCCAAAAAAAATTCTACTGTCTTGTCTTATTTTCTCCCCAACTTCACCCTTTTTGTCAGTTCTTACCCCCTCACCCCCCATTTTTTGCCCCTCACCCCCTATTTTTTCCGCCACTGCCCCCGAAAGGGCGGACTAGGGTTGGCATTTCCGGTGTTCTCCGGAGGTGGGGAGAAGGCGGATGGCGGGGGGAAGGGGCTTGCAGAATGCCCGTGTCTGCTTATAGTATGCCCCTTGACCATGTAACTCTTTTCATACCTCATAACCCCTCTCATTTTCAGGAGTACACCATGTCCGTCCACCCCAGCCTTAAGACCAAGGGTTCCGTCAGCGAGAAACGCAATGTTCTGAAGCGCTATGAGCGCGTGGACAAGTTGAAGAAGGAAGGCCGCCTCAAGGATGGCGACAAGGTTTGGGGTCTGCCGAAGACCAAGCCCGAAGCATAAGGGCGCGCCTTTCCTCGCCTTCCGAGGACTGCTTCCCTTCGCCTGCGGAGCGGAATCCGGATTTTCTTCTCCCTCTTCCGCTCCCGGCACCGGCTCATCTTCTTCAACCGCATCCGCCTTGCACGTCCATGGTGAGATGCGGTTTTTCCATATTGGACGCCAAAGGAGCACCCCTAATATGTGGAACTACACCGATAAAGTCAAGGACCACTTCCAGAATCCCCGGAATGTGGGCGTCCTGCCGGATGCCGACGGCATCGGCGAAGTGGGAAATATCATCTGCGGCGATGCTATGAAACTCTCCGTCAAGCTCACGGAGGACCGGAAGCGCATTGCCGACGCCCGTTTCCAGACCTTTGGTTGCGCCAGCGCCATTGCCAGCGCCAGCGCCCTCACGGAGATCCTGAAGGGAAAGACCGTGGAGGAGGCCTCCCGTCTCACCAACCAGGATATCGCCGACTACCTGGGTTCTCTCCCCGAAGCCAAAATGCACTGTTCCGTCATGGGCATGGAAGCCTTCCAGGCCGCGCTGGCGGACATGCGGAAGAAACACCCGGAATACAATCTTCCCGGCGTCCCGGAGACGGAAGGGGAGGACCGGGTGGTCTGCCAGTGCTTCCAGGTGACCGAGGGCAAGATCCGGGAAGTGGTGCGTCTCAATCATCTCACCACCCTGGAGCAGGTGACCTACTACACCAAGGCGGGAGGCGGATGCCGGGAATGCCTCCAGAAGATCCAGGAAATCCTGGATGACGAGCTGAAGCGGATCCAGGAGGCCCCTGCCCCTGCCGTCCCGGCGGCCACCCCCTCCCCCATCGCCCAGACCGTGAAGGAAAACGTGGGGCCCCTCACCCCCTTCCAGAAGATGCGCATGATCCAGCAGACCTTCGATGCCATCATCCGCCCCGGACTCCAGGCGGACGGCGGAGATGCGGAACTGGTGGATGTCAGCGAGGACAAGGTCCTCATCCGCCTCCAGGGACACTGCGCCACCTGCGCTCTGGCCGACAAGACCATCGAGCACTGGATCGAGGCGAAGCTCCGGGAAAAGGTCTCCGCCGCCATCACCGTCTCCGCCGTCAAGTAGCGCCCCGCCCCATCCGGCGACGGAACGTCCCCCCCCCCAGGGAAAGCCCTCTACATCGCTCCCAGCCATGTCCCAGCCGATTCTCTATCTGGACAACAACGCCACCACCTGCGTAGCGCCGGAGGTCTTCCAGGCGATGGCCCCCTTCCTGCAGCAGGAATACGCCAATCCCTCCAGCGTGTATCCCTTCGCCGGCGCCCCCGCCGCCGCCATGGAGCACGCCCGGGAACAGCTGGCTGCCCTTCTGGGGGCCAACCCCGGGGAAATTATCTTCACCAGCTGCGGCAGCGAATCCGACAACGCCGCCCTGCGCAGCGCCTTCAAGACCCAGGCGGGCCGCCGCAATCTGGTCACCACCTGCGTGGAACACCCCGCCATCCTCAACACCTGCCGGGATCTGGCGGAATACGCCGGGGTCCATGTGGACTACCTCAGCGTGGACAGCCACGGGCGCATTGACCTGGACGAGGCCCGTGCCCTGATCACCGAGGAGACCGCCCTGGTCTCCGTCATGTTCGCCAACAACGAAACCGGCAACATCTATCCCATCCGGGAGCTCTCCCAGATCGCCCATGCCAAAGGCGCCCTCTTCCACACCGACGCCGTCCAGGCCATCGGCAAGATCCCCATGGATCTGCAGCGGGATCTCACGGAGGTGGACTTCCTTTCTCTCTCCGGCCACAAGTTCCACGCCCCCAAGGGAATCGGCGTTCTCTACCGCCGCAGCTTCACGCCCTTCGCCCCCTATCTGACCGGCGGACATCAGGAGCATATGCTCCGGGCAGGCACGGAAAACGTGGCCTCCATCGTGGGCCTGGGCAAGGCCGCCGAACTGGCCATGGCCCATCTCCCCGAGGAAAACGGCAGAGTCAAGGCCCTGCGGGACCGCCTCCAGGAAGGACTGCTGGCCACCTGCCCCGACGCCATGGTCAACGGAGACCTGGAACACCGCCTCCCCAATACCCTCAATATCTGCTTCAAATACATCGAGGGAGAATCCATCCTGCTGCGCCTCTGGGACCGCGCCAGGGTCTGCGCCTCCTCGGGCAGCGCCTGCACCACCGGCTCCCTGGAACCCTCCCACGTGCTCCGGGCTATGGGATTGGACTACAAGGCCCTCCACGGCACGGTGCGCCTGAGCCTCTCCCGATACAACACCCAGGAGGAGATTGACACCGTCCTGGAGGTCATGCCCCCCATCATCCGCAATCTCCGGGAGTTGTCCCCCTTTGGTCGGGAGGCGTAGTTCCCCCATGCCTTCCCTTCCTCCTCCGGTCATTCCCGACACGCCCATCCACGCCGTAGAGATCCAGACCCCGAACCAGGACGTAGCCGTCCTGGGGGAGCTGCTGGCCACCCTGGATCTTCCGCCCCAGGCCATTTCCAGCTACGAGGATCTGGAGAGCGGCAAAGGCACCACCTATCTCCTTTGCGACACCCCGGCGGAGCAGGCGGCGGCCCGCTCCCAGGTGGAGGCTCTCCTCGCCCAGTGGGGCGACTCCCTCCTCTCCGCCCCGCCCCTGGCCATCCGGGAACGGGAAATCCAGCGGGAAGACTGGGCGGAAAGCTGGAAAAAGTATTTTCACCCCTTCCGGGCCAGTCGCCGTCTGGTCATCAAGCCCAGCTGGGAGGAATGCCAGGCGGAGCCCGGCGATCTCCTGCTGGAAATCGACCCGGGAATGTGCTTCGGCACCGGTTCCCACGGCACCACCCGGGGATGCCTGGAATTCCTGGACGACCTGGCCGACGACTCCCTCCCCCAGCGCCCCCGCACCCTCATTGACGCCGGTTGCGGCTCCGGAATCCTCACCCTGGCCGCCCTGAAGCTGGGCTACGGCCCCGTCTTCGCCTTCGACTACGATCCCCAGGCCATCCTGGTGGCCCGGGAAAACTTCCAGCGGGCCGGGGTGACAGAAGCCCAGGTGACGCTGCGGCAGGGGGATGTCCACGACCTGACCGTCCCCTTCCCCGGGGATCTGGTGCTGGCCAACATCCTGGCCCCCATTCTCCTGGAAGCCAGGGAAAATCTGGTGTCCATGGTGCGCCCCGGCGGCCTCCTGGTGCTTTCCGGCATTCTCTCCACCCAATATCCCCATCTGCGGGAGGTCTTCCTCTCCCTGGGGCTGGAGGAGCTGGAGACCCGCACCCTGGCGGAATGGACCAGCGGACTCTACCGCCGCAAGGAGGCATAGCTCCCCATGGCCTCCCCCGCCTCCCTGGGCTGGTTGCCCCTGATCCTCCTCTCCGCCCTCTTCCTGGGCATCTACGACTTCTCCAAGAAGCACGCCGTCAGCGGAAACCGGGTGATGCCCTGCCTCTTCCTGGGCACCCTGTGCGGCACCCTCTTCCTCATGGTCGTACGCCTCTGCCAGGGAAATTTCCTGGAAATGCTGTGCTGCTCCCGGGAGCTGTGGTGCCTCACCTTCCTCAAGTCCGCCATTGTGGCCGGCAGCTGGATTGCGGGATATTTCGCCCTCCACGATCTCCCCATCTCCCTGGCCGCCCCCATCCGCGCCTCCTCTCCCCTCTGGGTCACCCTGGGGGGAATCCTCCTTTTCGGCGACTGCCCCACCCCCCTGCAGGGCCTGGGCATGGTGGTGGTCTTCGGGGGATATTTCCTCTTCACCGCCTCCGGACGACGGGAGGGATTCTCCTGGAAAAGCCGCGGGGTCTGGATGATTGTGGCCGCCACCCTCATCGGCGCCGCCAGCGCCCTCTACGACAAGTGGCTCTTCGGCCCCCGTAATCTCTCCCCGGACCAGGTCCAGTTCCATTTCTCCCTGGATCTAGTGGCCATCCTGGGAACGGTCTGGCTGTTTCAACGATACCTCCCCTTCCTGAAGGAACACCAGCCCTTCCAGTGGCGCTGGTCCATCCCCGCCATCGGCATCCTGCTCATCGCCGCCGATTTCTTCTTCTTCCACGCCCTCCATGCCCCCGGCACCCAGGTGGGCCTGCTGGCCATCCTGCGACGCTCCTCCGTGGCCGTCTCCTTCGCCTGCGGAGCCTGGTATTTCCATGAGCGGGACATCCCCCGGAAACTGCTGGCCCTGGCGCTGGTGGTCCTCGGCGTCCTCATCCTGAGCCAGAAGCCGGCCGCAAAGCCCTCCGCTCTGGCTCCCGCCGCCACCGCCACCACCCCAGGCTGATCCCCCCTTTTTTCTTCCTTTTTTCTCCTCATTCATCCACACCACCCCTCTCCCCCCACTGTCTCATGGCTAAGAAAACCCAGAAGAAACGTCAGCTGAAAGTCGGCTTCATCGGCGGAGGCCATCGTGGCCCCGGCCTCCAGGATCTCCTCCTGGAAATGGAAGACGTGACCATCACCGCCGTCTGCGAACTCTATGAAGACCGGTTGAAGGCCATGGTGGACCGCTGCACCGCCAAAGGCCGCCCCGCCCCCACCTCCTATACCGACTACCGGGTGCTCCTGGCGGAAAATGCCGAGGACAATCTGGACTGCATCATCGCCCCCACCGCCTGGGAAAGCCATGTGCCCATCGCCGTGGCCTCCATGGAATACGGAATCCCCGTGGCCCTGGAAGTGGGAGGCGCCTGCTCCCTGGATGACTGCTGGCAGCTGGTCCGGGTCAGCGAGGCCACCGGCGTCCCCTGCATGCTCCTGGAAAACTGCTGCTACGGCCGCAGCGAGATGGCCATGCTGAAGCTGGTGCGGGAAGGACTCTTCGGAGAAGTGGTCCACTGCGAGGGCGGATACCACCACGACCTCCGGGCCGAAATCTGCTGCGGCGAGGAAAACCGCCACTACCGTCTCCGGAACTTCAAGAGCCGGAATGGCGAACTCTATCCCACCCACGAACTGGGCCCCATCGCCAAATATCTGAATCTCAACCGCGGCAACCGCATGGTCTCCCTCACCGCCACCGCCTCCAAGGCCCGGGGACTCAATGCCTGGGCCAAGGCCAACAAGGGCGCTGATCACCCCCTGGCCTCCTATCCCTTCAACGAGGGTGACGTGGTCACCACCGTCATCAAGTGCGCCAACGGCGAAACCATCGTCCTCACCCACGACTGCTCCCTCTATCGCCCCTACTCCCGGGGGAATGTCATCCAGGGCACCCAGGGCATCTACATGGAGGACAAAAACTCCCTCTCCATCCAGGGCATCACCAAGGAACAGGAAGGCTGGGATCCCGAAACCTGGGAAACCCTGGACAACCTGTGGGACCGCATCGAACACCCCCTCTGGAAGAAATTCCAGGACGCCGGCGTGAGAGGCGGACACGGAGGCATGGACTTCCTGGTCCTCCGGGCCTTCCTGGAAGCCGTCCGGGATGAGAAGCAGCCCCCCATCGACGTCTACGACACCGCCGCCTGGATGGCCATCACCCCCCTCTCCGAGGCCTCCATCGCCCGGGGCTCCGCTCCCGTGGAAATCCCCGATTTCACCAACGGACTCTGGATGCAGGACCGCCCGGTGGAAAAGGGCACCTACTGCCTGGAAGACATCTGCGATCCCGGGGAACTCTAATCCCCCCCCCAA
>JAEDNW010000188.1:0-2058 GCA_016302315.1 Lentisphaeria bacterium
GATATTGGAGTTTCACCAGGTATTCCCGATAGGCGGAATCCTCTCGTCCATAGGAGTGTCCCGCCAGGGCTTCCTGGGCGGAATTGTGGACCCGGGCACCGGTCTTTCCGGCGAAATGGAAGGCCCGGGCCAGGCCGATGGCGCCCAGGGAGTCCAGTTTATCCGCATCGAAGAGGACCTTTTCCTCCACGGATTCCGGGGCTTCTCCCGTGCGGTTCCGGTAGCGGTGGGTGCGGATGCAGCGGGCGACCCGCTGCCGCCATTCCGGCGTGCCCAGGTGCTCCCGTTCCAGGAGTGCCAGGGCCATCTGGGCGCCCAGCACGGCGTGATCCACCTTCCCCTGGCTGGTCATTTCCTCTGGCCGGGCGATATCATGGAGGATGGCGGCGGCGGTGACGATGGAGAGGTCGGCCCCTTCCTGCCGGGCCAGGGTAGTGGCGGAGAGAAGGACCCGCTGGGTGTGGTCCCAGTCATGGCAGGAGGGGTCCCGTTCCAGCTGTTCCCGGGCCAGGGTTTCCAGGCGGCGTGGCCAGTCCTGGGGCAGGGGCTGGGTCATTTCCGGAGGAACTGGGGGCCCTTGGGGGTATCCTTTACCACCCAGCCGGCCTGGTCGATGGCGTTCCGCAGGGCGTCGGCCTTGGCCCAGTCCTTGGCCTTCCGGGCGGCCTGGCGCTCTTCGGCCAGGGTGAGGATCTCGGGGGGCACCTGGAGTTCCTGGGGATCGGGCTCCAGAATGGCCAGGATCTGATCCATGGAGGCGAGGACTTCCAGGGCCTCCTGAGCGGCCTGGCGGGTATAGTTTCCGGCATCCATCTCCCGGTTCCCTTCCCGGAGGAAGTCGAAGAGGACGCCCAGTCCGGCGGAGACGTTCAGGTCATTCTGGAGGGCCTTCAGGAAATTCGCCTTTGCCTGGGCGAAGAGGGCTTTCTGTTCGGGAGTGGTGTCTCCCTGGGGGGCCTGGGCGGCCAGCTCCTTCAGGCGTCCGGAGAAGGCGTCCAGCCGCTGTAGATTTCCCCGGGCCTCTTCCAGGGCCTGGAGGGAGAAGTTCAGGCTCTGGCGGTAGTAGGTGCCAATGAGGACATAGCGGATTTCCCGTCCGGTGAAGCCCTTGGCCAGAAGATCCTTGAGAGTGTAGAAGTTGCCCAGGCTCTTGGACATCTTCTGATTCTCCACCATCAGGTGGGCGCAGTGCATCCAGAGCTTCACGAAGGGGCAGCCGTTGGCGGCCTCGGACTGGGCGATTTCATCCTCGTGGTGGGGGAACATGTTGTCGATGCCGCCGCAGTGGAGATCGAAGGTCTTCCCCAGATATTTGGAGGACATGGCGGAGCATTCGATGTGCCAGCCCGGGCGTCCGCGGCCCCAGGGGGAGTCCCACCACACATCCCCGTCTGCCTCGTCCCAGGCCTTCCAGAGGGCGAAGTCGGCCATGGCGTCCTTGGCGTATTCATCCATTTTGATCCGGACGCCCACCCGCATGGCATCCCGGTCGATCTTCACCAGCTGACCGTAGGCGGGCCATTTGGCGATGGAGAAATAGACCGACTTATCCTCGGCCTGATAGGCGATGCCCTTGTCAAATAGGGTTTGGATCAGCTGGATCATCTCGGGGATGGTGTCGGTGGCGGCGGGATAGACGTCGGCGGGCAGCATCCGGAGAGTGCGGATATCCTGGAAGAAGGCATCCTTGTAGGTCTGGGTGAATTCCCGGAGGGGGAGTTTGGCGGCCTGGGAGCCCCGGATGGTCTTGTCATCCACGTCGGTGAGATTCATGACGTGGCGGACTTTCAGGCCGGAGGCCAGCAGGGTGCGCTTCAGGATATCCTCGAAGGCATAGCAGCGGAAATTCCCGATATGGGCGAAATTGTAGACCGTGGGGCCGCAGGTGTACATGCCCACCTTTCCCGGCTGGAGAGGGGTCATGGCTTCCACACGGTGGCTCAGGGAATTATAGAATTGGAGGGACATCGTTGGCAGAGTAGTGAGGGGCGCAATCAAGGCGGAAAGGGAGAGAAAACGGGAAAATATAAACCCGTTTCCCTGGCCTCCCGGGGGTTC
>JAEDNW010000091.1:0-9884 GCA_016302315.1 Lentisphaeria bacterium
GCTAACGCTTCACCCCCGTCTAGCGATCCTGCCACCCCGTAAACGGGGTTCGGGGTGGATGGTATAGCGTCGAATGGTGGGACTCCGTGCGTTTCTTTACCCCAAAATACATCCTGTGCCCCCAGGGGTTCCCACCACCGCCATGGCCAGGCTTGGCCATGACGTCCTCATGAACCCGACTGTGCAGATCCGTTGTCTCGTTATGGGACGGATCTGAGGGGGAATAGTTTTCCCCCTGTCCCCGGGCATCGTGGGATTCCGGCTACCGATTCATCCAGTCTTCCAGGTTCACCATATCCTCGGGACGGATGGCTTCGATCTGGTCAATGCGAACGGCAAAGTTATTCAAGGAGCCAGAGGCGATGCGTTCTCCATTGAGGCGTCCAGCGAAATTCACTCCCCACAACACGGCCACCACATGACCATCTTGATTGAAGATGGGGCTTCCGGAGGCTCCTCCCGCCGCAGGGATGGAATGATCGATCAATCGATTGTTTTCCATTCCCCCATCGATCCCCCGGGCATTGGTCAATCGACGGATCTTTCCGTCGGCGAAAGAGGCCAAAGGGTTCTTTTCGTCCAGGGTCAGCCCCGTTCCTTCCGTGGGGAAGCCGGCGGAAGCGATGGCTTGGCCTTCGTGGAGGGCTTGAAGCTCCTTCTTGCTCGCCACCTGGAAATAGGTGTCCACACGCCCACGGATGGTCATCTTGGCCACGTCATAGAGTCCATCCTGGTCTTCCTCCTCTATGTAGTTTGGATGGGCCATGACCTGGGAGACGGGAAACACCTCCCCGGTGCCGTTCATCCGCAACTCCACCCGGACAATGCGGAATCGCTGAGAGAACTTTTTCACCTCCTCCTCCAAATCCTCCACACCAAAGTCACGCAAAACCTCCTCCACCGACTTATTTTTCGTTTCCGCCTCCGAGACGAAGAATGCTTTCAATCCACTCCAAGCAAAATACGATATCGCAAACCCATACGCCACATGGGCATTGGTCACGAAGGTATTCGGGGAGATGGCGAAGGCCGTCCCGATGCCCGCCTCGCGAACCTCCCCCGTCTCCTGGTCCTCCACGACCATAACCACCAGAGCAATGGCCGGCTTCACTTTTGCATAGCACTGCCAGTCCTCGTTTTTTCCTCCGCTGGGGATGAGAGCGGGCTCATCCGTCGTCCCCGCCTGATAGAGGAGGAATCCGAAGAAGAGGAGGAAGAGTGCCGCCACGCTTCCCAGGAGGAGTTTGGTTTTCCTGCTCCCCTTTCCCTTTTGGGCGAAGAAATCCAGGGAGAGCGGATTCCCGGTCTTGTCTTCTGGCGGGGGGGAGGACGGAGCCTCTGGCAGGGGATGGCGTAGAATCCACTCCCGAAACTCCGCCACCTCCTGAGGAGACACCCAGAGACGGCGGTTGGCGGAGATTTGCAGGGAGGAATCAAAGTGTCCCTGCAGCATCAAATCCTTGATCTGTCCCGACGTATAGGGTCCCAGCACCTGGCCCCGATTCTGCACATAGTAAAACATGATCCTACCTCGCTTCAGCATTCACGGGAAAGAGAGAGGGAAGGCAAGGGACGGTTCCGCCCAAGGCCGACAGTTCCTCCTGATACTCCTTGGCCCATTGGCGGGAATCCACCTGCGGTCCCGGGGTCACCAACAGAACCGCATCTTCGCCGTAGGCATCCCAGAAGTTCGCCTCCAACACCACCTTTCCCTTCCGCAGGACACCCACACGCCGGGTTCCCTGGGGAGGAGGAAGGAGGGCCCACACTTCCCCGTCGCTGTCCTTGACTTGAGGATTCAGGGTTAGCTGCGTCCCCTGTCCCCAGGCGAGTCCCACGCAGGAGAACGTGCAGTTGGCCAACTTTTCCTGCAAGGAGAGATAGGCATTGAGGCTTCCGGAGATGGACTTCAAGGGGGAGAAATTCAGCGCCAAAAACCGTTCCTTGACAAGATCATCCCCCAGGGAGACCTTGTCGCCATAGCTGGAAGAGTCAAGGAATCCCACCAGCTGGTCCAATGCCTCCCATAGCTCTTTCACCTGCTGCCACTCCCTCTCCAGTTCTGGCAAGGCGAAGACAGAGGCCATGGGATTTGCCCGCTTCTCCTGTCCCACCTTGCTCCTCTTCCCGTGTTGCGCCACGGCGTACCAGGGCGCCAGCAACTTCTCGGCATAGTGGCATCGGAGATCCATCCAAACGCAAGGAGGACTTTGCTGATCCAGGAGAAGCTCCCCATATCCCAGGGAGAGAAAGGTTTTCTCCATATTCTGCAGTTTTTCCACCGTCTTCCGGGGATCCAGAGGAATGCCAGCCTCTTCCAACTCTTTTCCGGCGATGTATTTGCGCTCCCGTGCCGTCCACTCCACGGTGCCATCGCTTTTCTTCAGCCGTTTGGGGAAGGCACACCGGGAATAGTGCTGCGTCACCTTCCGTCCACTCGTCTTGAGTTGGGTCACTTCCAGATAATCGTCCATGGCCGTGAACTCCCAGTTTCCGAAGCCAAATCTCAATCTTCCCTTACGAGAGGAAGTGTTGGCATTCGCGAAGAACAACTCTCCCTTTCCGTAGATCCACTCATGGAGTCCGCCTTGGACATCCTGGAAGCAGAAGTAGCCTATGCCTTTCGTCTGAGACAGGTAGCGCGATTGCAGGGAGAGCACACCTTGCTTCGCCTGTTCAAAGAGGGCTTCCGCCTGGGGCTTCCAATTTTTGTAGCGCCAGAGATCCTGGAAGCATCCCACGCTGCTCTCCGAGGGAGGAAGACTCATCTTCAGCCTGCCATCCCGCCAATCCATCAGCACCCCCAGGGACTCCAACTGATAGGCTAGCTTTCTTCCCGCCTCCCCGAACTCCCTCTTCCTTTTCTCCAAAGTGTGGAGAAAACTCCGGCGGACCTCCGGAGAGGAGAGCGTGGAGAGTCCATTCTGGAAGGACAGCATAAACTCCGCCAAATTCTTCTTCTCTTCCCACTCCTTCTCCAGGGCATCAGGAGAGCGCAACTTGTCAAATCGCGCCCACGCCTCCTTCTCCTCCTGGCTTGCTCCTCGGCGGCGTCCCTGCTCCTTGAGGGGCTTGTACTGCATGGCATATTCCGCCAGGGCCTGACGGGCCGCCTCCCAATTCCCCTCATCCACCTCTTCCCTGAACCTGCCGTAGGTACTCTCCAGGGCAAGAAGCCACTGCCCGATTTCCCATGCCCGCTTCTTCCCCCCATAGGAGGTTTTCAAGGCGTCCATTTTCTCCTTCAGAATGGAGGCGTCCACCATCCCCGCCTGTCTCTTCCGGCACTCCCATGCCAGATTCTCCTCCTCTTCTTCATCCTGGCAATACTCCTCCATCCAGGAAGAAAGCTCCCCAAACAGGTCAGGCCACTGCTGCTCCACCAGGGCCTCCCGATCCGCCATCTGCTGGCCGACTTCCTTTAGCTTATCCGCAATGGCTTTATACTGCGCAAGATGTTTCCTAATCTTCCACCCCATCAGCTCCCACCGTTCCCGATCCTCGTCACTGACGCATGCCTCATCATAATAGGTGATGGAACGGACCTTTTCCTGGAGAATCTCCACCTCCATTAGAATCTCGTTCATGGCTTCCCAGGAGAAGGTTCTGGCACAGGCATCGAATTGCTCTTCCAGGCTTCGGAGGGCCGCCAGGGTCTTTTCCATCTCCTGGGTGTTCTCCCTCCGTAAATTTTCCCGATATTCTTTGGCCTCCCCCTGCACCTCCTGGGCTCGTTGAATGCTCGCCACGGTCTCCGCGGAATCCACCATGTCCTGGAGTTCCTCTTCCCCGGTCTCCCCCTCCTCTACCCTCTCCGCCACGAGATAGGTGCTCCGCCATTCCTCCAACTCCTGAAGGAACTCCTTTTCCTCCTGGGCCAGTTCTGACAACTCCTCCTCCAGGGCACGAATTTTCTGCTTATCCTTCTTCAGGAGCCTCCACCAGGAGGCGTCCAGCTTCTGCTTCATTTCCTGCCCCCGGGCCACATCCTTCTTCTCCACCGCCATGGCCAGATGCTGGATGCGCTTCCCCTTCTCATGCCAGAAGAGGCCTCCCCCCACGCAGGCCACACCCAGGATTCCCACCAGCAGGATATTGAGGAACGTGGACTTCACCTTCTGGAGGCGTCGCTTGCTCCCTTCATGTCGAATGTAGGCCAGGATATCCTCGGGAATGGGGCGTCCCAGCTCGGCCAGGGCAGAATAGAGCTCCATGACCTTTTCATAGGGGTGCTCTGCGGGGGTTTCCATGCACAGGCGCAGCCGGCTCACGGCGTTGTTGTAGTTCTGTTCCTCCATGAGCTCCGCCCTTTGTTCTGCAAAATGGTCCTCCACCCGAGCGAAGCGGAGGCTCTCCTCTTCGCTGGGCAGATAGCGATCCAGTTCGCACAGGAGCTGCCAATGGTCGGCGACCTGGAGGAAATCGGGGAAGCTATCTGCGGCAAGAGAAGCCTCCGCCTGCTGGAGAATCTCCTGCGCCTTGGCGCCAAACTCCCGGCTCCTGGCCTCCTCCAAGGTCCGATGAATCTTCTCCACGACCACATCGGGAACGGAAGCACGCCAACTGGGGGAGGACAACATCTCTTCCTTCGCCTCCAAGGCCTCCCAGTTCCCATTCTGAATATCCTGCTTGGCCTCCTCGATCAATCCGGGAATGAAAGCCACCTCAGTGTGATGCAGTTGATTGAGCCAGTCCGGATCGTTGGGCTGCCATTCCACAATCTTCCGCAGGACAATCAGTTTCTCCTCGCTGGCCTTGCTCCGGCTCATGCTTCGAAATACCCCAATCCATTCCTGCAGGGTGGTGGGTTCGTTCTGCACCTCCAGCAGACTTTGGAAAACGGAGGTTTTCAGCACCCGGGGCGGGGGAAGCTGATAGCTGTTGCAGGCTTCAAAGAATTTGAGAATGCCCGGCCCCTGAAGGGGAGGCACCACCTCAAAGAGGGAGGGGCAAGTCTCCGCCGACAGCAGGGCTTCCGCTCGCTTGCCCGCCGACAACAGGGCCTCGCATTTTCCCAGACGCTGATTGAGTTCCTCGCACACCTGGTTGTAATCCCCCAGCAATCTCTGAAAACTGGGAGAATTGGACCAGTTCTCCTTGGCGAAGAAGGCCTCCAAACGGGCAATGACGGATCGGATCTTGTTCATTCTCTACTTTTCCTCAAATCCAGGAAAGACAACCTCCCGGGAGGGCTCTTCAGAGGACGGGAACTGCAGCTTCAACTTCCCCTTCCATTGCTTCTCCAACTTGGACCGTTTCTCCTCCAAGAAGCGTTCTCTCTGTGCCGAGGGCAAAATCCCCTTCTGCCGCCTCTCCAGGATCTTCTGACAGGGTAATTTTTCTTCCTCTAGGTCCCACGTTAGGCCTTCCGGGAATTTCCACCCCTTTTCGTTCTTGAGTTTCTTCAAAGGCACCGTGGTCCAAAGTCGTTTCCGCAAGGCATTCAGTTCTTGCTGCAGGGAATGGGGGTCATGCTCCGTCTCCTCGGCCTTCCCCTCCGTGTCCGAGAGAGTTTCCTCGTCTTCCTCCTTCCCCTGTTCCTCGGATTGGGAAACTTCTGCATTGTCCTTCCCCTCCTCTGAGGAGTTTGCCAGCTCCTCCTTCTTCTCCGTTTTTTTGGATTTGGGAGGGTATTTCTCGGCGAGCTGTTTCTTCTCCGTGGAAACCCAGCCATGAAACTTGTTTTCCCTGAAGCTCTCCCACTTTTTCTCCTCCCCTTTGCCGGTTTCCCTGCAAAACTTCTCCCATTCCGTCTTTAGGCAGGAAATCCGGATTTCCACTTCGTTTTCCCGGATTTCTGCCTGAATCCCTTCTGGGCTTTCCCCGATCATCACCGTGGGGTCCTCCTTGACTCCCTCCTCATGGCTCCAAGAAAGCACAGCCACAGGAGACGCCTTCTCGTCTCCCTCCGGCAGCTCCCAGCCGATCCAACGCCATGTTCCCGTGGGAGAGACGGAAGAAGAGGGCTTCCCCTTGTCATACTTTTGTGGAGGGGCGGACTGGAATTGGATCTCGTGCGTCTTTTCATCGGAGCGTTTCAGAGTAATGGTTAATCCTTTCTGCTCCATTTCCTTCTGCAACCCTTCCCAGTCGTTTTTCTGACGGTTCGGAGACGTTGCGTTCCCCGCTTCAAGACGGAAGATGAGGAAGCGCCCCGTGGCCTCCAGGATCAAGGCTCCCCAGGAATCCCCGATGTTCACTTTCCATTCCCCCTCACCGGCTCCAAGGTCATTCCCATCCCATTTCACGGAATCAATGGTCCAGGAGATGTCCTCCTTGTCTTCCACTTTGAGAGCGAGGTGCGCTTCTTCTTTTTCCACCAGGTCTTTGGCCACTCCATAGGAAAGGTCCACATTTACCGGTGTCTCTTCCTTCCCAACCGTTCCCGGAATGGCCTTCCGAATGTCGTCTAAGATTTTGTCTCCCAACGCAATACACTCCTTTTCCTGCTGGGCAATTCGCTCCTCCTCCTCGGGGGATTCTTTGTCTTTTCCAGGCTCCTGACTTGCCACTCCTTTCTCCATCTTTTCTTGGGCCAACATTCCCAGGGCAGCCTGCTCCCAAAGGGCCACAAGATGGATGGGCATCTTTTCCCACTGGGCCTTCTCCATGGTTTCGAGAAGCTCCTTTTGTCTCATCCAAAGATCCTGGATGATCCTCTCTTGCCGTTGGATTTCCTTTTCGCCTTGCTTCCGTGCGTACATCTCCCGGACATACAGGCCCAGGGTGAACAGGCATAGGAGAAGAATCACGAGACAATAGGAATACTTCACCCCGCCCGTTCCCATCCCAGGATGAGGGGGGAAGGGCATAGGGGGAGGCGGAGGAGGAAGGGGAGCCATGGGCCGAGGGGCGAAAGGGGGAGGCTGGGGGGGCTTCCGCAGTCCAGCCACGGGGGCGGGAGCCGAGGGGCCCTGAGGCCATTTCCCCGTCCGGGCAAACACCACATAGTCTCCCCCCTGGGCGGCGGGGAGCTTTTCTCGCAAATCCAGGACTTCGTTGCTCTCGGGGCGCCCTTTGGCCAGCTCCAGGAAAGGGGAGCCGGGGGGACAGAACCGGAGTCGGCATTCGCAGTCCGTGACATTCTCCGTGAAGTAGGTGCTGAAGGTCAAATTCCAGCGAAAAGAGGGAGGCGCCAGCTGCAATATCTCCCGCAGCAGGGAAAGATTGAGGGCATGCTTCTCCGGGGCGAAGAGGAAATAGAAGGTTTTCTGGGGAGCATGAAGGAGGCGCTCCAGCACCGCCCCCGCCCATCCGGCATCCCCTGTGAGCGTATGCCAGCAGGAGCACCTCGCGGGCGCCGTCCCCTCCTTAGGCTGAGGATAGGGCAGATACTCCGCATGAATGGGCCAGCTGGGCTCTTTGAACAGGGTGGTGTCCTGGAACAACTCCCCGGGTCCCCCGGGGAAACGTCCCATTTCCTCCGGGGAGAGAACCAAATGGGAGGCCAGCTTATTGGAGCGCTGGGTGTAGTCCATGCCATTGAAGCAGATGCGGCTCAGGACATGCACCGGCTTTCCCCCAATGCCCACCACCCGATGGCAATAATTCTCCGGATTCTGGGCGCTGCGGGGATCGTAATGGGGATAGAGAGGGGAATATCCGCTCAGCTGCTCCAATTTCTGACGGGTCGCGAGATTCATCTCCCGGTTGCAGCCCACCGTGGAAAATCCGGTATTCCCCGGAAATAGTCCATTCCGCGACGACGTATAAATCAGGGTGCCAAGCATATTCTTCTCCTTAATTTTCCCAGAAGTTCATGTCCTTGAGCGGGACCACATCCTCGCCTTGCCGGATGGCGGCCTCTTTCGGGCTTGAGAGGGCGCGTTCTGGGGCAGGCGGGAGGGTGTAGGAGCGGCCGTCTTCCTCGTTGAAGAGAATGGTGCCGCAGTAGTAGTCTGGCAGGATGAAGCGCTCTTTTCCCCCGGGGAAGGTGAAGATGGCCTTTCCGTTCAGGAAATGGATATCTTCCACCTTGGGCAGGCTTTCGTCCTCTCCCACGCCTCCGGCAAGGAAACCATTCAGATAAAGGAGGAGGAGGAAAGGCAGTTCCACCCAGATGGGCTGGATATGCTCCGGGCGGATGCCAATCATTCCCCTGAGGGGATCGTACTCCGGAATCCGCCCCAAGGCGCTGACCGGCACGAAGTAGACCTTTTTGGCAAATCCCTCCGCCAACCCCACGATCTCCGGCGCAATCTTCAGGAGCATGCGTCGCAGGCAGAAGGAGACATTGGTCACCAGTCCCATCTCCAGGCAGGCCGTCCCATTCTCGTCGCAAACGCAGTATTCCTCGCCCTCCAGCTTCAAGGGGAAGGTGTCCCGCCAGGAATCGAACTTCGGCACCACCACGATCAGGGGTTTGGCAATTTTTTCATTGGCCTGGAGATTTGCCAATTTTCGGATGCGGGAGGCCATTTCCGTGAAGAAGGTATTCTGGTTCACGTAGTTGGCAATACGGGAGACCTGGGGATCCTCCGGAGAGCATGTCTCCTTCATGCGGGTATCTTTCAGGGGATCATAGAAGAAGATGATTCCGTCGGAATGGAGGAGGTGGAGGCTGGAAAGATTGCTGGCGGTGTTTCGTCCCACCTCGAAATGTTCTCCGGCGTTGTCATAAAAGACGATGCTCCGTTCCAGTTCCTTCTTCCGGGTGAGGTACTCCGGGTGATTTTCCTGGGGCATCATGGTGAAGACGAAGGGCTTGGGGAGGTCCAGCACATTGCCCTGGATGTTAATCTGGCTGGAGTATCCCGTCCCCTGGAGTTCGGTCTTGGGGAGGGAGACCGCCCGGGAAGGCTCCGGATTCATGAAGATCAACTTCTCGTAGTCGTTCAATACCATGTTGAACATGGGGTCGGTGTCGTAGAAGCTGAAGCTGAATTTACTCGGCAGGATATTTCGGAGCCGCCAGACCAGAGAGGTCAGGAAATAGGATTTGCCGCTGGCCGGCGCCCCCACGATGGAGAAGAAGGAAGAGGGGAGATCCACCACGGAATTGGGAATCTTCAGATGGCAGTGGGGACAGGCCATGTCCGTGCATTCCATTCCCTTGGCATCCAAAGGCGTTCCTTTGGAAGTAAAGGACTTGGGAAGGAAGCGCTGGAAGGCATCCGCCCCCAGCAAATCATCCCCCGTCAGTTCACTATGGGAAGAGACATACAGGAGCTTCTCCAATGTGCAACGCCCCCAGCAGTGAGGACAAACCACATTCCCATTCTCCTCCCCGGTGCGGCTATACCAGGTGCGCATGGTGACCTCCAGGGGGGGAAAGACTTTCTCCTCCCCGGGGTCCACCATGGGGGCGTCCTCCATAGGCTGAACCATGGGAGCGTCAGAAGCCCCCTCCAGAGGCGTGACCATGGGACCCGTCTGGGAAGAAAAGGAAGATGCCCCCGCAGACATGCCTCCGCCTGGGGGCATGACGGGAGCCCCGCCCCCAGGATACGCCATGGAGGAAGGGGAGGAAGGATAGGCCGGCGGGGAAGCAACCGGCCCAGGAGCAGGAGCAGGAGAATACCCCTGGGGAGGCCAACCGGGAGCAGGAGCAGGAGCGGGAGAATATCCCTGGGGAGGCCAACCGGGAGCAGGAGCAGGAGCGGGAGAATACCCCTGGGGAGGCCAGCCGGGAGCAGGAGCCGGAGCGGGGGCATACCCCTGGGGAGACCACCCGGGAGCAGGCGCAGGAGCGGGGGCGGGAGCAGGATTTCCTCCATTCAATACGTCACGCACTTGGAGATATTGACCACTGTCCGCCGCCTGGACATAGGCGTCCGGAGGCAGCTGCCCTGCCAAGGAAAAGTTGTAGATCGCCCCCAAATCAAAGGGGCCCATGCGACGATTTCCCTCAAAAACAAAGTATTGTGTGCTCATTTCTTCCTACC
>JAEDNW010000092.1:0-9831 GCA_016302315.1 Lentisphaeria bacterium
CATTTTACAATGTTTATTTCCAAATATTTATGATTAAATCAGCAGACACTAAATACGGAAGACGCCCTCGTCTGTGGCGCTATTACCCTCCCCCCCCAGAACCCCGGCAGGGAACCCCTGGGGGGAACAAGATTATCCCGGAACACGATTGGCGGGACACTCCCCCGCTTGCGGGGGACACAGGGGGCATCCTCCTGAACCCCGCTTGCCGGGGTGGGAGGATCGATAGACGGGGGTGGAGCGGAGCGGGAACCCCCGGCGGGTTTATTTGTGAACTTCCAGTCTTTTTGACACTAAAAACCGCACCGTCCCTCCAAAGCTTCAGGCCCGGGGGAAGCAGAGTATTCCCCCGCAGCTGCGGTTTCTCTTCCAGACGGCCAGCCTTTGCGCTACAGTCTTCTAAGCCTTTCGCTTAGTTCGGCGGCCTGGGTCTTGACGAACTCCTCTCCGAGGCCGAAGGCCCGCAGGATCTCCTTCTGGGTGGCGGTCACGGCATGATCCAGGCGGTAGACGCCGTCGCCGCCCCGGATCATTTCGATCTTCTCCAGCTCCCGCATCGCGGCGGGCACGGTCATGTAGTTTGCCTTGCGCTCGTTCTTCAGGACCGCCGCCTTCAGGCTGGTGTATATCTTGTTGCGGATGATGAGGGCGACGAACTCGATGAAGATCTTGGCCGATGCGGCCTCGTCCGAGCAGACCCGCAGGGAGCGGTTTCCCAGATAGGGTTTGTCGCCCCGGAAGAGCTTCTCCGAGTCGTCCCGGCTCTTGTAGAGCGTGAGCGCCTCCCTGGCCGTCATCTCCTCGGATGTCACGATGCAGAAATATCCGCTGAGCCTGAGCTCCCGCTCCACGATTTCGCTCCTCTCCCTGGCGGAAAGCAGCCTTCCTTTGTCCAGGACGAGGTCGTAGGAGATGTAGATCCGCTCCCCGCGGCTGCGCCCCCTGTTCCAGGCGTTCAGGAAGCCGGCGCTCTGGTCGTCGGTGACGGAGCCGAGGAAATCCGACACCTTGCTGTCGGAGTACATCCTCATCCCCTCGGTGAAGAGCGGATGGTTGTAGGCGTAGTCCGGGGGGTATACGTATCAGGACGAGCGTGGCTTCGATGTGGCGGAGCACATGGCCGGGAACCAGGCTTTGGGGCCAGTTGACCAACATGGGGGTGGGTCTGGGCATGGTTTCGGGCATTGTCGCCCCCCTGGGCGGCGCCGTTGGCGGGATGGTTTCCCAGGCCATGGGGAAGGCCGTGGGGGCGGCGGTCCCGGGGACTATGCCTGTGCCTTTTCCCTTTCGCGTTTTTCCTCCAGCGCTGCGTGGATTTCGGCCATTTTTTCCTTGCTTAAGGGGTAGAAAAGGAAAATGGCCATGGTGACGGCCAGCCCCAGGATAGGGAGGGTGATATAGAGCGTCTTCATTTTCATGAGGATATTCCAGGGGATTTCGCCCTGGGCTAGGAGCTCCGGGCTGTAGCCGCAGAATTTCAATGTGAGGCCGCTGGTGATTCCGCAGATGGCATTGGAGGTCTTGGCGATGAATCCGCGGAGGGACGAGAGCATGCCCTCCGCCCTCCGCCCGGTGCGGTATTCCTCGTATTCGCAGATGTCGGAGCACATGGAGTCGAGCATCAGTCCGCAGCCTTGGTTGGAGAGATAGATGAGGACCATGCTGAAGAGGTGGGCGTAAGGCCACTTGGGGGTATAGGTGAAAATCAGCGTCAGGTAGGCCAGGATGTTGATGGCCATGCCTGTGAACCATCCAGAGCGTTTCCCCACCCGTTTGGCCAGCCGAATCATGAAGAAGAGGCTGAATATGCTGATGACCGACCCCATGGTCCACGTGAGGAATTGGATTTTGCCATTGAATTCGGCGTCTCCGCGGCAGATGTAATGGAGGGTCAGCAGTCCGGCGACGCCGCTTCCCGCCCCGCAGATGATGATGTGGGTCATCTGTCCCAGCAGTTGCAGAAGGAAGGGGAAGTTTCCGAAGGCGCTCTTCAGTGAGGTGAAGACGGAGGGTTTCTTCTGGGTGGCCAGGCCCCGGGGGGGCTCCTTGCAGCAGAGGGCCGGCATGGTGCCCAGGAGGATGACGACGGCGCCGGCCACGGAGGAGGTGACGATGGCCCCCTGCTGGATGTCCTTGAAGAGGCGGGGATTCACGCTGAACGTGTATACAAGGGGGGTGAAGAACTGCCCGCAGAGTCCCAGATAGCGTCTCCAGCAAAGGACCCGCGTGCGTTCCTCGTAGTCGTCGGAGAGTTCGAATCCTAGGGCAGTGAAGGGGACGACGAAGACGGTGTAGGCCATGGCGTAGAGGCATCCCCAGAGGCAGAAAAAGAGGAATGGGCCGTTGGCGTACCATGGGTTCTTCACCGTATCCAACAGTGGGGGTGTCCAATGGAAGGGGAGGAGGAGTCCGCAGAGGAGTGCGCCAATGACGATGAGGGGCCTACGGCGTCCCCAGGGGGAGCGGAAATTGTCGGACCAGTTTCCGATGATGGGGTCGGTGATGGCGTCGAACAGCCGGGGGACGGCAAGGCCGATTCCCGCCAGGACGGGGTCCATTCCAAAGAAGTCCACGTAGATATACAGGAAGAGGATGAGCACTATGTTGAAGGTGTAGTTGTCGGCCCATCCGCCTAAACCCCATCCGATTTTTTCTTTCCAGCTGACTTTGTTTGCCATTGTGTGGTTCATGAGCATTCCGGGTAGTTGCAACAGGGGAGCGTCCTGCGGGGTTATTCACCTTGTTTGTATTCGAGATGAAAGAGGACGGTCCCGGCCTTGGGATGTTCGTAGACGAGTTGACGGGTGGTGGGGAAATCCCTGGCCTCGGGGAAAACCTGCCTCACCCGGGAAGGGGTGCCAGGCAGGGTGAGCACGGTGCGTCCTGGCGCTGTCTTGTGGACGGCCAGGAGGGAGCGTGTGGCAAAGAGGATGGCGTCCTCCTGCAGGTACCGGTGGACGCCGGCGGTCTTGTAGAGTTCAGTCAGCTGTTCCCCTGTGAGAGTGTTGTTTTCCCCGAAAAGCACGCGGGGGTGGCCGCGCCACCGTTCGGCCGCAGGCGGTTCGCACTGCAGGACGACGTAGGCGCCTTGTTCCAGCAGCCTGTCGACGAGACGTTGCTTTTCCCCGGTCAGATGGAGGAGGTTGGGGAAGACATAGACCTTGTAGGGGCGTGTGGAGGGGAGGGAGAGGTCCTCGGTTAGAAGCGTGTCGAAGGGGACGCCGAGGTGTCTCATCCTCTCCCCCAGTTCTCCCACCAGCCGTGCCGTGAAGCGGTTGGGATTGACCTCGCTGGTGTGGAAGGTCACGCTTCCGAAGTCGCAGGCCAGGCAGACCTCCGAGACCCGGGAGACGTCGGGATACTGTTCCCAGAGGGAGCGCAGTTTGGCGAAGAGGGAGAGCGTGTGTGGGGTATCGTACCAGCCTGCGTCGAAATCGTAGTACCAGAGCGCGGCCCCGTGGACCATGGCGTTGCAGAAGTCTCGGACGAGTTGTCCGTCGGTTTCCTCCTGGGTGGTTGCGGCGCGGTCAGTGGAGGAAGAGGAGGTGTGTGGCCTGGCATCCGATTCCAGGATGGCTGTTTTCCCGTGGAGGGGGTAGCTGTCCAGGACTCCCCGTGGCAGTCCGCTGTTTCCTGTCTTCCGGTAGGCGTAGCAGTAGGGGGCGCATTGGAAGTCCACCTCTTCCCCGTTGAGGATGTCCGGCTGGTTCAGGGTCCAGGCGCTGGAGGGGTAGTTCACGCCGAAGAAATAACCGCTGTAGTTTCCGATGGGCAGGTCCCGCGGGCTTGCCTGGCGCACGATGCGGCTGAAGAAGTATTGGCAGCGCATGTTTTCACGTCCCATGCATTCGCCGAAGTCGATGCCCCGTCTGTCCATGCCGGGGACAAATACCTGGCCGTCCTTGCGGAGGAGGCGCTGTTCCGGGGAGGGAATCCGGGCCGTAGCCAGGGTGACGGAGGGGTCCTTCCAGGCCTCCTGCAAAGCCGTGTCCGTGGCATATCTTTCACGGAGGAATTGGGAGAATGCCTCCTGCATGGGGCGGCTGACATCCGGCATCTCCTTGGGCATTCCGTACATGTGCCATTCCGTGTAGAGTCCGTATCCTATATGCCAGGCGACGATGCGCTTTGCCGGGAGGGAGCGGCTGAGGCGGGAGACAAACGCGCCCAAAGCCTTTCCCGCCATTTCCTTCCAGAGGGAGGAGGCATAGGAGGCGCGCAGGGAGGGGGTGGTCAATTCGTCGCCGTCATAGACAGGCTTGGCGCCGCTGGCGTAGGCGATGGCCTCATCGGGGTGTGCCTCGAGGAACCAGCGTGGAGGCACGAGGTCAAGGGAGAGGATGAAGCGCGCTTCTGGGGCGGCGGCGGCCCAATGGAGGAGTTTGGCCTCAATTTCCGCCGTGTCCACGGAGCCGTCTGGCTTCCAGAAATCCCGCATGAAGGCGCTGACCATAAAGATGCGGAACCCGGCCTCGTGGAACCGGCGGAGTCTGCTGAACTCCTCCTGTTTCCGGGCATCGAGGTAGTAGGCATTGTAGAAGGGGCAGCTGTATTCATTCGCGCCGTCCGTCAGGAAGGGGAGTCCATTCCTGCGTTCAAAGCGCACGGCGGGCGGGGCGTCCTCGGTCTGCAGCTGTGCCGTCACGGTGGCGATGGAGGCCTGGATTTCCTGTTGGAGGCTGTTGCTATGGGAGTGGCGTTCCGCGATTTCCTCCGCCGTCATGAAATCTTCGATGCGGATATGCTTTTGCCAGGAGTTGTAGGCATCCACGTCGCACACCACGTCGGTCCGTCCCCAGTCAGCCGTGTCTGCCTCCCTTTTGGTCCAGGAGAGGTCGTTTTCCCCGAAGGGGGCGTGCCATTGCCAGGAGGCGTCAGTCACGAGTATCCTGGGGGCTTTTTCCCCGGGGAGGGTGAATTCCGCGAACATCAGGAGTCCCGCCCGGCTTGTCAGGTTTTCCACTTGCACGGCAATGGTGTTGTGTCCGGCCGCAAAGGTGCTTTCCGCCTTCAGCGGGGCGCAGCGGAAGTTCTTTTCCTGGCGGACAAGATGGCCGTTGATGTAGATTTGGTAGAAGTCGTCTCCGGAGAAGCGCACCGTTCCCGCAACCGGGGCGGCAGGCAGGTGGAAATCGTAGCGGAAGCAGACTGTCTCCCGGGCCCCTTGTTGCTTCTGGGGGCGCCAGATCCACTTTGCCTTGGTTTCCGCGGAGAGGGAGCGGGCGAATCCCAGGACGATGATGAGCAGGAGTGTTAGGGTGAGTCGTGGCATTGTTGTCTTTCGGCTCATGTGGATTATTCCTTGTCTCGGAGGCGCTTCAGCAATTCCTTGCCATCCGGCCCGACATAGAAAAGCCAGGAGGAGTGGAGGGGGGCTTCGAAGGAGAAATGGTCTACGTCCTTGGCGAGGAGGCGGTGGCGATACACATCCACCACATCTGCTTTTTCCCGCAGGCGAATGGTTTTCCTGCCGGGGAAGCGCGTATGGAGTGCGATGAAGCCATTTCCCGCCTCCAGGGGGTCGCCTTCCTCCCCGTAGAGATGCACGCCGCTCTGCTTGGCCAGCGAGCGATAGAATTCCGTGGGGAAGACGTATGCCCCGCAGAAGATGGTCCGTGCCTTTCCCGTCTTGCGTTCTGCGTATCCGCAGGATTCCGTGCCCGTGTAGTTTGCGAGGCAAAGCACCCCGTCCTCCGGCAGGACGGCGAACCCTGGAGTCAAGGTGTCTTCTTGGAGGCCGAGGTATTCCTCCGGTCCCAGGCGGACTTCCGCCGGAAGCCGCTGGTGCTTTGAGAAGCGGAAGCCCGTGAGCCTCTCCATGTTTTCCACGCCCTCCTCCAGGCCGTCGTAGTATCCGGGGGCGTAGAGCCAGAGCATGGTGACATCCCGTTCCTGGAGCCGCTGGATGGCCTGCCGGAAGCGGCTGTCACAGGCGATGGCATTGGCGAAGATGTAGAGTTTGTAGTCGCCGGGGTGGTCAGCCAGGTCTTCGGCGAGGAGGAAATCCACGGGTGCGCCGCATCGTGAGAGGTCGGCGGCGAGGACAGAGGTCAGGTATCCCGACAGGTGGGTGCCCCCTTGGGGGAACGTTCCGACGCCGCCGGTGAAATTGTAGTTTTGGCGCAGGGAGTCGTTCCTGGGGACGGAGCGTTTTTCCCCTGCCAGGTAGAAGCAGGACTCCTCGCTGAAGACCAAGGCGATTTCCGCCTTCCGAGGGAGGTTCCTTTCCCAGGAGAACTGGCCGGCGATGGAGGTGTCCCGTTCCAGGGTCCGCATTTCCGGGAAGGAGAATTCGCTGTGGAACTGTCCTTCGAAGGTGTACATCAGGATTCCGCTCTGGTGGCACAAGGCGATTCCGAAGCTACGCTTCAGGTAGTCCAGGCTTTGCCGTGCGTTCAGGGTCTGGTCGTAGTTGGTGCTCTTGAGAGGAGGGATGGCATGGGTGCGGGGGTCATCTTCCACCAGGGAGAGCGTCCCGTTTGCCTGGATGGAGGCGAAGGGCTTCATGTCCAGCAGGGTTTCCCCCATGTGGCGGACGGT
Organism: Lentisphaeria bacterium; assembly: GCA_016302315.1. Taxonomy (GTDB): domain Bacteria; phylum Verrucomicrobiota; class Lentisphaeria; order Oligosphaerales; family Oligosphaeraceae; genus UBA1724. The sequence goes on from JAEDNW010000092.1 coordinate 6,541, forward strand.
ATAGGAAGGGGGGGACATGAGAAAGTCCACTGCGCCGCTTTCCAGCATTTTTTTCAAGGCGAAGTGTCCGCCTCCCTGGAAGAAGGGGCCGTTCGGCAGGTTTACGAGATACCCATAGTAGGTTCCCACCAGTTTCCGATGGCCGCATGCCTCCTTGGCGGCGCGGCAGAGGTCGACGACCAGGTCGCATATGCTTTCCGAGGAGAAGCGGTTGTAGGCGATGATGTCCAGTTCCTCCGTTGTGGAAAGCAGGTCTCCGCCCGTGGGGGACTTTCGCATGCGTCGTTCCGTGGAGGGGATGGCCGCCTTTCCCAGGGTCGGGTATTGGCTGGCGGCGAAGGCGGCGAAGGCCTCCCGGCCGGGCGTGGAGTAGTCGAAGAACCATTTGTCCATGTGGCTCCAGCCAATCCATTCCGCCGTATGCCCGCCGATAATGCGATATCCCGCAATCCGGTCTGCATAGGGAGAGGCTTCCAGGTAGGCCACGCACTTTTCCACGGCCTCTCGGAGGTCGGCGTGGGCCCGGGGGGAGGAGAAGGAGTGGGGGGTCTCGGGGAAGGGGTGTCGGCTTCGGCGGCCGTCTTCCGTCCGCGCCATCTCCTGGGGATGCTTCTGTTCCCAGGCCGGAGGGGGATAGCAGGCCACCTGGACAAGGAATCTCGCCTCGGGATAGAGCGACTGGGCCTGTTCCATGGCGATGTCAAAGGCGGTGAAGTCGAATTTTCCCTCGTCCAGCCACCATTGTCCCATGGGGAAGAGCAGCCTGAACCCCGTGTCCATGGGGTCGGGTCCGCTATTCCGCGGGACGCAGGCGATGACAGGGAAACGGAGTTTCCCATCCAGGAAGAGCCTGGGACCGACGGGGGTGGGGCGCATTTCGGCGGTCGTGGCGCCGGCGGGGGCGTCGGGGATTTCCGTGCATTGGAAATCGCAGAGGAGTTCCCCCTTCATTTCCCGGGAAGTCTCGATTTTGAGGGAGACCCGCCCAGTCTTCAAGGTTTTCGGCAAAGGGTATTCAACGGGGAAGCTCCAGGTGCCATCCGCTTCTCGGTGCACATTTTCCCGGGTCACGTCGGCGTACCTTGGGGGGAGTGCCAGCCCCGATTCCAGGGTCGGGAAGAGGCGCACGGCGGTAGGCAGGGGAGGGACCTCCCCCTTCAAGCGCACCCTGGCCCGGAAGAGGTCCCCCGCCTTCCACTGCTCCGAGTCTGGCAGGACGCCCACCGCCTCCTGGGGGCATTGAATGTCAACATAGGGCATGGTTTTGTTCCAGGGCATGCCGGGGGGCGGCTCGTGCCAGGCGGCCTTCGTCCATTGGGAATCGTCGAAGTCCAGCGTCTCCCATCCCGCTTGCGGGGGGAGTGCCGCCTTGCAGTCCTGGTCCGAGCTGATCCGGAGAAATTGTCCATCCTGGCAAACGACTTGCAAATCCACCAGGACTCCTCCCGCGCTGCGGAGGTTCCTGTATTGGACTGCCAGGAGATTTTCCCCGGGATGGAGATATTCCCCGGCTTCCAGGGTGGCGGGAGATTCCCACCCCTCCTTGTTCAGCACGCGGGTGCCATTGAGATACACTTCCCCTGCATCGTCAGCCAGAAAAACCAGCACCGCGCGCTTTACGCCACAAGGAAGATGGAACCTTTTTCGGAGGAGGTAGGTGGCCGGTTGGCCCCTGTCCTGGGGATGGGAAATCATCCCTCCGGCATAATACGGAGTTTTGACCATTTCATGGGAAACGGGATGGAAATCGGGGGTGACGGGAGGCCATGCAGGCGAATCAAGGCGTTCCTCCCGGCTCCTGGTGGGGCGCGCCTTTCCGTCCCAGAAGATTTCCACGGAGCGGATTTCGATTTCCCCTCCCTGGGCGTCGGTCATGTCCAGGCGGAAGCCATAGATTTTCTCCTGGTCCTTCCAGCTCTCCGGCTTTTCCAGAGCCTGCGTGTTCACGCGCAGGGCATGCCACGTGCCGTCCGCCTTCAGGAAGGGCAGGTTGAACTTCCGATCATCGCTGTAGGATTCGTGGGCGGCGCGGAAGTAGAGTTGTCCGCGATTCCCCGTTCCCTGGGCGCGATAGGTGACCACGACGGTATTGAACTCGTCCTTGGCCAGGGAAAGCCCATCCACCTGGATGCTGGAGTCCCTGCCGATTTCCGTCAATTTCAAGTGGCCTTCCTCCGTGAGGGTGCATTCCAGCCGATGGCACGCCCGCCAATTTTCCAGGGGGAGTTCCCGGGCCGTCCCCTGGGGACAAAGAAGGGAAAGCAGAATTCCTGACAGGGAGAGGAACCATGCCGTGGTTTTTCGTTTCATTTTCGTTTGTGGAGCGGGGAGGTGGCGGAGGAGCGGGGGACGTGCCAGCGGGGCTGGTTATTTTGCCAAGGGGCCGTCTTCCAGCATCACGTAGTTGAAATGATAGCAGCGGCAGTCAAAGACGGGCACGACAAGGTCCGATTGCAGCATCTGTTGCGCTGCCAGGGTTTCCACATGGCCATCCAGCATCAGCAGATTGGCCCGGCCGCTGTGGACGGTGTAGACAAGGCCGGACTTGGGCGTGTTGTCATAATGCCACTTGATGTTGGTCAGGGCGGTGTAGTAGCCGTTGCCAAAGTAGAGGTCGCCACCCAGGATGATGGTGCTGGGGGAGGAAATCCGCGGCTTGCTGCTTTGCTCGGCGTCCCAGCACTTGTCCAGGAAGAGGGGCTGGGTGTAGCCAGTGGCCACGTAGTTTGTGGCGGAGAAGCCGTAGGTGGGCTTGACGTACTGGGCGCTCAGGGTGGAGAGGGAGTTCGAGGGGCACAGGTAGGTCTTCAATGTCCTTTTGCTGGCCTTTTCATAGCCTACGCTGGTGGCGTAGGCCTTGATTTCGTCGTAGTCCGGCCCTCCCAGGTAGGGGGACATGGTCACGAAGGCGTTGGCGGGGCGGTTTTCGCCGGGCATCCGGAAGTCGAAATACTGGCTGCCGTTGGCGTGGAGCCAGTAGCCGTTGTAATCATCGCCATACATGGCTGCGGCAAGCCCCATTTGCTTCTCGTTGTTCACGCAGGCGATGCCCCGTGCCTTTGCCCGCGCCTTGGAGAGGGCGGGCAGAAGCATGGCTGCCAGAATGGCGATGATGGCAATCACAACAAGCAGTTCAATCAGTGTAAATGACCGTTTCATAACTACTCCTTGAGGGGTTGTGGAGGCGGTTTGAGGAACTTGGGAGGAAAAAACGCTTTCTGTTCCGACGAGGAAAGACTATATAGACGGCATTTTCTTTTTCTTTTCACCGTAGGATACGAAATTTTAGAT
>JAEDNW010000093.1:0-9728 GCA_016302315.1 Lentisphaeria bacterium
TGAGACTTTCGAGCGTCCCTGGCCCATTTGGCGACGGTACTTTCTAGAAAGGGTATCCTACAGGGGATGGCGGGATGGGGGCGAGGGGAACCTCTTACCCCGCGCGTTTCTCTCGCGCATACGTCCCCCCCCATTCCACGAGAACGGATTGAGACGGGGAAACACGGAAAAACCTTTGGCGCTACTACCATCCATCCAGAACCCCGGCAGGGGTGGCAGGATCGCTAGACGGGGGTGAAGCGTAGCGGGAACCCCCGGGGGCGGTGGAGCGTAGCGGGAACCCCCGGCGGGTTCATCCCGGCCGGGAACCCCCGGTAAGGCCAAAAATACGATCCGAACCCCGGGCGGGATGGGAGACCCGGATATTCTTCCCGGGGATGCATGCAGGTTCTTTCCGCCCTCCCGTCCGCCCTCGGCGGCGTGCGGGGGAATTCTGTGCAATGGGGGCAAGGTGTCCCAGGTTGCCGTCTACGGGTTATAGTAAGCCACTATCCCTGCGGCCCTCGCCACAGTGCAGGCGGGTGTCGCTTTCATTGACCCAAAAGAGCTCTTTTTTGTTTATCGAAGGAGTCGAACGTGGAAACCTACAAAAGCGGTCTCAATGCCGAATTGACGGCCATCGAACCCTGCGTCCTGCAAATCACCGCAGTCGTTCCCGCCACCAATGGCAAGAAGACATACAAGGACGTCCTGACCTTCTATACCTCCAAGGTGTCGAAGCGTGGCTTTCGGGCGGGGCATGTGCCCCAGTCCATGATTGTGAGCATGCACGGCAAGGACATCTGCGAGGAAACGGCCCAGCGTCTGCTGAATCAGGCCATGGAAGAATTGATCCAGACCAAGGAGCTGCAGCTTTCCGGCGACATTGATCTGGAGGGCGACAAGATGCCCACCTACACTCCCGACCAGGACTTCACCATCAAGGCCACCGTGGAGATCTACCCGGAGGTCACCCTGCCGGAATACAAGGGTCTGAAGGCCACCCGGAAGAAGGTGGACGTGGAGCAGAAGCGTGTGGACGAGGCGGCGGAGACTTTCCTGCGGATGCACGGGAAGTACGAGAAGGTGGACCGTCCCGCCCAGGCCGGAGACATGCTGAAGGTGGATTTCACCACGGAGGCGGAGGAGTCTCTGAAGGAAGAGCCCCGGGCCAAATATCTCCTGAACGGCGAGAACTCCTGGCAGATCATGCGGGAGCCCGAGAGCATCCCCGGCATCACCGCCGCGCTCACCGGCGTGGCCCTCGATGCCTCCAAGGATGTGGAGATCACCTTCCCCCAGGATTTCCGGGTGGAAGCCCTGGCCGGCAAGACCATCCCCTATCACTTCACCATCCGGGAAGTCCACGGCTTCACTCCCCCCGCCTTTGACGAGGAGTTCGCCAAGGAGACCGGCATGAAGAGCATGGAGGACGTGAAGAAGTCCATGCGGGAGCGGATGGAGCAGCAGGAAGAGAACAACGAGATGGGCAATGTCTACAACCAGGTGGTGGACGCCTTCCGGGATGCCCTGGACTATCCCCTGCCTCCCAAGCTGCTGGCCCGCTCCCTGGAGGATGCCACCAAGCGGATGGAAGAGAGCCTGAAGGCCCGGAAGCTGGAAGGCGAAGAGCTGGAGAAGGCCCGTCAGAAGGAGCTGGAGGAGCTCCAGAAGGAAGTGCCCGCCAATCTCCGCTTCATCCACGCCCTGGATCTGGTGGCCAAGAAGGAGAATGTCTCCCCCAGCCAGGAGGATCTCTACCGCTACTGCCTCAACCAGGCCCAGAGAATGGGCATGGATCTGGACCAGTTCTTCGGCGAAATCCGGAAGAGCCGGGAAACCTGGGAGAGAATGACCCAGGATCTCGTCCGCCAGAAGACCATTGCCTTCATGGTGGAAAAGGCCGACGTGACGGTGGAAGGGGAGGAAAAGCCCCAGGAAGCCGCCCCCGCCGACGCCCAGTAATCCTCCCATCCCCATTCCCGCTCTGACGGGAGACGTGCCGCCAGAGCGGCGATGCGCCTCCCTCGCCCTCCCCCGTTCCTGCCCTCCTGTGTGAAGCGGACGGGGGAGGAGCGCCCTCTTTCCCACCCTCTGCCTTCCTCCGCTCTCCCTGCCTGCGGAAGGAGACAGACCCGCCGCCGCCCCGGGCCCGCCAGGCCTGCCGGCGGCATTCCCGTACGCGTGCGCCCGCCCGCATACGCGGGAGACCCCAACCCCTAACACCCTATTCCCCCATCCCCATGAGCTTCTACGCACCCTATGTCATCGAACAGACCGGAAACGGCGAACGCCAATACGACATCTACTCCCGCCTGCTGAAAGACCGGATCGTCATGCTGGGAAGCGAGGTGGACGACGCCGTGGCCAACTGCATCATGGCCCAGTTCCTCTTCCTCCAGAGCGAGGATCCCAAGAAGGACATCCATTTCTACATCAACTCCCCTGGCGGCGTGGTCTCCGCCGGTCTGGCCATCTACGACACCATGCAGATGCTCTCCTGCGATGTGCGCACCTACTGCATCGGCCAGGCCGCCTCCATGGGCGCCGTCCTCCTGGCCGCCGGCGCCGCCGGGAAGCGGTTTGCCCTTCCCCACTCCCGGATCATGATCCACCAGCCCAGCGGCGGATGCCAGGGCACAGCGGCGGACATCCATATCCAGGCCCAGGAGATCCTCAAGACCAAGGCGGTGCTCTACGATATCCTGGCCAAGCACATCGGCAAGAGCGCCGAGCAGATCGCCAAGGACTCCGAGCGGGACTTCTTCATGTCCGCCCAGGAGGCCGTGGACTACCACGTGGTGGACGAACTCATCGAACCCAAGGCCAAGGACACCCAGCGGAAGTAGCACGCCATGCCCCGTACTCCCAAGAACAAGGCCGGAGAGCCTCCCCAGAAGACCGTCTGCAACATTTGCGGACGCATGGTGTCCCGTGAAGATCTGGGGGTGGACCTGGGCTTCCGGCATCCCGGCGCCCCCAACATCTGCCGCCAATGCGCCCATGGCATCCTGGACACCCTGGCCGTCTGCCAGGATCCCGAATGCATGATGCACATCCAGGAGATCGCCGATCGGAGAGAGAGCGCCCAGCTCCCAGAGGAGGAGTCCGCCCCCTCCCAGGCCTCCGGCGCCCCTCTCTCCTGGGAAACCCTCAAGACCCCCCGGGAAATCTACGACTACCTGAGCCAGTACTGCTACGGCCAGGAGCAGACCAAGAAAACCCTCTCCGTGGCCGTCTTCAACCACTACAAGCGGGTGCTGCACGAACGCCGGGTTCCCCAGGGAAAGGGCAAGGAGGCCCAGGATGTGGAGCTCATCAAGAGCAATGTGCTGATGGTGGGACCCACCGGCTCCGGCAAGACCCTGCTGGCCCAGGCCCTGGCCCGCCTCCTCCAGGTCCCCTTCGCCATCGCGGACGCCACCACCCTCACCGAGGCCGGCTACGTGGGAGAGGACGTGGAGAATATCCTGCTCCGCCTGGTCCAGGCTGCCGACTACGATCTCGAAAAGGCCGAAATCGGCATCGTCTACGTGGATGAAATCGACAAGATCGCCCGGAAGACCCAGAATGTCTCCATCACCCGGGACGTCTCCGGGGAGGGTGTCCAGCAGGCCCTCCTGAAGATCCTGGAGAACACGGTGGCCAACATCCCCCCCAAGGGCGGAAGAAAGCATCCCGATCAGGAATACATCCACCTGAACACCAAGAACATCCTCTTCATCTGCGGCGGCGCCTTCGTGGGGCTGGACAAGATTGTGGAGCGCCGGGGAGGCACCCGGCAGCTGGGCTTCCTCCCCGGGGCCCGGAAGGAGGAGTCTCCCTCCGCTGACGCCACCCCCAGGACGCCGGAAAAGGAAGTGGAACCCGAGGATCTGGTGCAGTTCGGACTCATTCCCGAATTCGTGGGACGCCTCCCCATTGTCACCACCCTGAAGGAACTCTCCCAGGAAGACCTGCTCCACATCCTCACCGAACCCAAGAACTCCCTGGTGCGCCAATACCAGGAGCTCATGCGCCTCTCCGGCGTGGAACTGGTCTTCACCCAGGACGCCCTGGAGGCCGTGGCCGCCATCGCCCACACCAAGGGCACCGGCGCCCGGGGACTGCGGGCCATCATGGAAAAGCGGATGCTGGATGTGATGTTCGATCTGCCCGGCGTGGCAAAATCCGATACCCCCCAGGCCAAGTGTGTCATTGACGCCGCCGTCATCCGGGGAGAGCATCCCGCCCTCCTCCAGTCCCTGGAGAAGCCCGTCCGCGGGAGAAAGCGTTCATGACCCCCTTCCGTCTTCCCCTTCTTCTGCTGCTGGGGCTCCTGGCTCTTCCCTGCCTGCTCTGCCAGGGAGGCCAGGCTGCCCCCAAGAAGCCGGCGGCCGCTCCCAAGCCCATTCGGGAGATGACCGTCAACAAGCGGCGCTACGTCATTTTGAAGGATGTGGCGGCCCGGTATGGCTTTCGGTTCTCTGCCCAGAAGAAGGAGAAGACCCAGATTTGCACGTTGCTGACGCCCCAGAAGGAGGCCATTGTCTTCACGGTGAAGGAGTCCTTCTTCACCGTGAGCGGCACCCTATGCAGCCTCAGCTTCCCCGTGGAATACCAGAAGGGCCTCTTTCTGCTGGAAAAGACCGACTACACCGAGTTCTTGGAACCCATCCTCCAGACCTCTCTGCTCCCCAAACGCAAGATCCAGCACATTGTGGTGGATGCCGGACACGGAGGGAAGGACCAGGGGGCCGCCAGCGGAAAAGTCCTGGAGAAGAACCTGAATCTGGTCATGGCCCGGAAGGTGGCCTCCATCCTCCGGAAACGGGGCTACACCGTCACCATGACCCGCACCGAGGATGTCACCCTCACCCTGGACGCCCGCTGCGCCGTCGCCCGGGAAAAGAAGGCGGACCTCTTCCTTTCCATCCACTGCAACGCCTTGGAGGACAAGAAGATCGACGGAATCGAGGTCTACGTGGCCAATCCTCCCGGGGTCCCCTCCGTGGGCACCACGACCCTGGGCAAGGAAGGCGCCGCCACCCCCTTCCAGAGAACCAGCGCCCTGTGGGCCTACTTCACCCAGCGGGCCCTCCTGAAAGCCTCCGGCGCCAAGGACCGGGGCGTGAGACGGAAGCAATTCAAGGTCATCATCGACAGCCCCGCTCCCGCCATGCTGGTGGAATTGGGATACCTCACCAACGACCAGGAACGACCCCAACTCCTCAAGGCCGACTACCAGGACAAACTGGCCGTCGCCCTGTGCGACGCCATCGACAAACTGAAGAAGACTCTCCAATAGACAGACATCCACCCTCTTCCCAAGGAACCACAAGCCATGACCGAAAACGAAATCCTGAAGTACATGTCCGACACCGGAGCCCTCCTGAATGGACACTTCCTCCTCCGCAGCGGACTCCATAGCGACCAGTATTTCCAGGCAGCCCTCCTCCTCCAGTACGCCGACATCGCCAGCAAGCTCTGCGCGGAAATGGCCCAGCCCTGGGCCGGGGAAACCATCGACGTGGTCCTCTCCCCCGCCATCGGCGGCATCGTGGTGGGCCAGGAAGTGGCCAAGGCCCTCCAGACCCGGGCCATCTTCGCCGAGAAGGACGACCAGTCCAACCTGATTCTCCGCCGGGGATTCTCCCTGAAGCCCGGGGAGCGGGTGCTCATCGCCGAGGACGTGGTCACCAAAGGCGGCCGGGTCCAGCAGACCATTGACCTGGCCCGCTCCTACGGCGCCATCCCCGTGGGGGTCACCGTCATGGTGGACCGCAGCGCCGGCGACGTGGATTTCGGCCTCCCCTTCCGCAGCCTGGTGCGCCTCAACCTGAAGACCTTCAACCCTGCGGAGTGCCCCGTCTGCGCCCAGGGCAAGCCCCTGGTGCACCCCGGCTCCAAATAGTCTCCCCACCCCTGGAGACTGCCTCCCTCCTCCGCCTCCTTCCGCCCCCCTTTCTGCCCCACGCCCCAAGATGCTTCTCGACTGGATTATCAAAAAACTCTTCAGCAGCCGCAATAAACGGGTGGTCAGCAAACTCTGGCCCCTGGTGCACCAGGTGAACCAGCAGGCGGAGGAGTACCGTGCCCTCACCGACCAGCAGCTCCAGGCCAAGACCCAGGAGTTCAAGGACCGCCTCCAGAACGGCGAGACCACCGACGACATCCTCTGCGAGGCCTTCGCCGTGGTGAAGGACGCCTGCCGCCGTCTCAAGGAGTCCCAGAAGGAGGAAGAGCACTTCGTGGAAGTCACGGGCCACCGCCTGGAGTGGGACATGGTTCCCTTCGATGTCCAGATCATGGGCGGCATCGTCCTCCACCAGTCCAAGATCTCCGAAATGGCCACCGGCGAGGGAAAGACCCTGGTGGCCACCATGCCCCTCTATCTCAATGCCCTCACCGGACGCAATGTCCAGCTGGTCACCGTCAACGACTATCTGGCCCGACGGGACTCCGAGTGGATGGGACACCTCTACCGGTGGCTGGGCCTCACCGTGGGCTGCATCCAGAACAACCAGTCCCCCCAGGTGCGCCGGGAACAGTACGCCTGCGACATCACCTACGGAACCAACTCCGAATTCGGCTTCGACTACCTCCGGGACATGGGCATGGCACACTCCCGGGAGGAGCTGGTCCAGCGGGACTACTTCTACGCCATCGTGGATGAGATCGACTCCATCCTCATCGACGAGGCCCGTACCCCCCTGATCATCGCCGGCCCCGCCAAGGTCTCCACCCACATGTACGACGTGGTGAAACCCCAGGTGGAGGCCCTCTATGGACTCCAGTATAAGCTGGTGGCCGGACTGCTCCAGGAGGCCAAGAGCCTGCTGGACAAGCCCAATGCCACCGCCCAGGAGAAGGACGAGGCCTACCACCTCCTGGCCAAGGTCCAGATCGGCATGCCCAAGCACAAGCTCCTCCGGCGCTTCATGGAGGATCCCGCCGTCCGCAAGGGTCTGGAGCGGGTGGATGCCGAATGGCACTCCGATGTGAACCGGGGCCTCCTCCAGGAAGTGAAGCAGGAGCTCTTCTTCACCGTGGACGAAAAGGGCGGGGAATCCGAACTCTCGGAAAAGGGGCGCCGCCAGCTCATGCCCTCCGATCCCCAGGCCTTCGTCATCCCCGATCTCCCCACCATCTTCAGCGACCTGGATGCCAATACCACCCTCTCCCCCGAGGAGAAGATGGAGCGACGCAAGACCGTCCAGATGGAATACGACAAGAAGTCGGAGATGCTCCACAACATCTCCCAGCTCCTCCGGGCCTACTGCCTCTTCGAGAAGGATGTCCAGTATGTGGTCCAGGACAACAAGGTGATCATTGTGGACGAGTTCACCGGGCGTCCCCAGCCGGGGCGCCGCTTCTCCGAGGGTCTCCACCAGGCCCTGGAGGCCAAGGAGAACGTGAAGATCGAGCGGGAAACCCAGACCCTGGCCTCCATCACCATCCAGAACTACTTCCGGATGTACGAGAAGCTGGCCGGCATGACCGGCACCGCCGCCACCGAGGCCACGGAATTCAAGTCCATCTACAACCTGGATGTGGTCACCATCCCCACCAACCGCCCCTGCCAGCGCATCGACCACGATGACCGGATCTTCAAGACCCAGCGGGAGAAGTACAAGGCCATCATCGAGGAGATTGTGGAGTGCAACCGCCGGGGCCAGCCCGTCCTGGTGGGCACCATCTCCGTGGAAGTCTCCGAACTACTCTCCCGTCTGCTCTCCCGGGAGCGCATCATCCACAACGTCCTGAACGCCAAGCAGCACCAGAGCGAGGCGGAGATTGTGGCCCGGGCGGGCCAGCGGGGCGCTGTCACCATCGCCACCAACATGGCCGGACGAGGCACCGACATCAAGCTGGGCCCCGGCGTCCGGGAACTGGGCGGCCTCCACGTCATCGGCTCCGAACGCCATGACGCCCGCCGCATCGATCTCCAGCTGAGGGGACGCTGCTCCCGCCAGGGAGACCCCGGCTCCAGCATCTTCTATGTCTCCCTGGAAGACAACCTGATGCGCCTCTTCGGCTCCGACCGCATCGCCGGCATCATGGAGCGCATGGGCATGCAGGAAGGGGAGGAACTCTCCCATCCCTGGCTGAGCCGCGCCGTGGAAAAGGCCCAGAAACGGGTGGAGCAGCAGCATTTCAGCGTCCGGAAACGCACCCTGGAATACGACGACGTGATGAACAAGCAGAGGGCCGCCATCTACAGCCTCCGCCATGACATCCTCACCAACGAGGATTCCCGGGCCCTCCTGATGGACTTTATCCGCACCGCCGTGGGCGAACGGGCGGACGCCGCCTTCGCCGCACGCTCCCGCAATACCCCCCTGGATACCTCCGAACTCCAGGAGTGGCTGGCCCGCACCATCCCCTTCTCCTTCCCCAGGGAACTCTTCGAGAAGCCGGAGAACCAGCAGGATGCGGAGACCCTGATCCAGGCCATTATGGACTGCATCGACCAGGTCTATGCCATCAAGGAGAAGGTGGAGGGCCCCGAAGCCAGCCGCTGGCTGGAACGCTACATCATGCTCAATGCCCTGGATAATCTCTACCAGGCCCACCTCTACGACATGGATGACCTTCGCCAGAGCGTCCAGCTGCGCTCCTACGGCCAGCGGGATCCCCTGGTGGAATACAAGCAGGAGGCCTACAACCTCTACGCCACCCTCCTGGGAGGCATCAAGGATACGGTCTGCACCGACATCTTCCGCTATCGCCTGGTGCGCCGCACCGCCCCCGAACAGGGACAGCGCCGAAATCCCGCCCAGGAGCAGCTGGAATCTCCCGACGGCACCCGCCAGAACGCCGCCGGCGGCGACAGCGCCCGGAAACAGCAGGCCATGCACCAGTCCCTGGGGCAGTTCGAGGGAGACGGCTCCGCCGCCCAGGCCCCCCGCCCCGTCACCGTCCGGCGCCAGCAGCCCAAAATCGGGCGCAATGATCCCTGCCCCTGCGGCTCCGGCAAGAAGTACAAGGCCTGCTGCGGCCGCTTCGAGTAAGGTCCCCCCGCCCGCCTCCCCTCTCCCCTGCCTCATGAACCAGACCCCCGATCCCACCACCCCCTGCGAGAACATCGCCGACCACGTCCGGGAAATCCTCCGCCTCAGCGGCGAGGATCCGGAGCGGGAAGGACTCCTGAAGACCCCCCAGCGGGTCCAGAAGGCCTTCCAGTTCCTCCTCCAGGGCTATACCCAGAATCCCGATGACATCGTGGGGGATGCCCTCTTCAGCGAGGAGTGCAACCACATGGTGGTGGTGAAGGACATCGAGGTCTACTCCCTCTGCGAACACCACCTCCTCCCCTTCTACGGAAAATGCCATATCGGCTATATCCCCAGGGGAAAGGTCTACGGCGTCTCCAAACTGGCGCGGATTGTGGACTGCTTCGCCCGGAGGCTCCAGCTCCAGGAGCGCCTCACCCAGCAGATCGCCTCCTATGTCCGGGAAAAGATCGACGCCCAGGGCGTGGGGGTGGTCATGGAATGCCACCACCTGTGCATGATGATGCGGGGCGTCCAGAAGCAGAACTCCCTGATGGTCACCAGCGCCGTCCTGGGATCCTTCCGAAATTCCCAGGCCACCCGAAACGAATTCATGGAACTCCTGAAACGGGGATAAGGGGCGGGAATTTTATTGTAACCACTTTATATGCAAGTGGTTATGTAGTTTTTAGTCCGCTCCCAACAGAAAAAAATCCGCCCCCCGAGGGGTTCCCGGCCGGGATATTCCCGCCGGGGGTTCCACCCCCGTCTAGC
>JAEDNW010000094.1:0-9719 GCA_016302315.1 Lentisphaeria bacterium
GCGGGGGCGGGGGGAGAGGATTTCCCGGCAGAGTTCCAGGAGTTCCAGCATGCAGGCGTCGATCTGGAAGAGTTCCTGGCTGGTGCCCCGTCCGAAGCTGGGGGGATCCAGGATGATGCCGTCATAGCGTCGGCCCCGTCGCAGTTCCCGCTTCAGGAATTTGGTCACATCGTCCACGATCCAGCGGATGGGGGCTTCCGTCAGATGATTGATGCGGGCGTTTTCCCGGGCCCAGTCCGTCATCTTCCGGGAGGCGTCCAGGTGGCAGACCTGGGCTCCGGCCTGGGCGCAGGCCAGGGTGGCGCCGCCGGAGTAGGCGAAGAGATTGAGGATGGAGGGGGCTTCGGGGCCGGAGAAGCCCCGGATGGCCTCCCGGGCCATGCCCCAGCCCAGGAGATGCTCCGGAAAGATCCCCACATGGCCGAAGTCCGTGGGCTTCAGGAAAAACTCCACGCCCCCCAGGGTGCAGTGCCACCCCTCCCGAAGACGGGAATCCCGAAATTGCCAATGGGCCCCGTTCTCCCGGGAAAAGACGGCGTCCGCCTCCTCCCAGAGAGCGGGAAACTGGGGACGCCAGACGGCCTGGGCGCAGGGGCGGGCAAGAACCCAGGGGCCAAAACGCTCCAGCTTCCTCCCGGCTCCGGCATCCAAAAACTGGTACTGGCTGTCTCGGCGCATGGGTGGCTATTCCTGGGCGTGGCGGAAGCCGGAGGGGGCTCCCAGGACGGAAAGGGAGGGAAGCAGGTCCCAGGGAGCGGCGACGTCGGCCCGGAGGCTCCAGGTCTCGGGGAGGATCTGCCGGGCCCAGGCCAGAGTCTCCAGAATGGCGGAAAGATCCCAATGGGGCAGGGCCTCTCCCCGGCGGGCCAAATGGCTGGCACGCTGACATTCCCCCGGGGCAACGCCCTTCAGAATGAGGGTGCCTTCGGCGCCGGCATTGGCGATTTGACGGAGGCAGCGGCGGAAGAGGGCCTGGAAGGCGCGGCTCTCCCAGCAGGGAGGCGCCCCCGGTGTGGCGTCCCGCTCCACATGGGAGTTCTGGGGGAAGGGGATGGTGGCCAGATTCAGGACCAGGCAAGGGGGGACTCCCTCCGGAATGGCCTGGGAGAGATTCTGGAGGCCGCCCTGCTGGGTGCAGGTGAGTTCCAGGGGGGAACTTTCCGGGGAAAGGGGCTGGGGCGCCAAGGCAGGCTCGCTCCAGGAAAGGTAGGCCTGGAACCGGTACTGGCGCTTCTCCGGGCAGGAGACGGGAACGGGACGCCCCGGGGCGCCGCTTTCGGGATCGGCGGCAAAGGGCGGCGTGGACTGCAGCCGGGCGGCCAGCCGGGCCTCCTCCTGGGGATCGCAGTAGGCAACGTGGCGCTGCAGGAGAAGCCCCTCCTGGTCCCGGGAGAGGGTCAGCCGGTTGGTGGCATGGAGGAATTCACCGTTGAGCCCCTTCTGCCAGCGCCAGAGGTCGTGGCCCAGGCCATATTCCAGGCGCCGGCCTTCCTGGTCTTCCAGGAGCAGGACGGTGGGGATGGGGGCGAGGACCAGGGGCGTCTTGTCCAGATCCTGGGGAAGGGGGCGCCATTCCGGCGGCGTCTGGGCCACCTCCCGGGGGGAGAGGGCGAGATAGCGGGTCCAGTTCCCTTCCAGGCGCAGGCTTCCCAGCTCCAGGCCCTGCTTCAGGGGGGCGCCTTCGGCCTTCCAGGTGATGTCGTAGGTGAAGCGGATGGTGTTGGCGGCAATGCGCTGGGTCTGGAGAATCTCCACGGGGGCCTGGCCGGGGAAGGTCCCCTTGCTTTGGAGGATGGCGCAGCCCCCCTTGCGCACATAGCTGGCCACGCTCTGGGTCAAGGGGGCCTCGGGCTGTCCGTCCAGGGCGCAGTGCATGGCGCGGAAAAGTGGCTTGCCCTGGGTTTCCAGAAGGAGGGGGCCGCCGACGGCGTCATCGCCGTAGGTGAGATTCCAGGAGGCGGAGGGGTGGTGCAGGAGCATGGGGATTCAGGGGGAGAAGGGAGAAAGGAGAGAGTGAGGGCTAGGGTTCCAGGACGGGCCAGCTCTGCCGGCGCTCTTCCTGGGGGAGGGCCAGGGCGCCGGGAATGGGGTAGACATCCACGAAATCCGCCCGGGAATCCTGGGGGGAGGTGGAGAAGAGCCCGGCGTCCACCATGTCGTAGACCATGTTGCCAAAGTCGTTGGTTTCCACAATGTTCCAGGATTTCAGGACATCGGGGGCCATCAGGGAGAAGTCCTTCTGGAGATTCTGGCGCAGGGCCAGGCAGACTTCCTTCCCCGTGACGTGATCCCCCTCTTTCCGGGCATCCAGCATCTCCCGCAGGGTGTCCATAAGATAGAGGAAGGCCGCCGCCGGGTAGCGGGTGTCCTGCCGGGAAAGGGTTATCGCCTGCTGGAGATTGGCCTGCCGCTGGGCATCCAGACCGTCGTCGGAGGGAGGGGTGTGCGCCGCCATGGGGAAACTCTTCCGCTAGTTCTGGGCCTCGGATTCCTGACGGGCCGCCAGACGGCAGCGGATCTTCTCCTGGAGCTGGGCCATCTCCTCTCCCTGATACTGCTTCTGGGGAGCGTTGAGAAGCACTTTGTCGTCCATGAACCGGGGAATGATGTGCAGGTGGGCATGGGGCACTTCCTGACCCGCCGCCTGACCGTTGTTCATCAGCAGATTGAACCCCGCCGCCCCCGTGACCCGCAACACCACCGGCGCCAGGCGGGCGGCCGCGGCAAAGAGGGCATTCCGGCTCTCCTCGGGCATGTCGCTGACCCCATGGCAGTGGCGCTTGGGAATGACAAGGGTGTGGCCGAAGTTGAAGGGGGCAATGTCCAGGAAGGCAAGCACCTGGTCGTCCTCGTAGATTTTCGCCGCGGGAATCTGGCCGGAAATGATCTTGCAGAAGACGCAGTGCTCGTCCAATGGGGGCTGGCTCATGGAAAATTTCTCCTTGGGGGCAAAAGGGAAGGCAGGGAAATGTTAAAATGTCATAACATCTTCATTGTGAAGTAGTTACAACATTATCTAGAACAGAGGCTCAAAAGAATTCTGGGCAGTCATGGGATCCAGGAAGAGGGGGCAGACCTTCCGGAAGGGGCACCGGCTGCAGTTCCGGGGATCGCTGGTGCAGGGGAAATCCTCTTCCTGGGCCGTATTCTGGAGGGGATCCTGGAGTTTTGCCCGCATGGCGTTGGCGCTTTTCAGGATCTGCTCCCGGGCGGTCACCAGGGTTTCCGGGGAGATTTCGTAGTGGCTGATTCGTCCGGCGTCGTTGAGGAAGACCCCTTCCAGGGAGATCCGTTCCAGGGGGACGTTCCAGTTTTCCAGGGCGTAGAGGGCGTAGCAGGAGAGCTGGAGGCGCAGTTCCTCCCGGTGTTCGCTGCCGGTCTTCCAGTCCAGGATGTGGAGGATGCCCTGGGAATCCTGGTAGGAGAGATCCAGGGCGCACCACACTTTCAGGGGGAGGGCGGGGGCATTTCCCATGGGGGGGAGTTCCCCGGCCACGAAAGTGTCCAGCCTGTCCACGGAACCCCACTGTCCCACCGGCAGGGGGGCCAGGGCCTCCAGCACGCCGCAGGAGAGGAACCCTTCCATGGCATCGAAGACCTTGGTGCGGAGGGCCTGGATCTGCTCCGGGGGAACCGTTTCCCCCTCCTCCTCATAGTAGTGCTCGAAGAGGTTGGTCCGGCCCTTGGGATCCTGCTTCCAGAGCCCCTTCCGGGATTCCTGCCACCCCTGGTTCAGGGCCTGGCGCGCCTCCTCCTGCAACTGGGCCAGCGAGGGAATCTGCCGGGTCTCCTGAAAGGTCAGCAGGGTCTTTTTGATGAGCCGGTGGACCACATCTCCGCCCCAGAGAGGGAAGGAGGTCATCTGCTTCAGGAGATAGAGGAGCCGGGCCTGGGCCGGGGCCTGATAGCTCCAGCCTCCCCAGGAACCATAGTATTGGTAGTAGTAGGCCCGGGGACAGCTCCGGAAAAGACGGCTTCGGCTGACGGACCAGGTGAGGTCGTTGACAAAGGGCTTGTCAGACATGGGCCAGGGCCTCCCGGATGACCCGCTCCTGCTCCTGGAAGAGATGCCGGAGCCCCCCCTGGGCCAGGGAAAGCATCTGCTGCAGCTGCGCCTGGTCGAAGGTGGCCTCCTCCCCGGTGCCCTGCAGCTCCACAAAACGCCCCTGCTCCGTCATCACCACATTCATGTCCACCTCGGCGGCGGAATCCTCCCCGTAGCACAAATCCAGGAGGGGTTCGCCGGAGACGATGCCCACGGAAACCGCCGCCACCCGGGCCCAGATGGGCCATTGGGCCAGGGTGCCCTGGGCCAGAAGACGGTGGCAGGCCAGTTCCAGGGCGGCGCAGGCGCCGGTGATGGAGGCGCAGCGGGTGCCGCCGTCCGCATCCAGGACATCGCAGTCCACATGGAGGGTGACGGGGGGCAGTTTTTCCAGATCCACCACCGCCCGCAGGGAACGCCCCACCAGCCGCTGAATCTCCGCCGTGCGCCCGGAGACTTTGCCCCGGGTGGATTCCCGCTCTCCCCGGGTGCCTGTGGCGCTGGGCAGCATCTGATATTCCGCCGTGATCCAGCCCCCGGGAACCCCCTGGGCCTTCATCCAGGAAGGCACCTTCTCCTCCAGGGAAACCGCACAGGCCACCCGGGTCCTGCCGCAGACGGCCAAGACGGATCCTAGAGGATGGCACTGGAAGTCCGGGACGAAGGCGAGGGGGCGGAGTTCATGGGGTTGGCGTCCATCGGCACGGGGCATGAAAGGGGAAACCTCCTGGGGATTTCGCGGGCTGGGGAAGGGAGGGGAAAGGGGGCGGATTCCCTCCCGGAGGGAGGCCGCCGCACGGCTTGCAGGCTATATATTCTCCCCGTTTTCTCTGAGGCGGGGAAGGGTTCCCGGAAATGCGGGGCCCGAAAGCCGCCTGCTGCCCTGGCGGCTGCGGGGAGGGTAGGCCGCTTCTGTCCATCCCCGGCTCCGCCAGGACGAAACCGAGGCTTAATATACCCCCTGTCCCTGCGCCTTTGGCAGAGGCTCTCCGGGAAATCCCCCCTCCCTTTGCCCCACCGTACATGGCCTTTCTCCTTCCTCCTCATTCTCCGGGGCTTCGGTGCCTTCTCCTGGTGTCGATGCTTCTGCTTGCTCTCTCCTGCCGCAGGAAGGAGGAACGCACCGCCCCCGCCTATGATCTGGGGGGCAGCGAAGCTCTGGTGGAAAGCGGGCTTGCCCTGGAACAGCAGGGAGGAACGCATTGGCAGGCCTGGGAGCAGGAGGGAAAGCTGGCACCCCAGGTGGCCCGGATCCTTCAGGAGGAAAACGGACAGCGGGAGCTGATGGAGGAAGCCAGCCGACTATTGCAGGAACAGCGCTTCCACGATTTCGGCGCCCTCCTGGACCAGGCGGAACGGGAGGGACGGGCCTCTCCCGCCCTTCTGGAGCTTCGGGGCCTTCCCCAGGCTCTCCAGGCACTGGCCCTCTTCTGCGCCAGACGCCCCTACGGAAAGTCCCAGGATCTGGAGGATTCCCTGAATTTCCTCTCTCCCTGGCGCCAGGAACTCTCCCGGATGGCCCCGAAGACCTTTCCCGCCTTCTGGGATTCCCAGGAGGCTCTCCTGGCCTCGCTGCGGCAGGAGGAATTCCAGCGGGAGTGCCGGAAATGGGAGGCGGAGCTGGAGTTATGTCTGCTGACCCGCCAGTGGGTGTCCCGGGTGCCCCAGTGCCTGAAGGCTTTCCCCCGGTCCGGGGGGGACGTGGAGCTGCTGGGCTGTCTTGCGGACTCCCCCAGGGCGTGGCTGGAAGCCCCGGGGTGGAGCGCCGCCCGGGAACTGGCCTCCTGGCTCCGCTGGGAGGAACTTTCCGCCGAAGACCGGGAGATCTTGAAGAAGCGCCTGGCTGACCAGCCCCCCCTCACCATGACGGGCCGGATTCTCCGGGGACGGCTCACCCGCTCTCCTCTGGCGTATATGGAGAGCCTGCTTCTGTGGCAGAAGGCCATGGAGGCCTTTCCCGGGGATTTTTCCCCTGCTTTTCTGGCGGAATATCGGGAACTTCTTCCCCCAGCGGGTAAAGTAGCCCCCGTGACCGGGGTGGCCGAAACGGCGGATTTTCTCTACCGCTGGCTCCCATGAAGGGAACCGGGGGCCATTCCTTCTGTCTATCCCCCGTCTTTTGCCCATGATCCGCCTTCCCCTCCTTCTTGGCGGGAAAGCCAGGAAACTGCCCTTTTTGTTCTGACATGACGTAAATGAGGCGAACGCCCCGGCCTCTCTTCTCTTTCCACGCCCCGGGAATCTCTCCCGAGGCGGCCTGGGAAAGCAAGGAGGGTGGAGGCAGTCTCCCAACCCCCCCCCCTAAAAAAAACACGCACTACGCAAGGATAACACCCATGAGACGTTCTCTTTTCCTCTTGGCCGCCTCCCTGATTTTCGGCGTCTCCGCCTGCAAGGCCCAGGAAGCCGCCCCCGCCGCCCCGGAGACCGCCCCCGCCCAGGCTGTGGAAGCCGCCCCCGCCCAGGCTGTGGAAGCCGCCCCCGCCCAGGCTGTGGAAGCCGCCCCCGCCCAGGAAGCCGCCCCCGCCCAGGCTGTGGAAGCCGCCCCCGCCCAGGAAGCCGCCTTGGATTTCGATGCCCTGGCGGCAAAACTGCCGGAAGATGTGGTGGTGAGCCGGAATGGGGTTTTGGTGACCCGGAGTGCGCTGGTGATGCAGGTTCGTCCCCAGGTGGAGATGGCGTTGAGCCAGGGAGTTCCCCTCACCGAGGAGATGGTGATGAATTTCCTGAAGCAGCTGGCGTCGAACATGGGGATTGAGAAGGTCTTCCTGCAGCAGGCCCAGGAGCTGGGGATTGTGGGGGACATGGAGGCGGCGCAGGAGCAGCTGAAGAATGCCAAGGAGCAGATGAAGGAGGGTTTTGAGGAGCAGTTGAAGGCCATGGGGCTCACCGAGAATGATCTTCTGGAGAAATTCACCCAGCAGACGATTCTGACCAAGTATATGATGCAGCTGGAAGAGACGGTGGGCAAGACCGTGACCGAGCCTACCGAAGAGGAGATCCGGAAGTTCTACGACGAGAATACCGAAGCCTTCCAGCAGCCGGCCACCTACAGTGCCTCTCACATCCTGGTGCAGTTCCCCAGCCAGAAGCCCACCCAGGAGGAGAAGGATGCCTGCCTGGCCAAGATCCAGGAGATCCAGAGCAAGATTGCGCCGGATGCCGCCAATTTCGCCGATCTGGCCAAGGAATATTCCGACTGCCCCTCCAAGGAGCAGGGCGGGGCTCTGGGAGAGTTCCCTCTGGGATCCATGGTGCCGGAGTTTGAGGAGGCCCTGGTGAATCTGCAGGAAGGGCAGGTGAGCCAGCCGGTGCAGACTGCCTTCGGCTATCATCTGATCCTGGCCGGCGCCTCCCAGGAAGCCTCCACGGTTTCCTTCGAGGAGGCCAGGGAACAAATCCAGGAGTATCTGAAGGGAATGGCCCATGAGACGGCCATGCGGGAGCACTTCGACGCCATGCTGAAGGCGGCGGATTTCCAGGTGAAGCTCCCCTAAGGCTTCGGAAACTGCCTGAAACGCAGGAATCCCCCCCTCGGCATGAGAAGAGTGTCGGCGGGGGGAATCTGTTTCTCCGGGCTTCGTGAATCCCCTCCCAGGGAAGAATGGATACCGTCTCCTCCATCGATGAACAGTGGATGCGCCGGGCGCTGAGCCTGGCTCGCCAGGCCGCCCAGGAAGGGGAGGTCCCCGTGGGGGCCGTGGTGGTGGACGACCAGGGCAGGGAGGTGGCCGCCGCCGCCAATGCCGTGGAAAAATCCCTGGACGGCACGGCCCATGCGGAACTCCTGGCTCTGCAGCAGGCCTCCCGCACCCTGGGGGAATGGCGGCTGACCCGCTGTACCCTCTATGTGACCAAAGAACCCTGCCCCATGTGCGCCGGCGCCATCGTCAACTGCCGGGTGGGACACCTGGTCTTTGGAGCCGCCGATCCCCGGATGGGGGCGGCCGGGGGCGCCCTGGATATCACGGGATTCCCCGGTGGCCTTCACTGCACTCCCGTCACCTCCGGCGTGCTGGCCCAGGAATGTGCCCAGGAACTGAAGGACTTCTTCCGACGCCGCCGCGGCGAGGAACGTCCCCCTTCCCACCAGGAGAACTCCCCCCTTGCCTGACTCCACCCGGAAAACCTATTCTGCTCTCCGGGCAATTATCCTGGGCCTGGGGATTCTCCTTTGCCTCCTGGCTGCCCTGACGCCTCCCGGACGCCGGATGGCAGGGGCCGTCCTCTCTCCCGCTGTCTCCCTGGGAAACGCCCTGGTACGCATGGTGGGGGACGGCATACGCTGGCTTCACCCCGGCCGCCTGGGAAGAAAGGAGGCTCTCCGGGAGGCGGAACGCCAGATCCAGGAATTGAAGATTCGCCTGGATGCCCTGGAGGATGTCTCCCGGGAAAACGAGGAATTGCGCCGGCTTCTGGCCCTGCCTCCCCGGCAGGCCTGGCGGGCCCTGGTGGCCGAGGTGATCTCCCGGGATCCCCAGCGCTGGAATGACCGGCTCCTGGTGAATCGCGGGGCACGGGACGGTGTGGTGCCCGGCGCTCTGGTGCTGGTGGAGGGATATGCCTTCGGACGGGTGATTCGCTGCCATGCCCACTCCTCCGAAGTGGTGACCCTGTTGTCCGGAGAATGTCGCTTTGGGGTGGCCCTCTCCGGAAACCAGGCGGTGGGCGTTCTTCAGGGGCAGGGAGATACTCCCTTCCCGGGAGGAGAACTGGGGTTTTCCGTGGAATATCTTCCCAAGGATCTGCAGGTGAGCCCGGAACAGCAGATTGTGACCAGTGGCCTGGGGGGCATGATGCCGCCGGGGATCCCTGTGGGCAGAATCCTGGTGGATGCTCCCGATGGGGGAAACGTTCATCGCCCGGACCTGGCGCGGTCCCGTCTCCACTGCCTCCCCCTGGCACCCATGGGAAGCCTCCATTTCGTCATGATCATGATCCCCGTGAACTGAGCCCCCGTCAGCGGGGTGGGGGAGAGGCCCGAATACTCTGTGGGGGGAAGACCGGGGATATTCCCGGCCGGGAACCCATGGGGGGAATGTCGTCTTTGATTATAGGGAGAAGGGGGCGCCGTCTTCCAGGGTTCGGAGGGTGAGTTCTCCCTGGTGGAGGAGGGCAAAGGTGGGGGGGAATCCTCCCTTGGGCAGGCTGATGGAGCCCGGATTCAGGAAGGTGATGCCGTTGGAGAGGGTTTCCAGGGCGGGAAGATGGGTATGTCCCTGGACAAAGACGGCGTTTTGGGGGAGCGGGGGCATGTAGTCCCGGTGATAGAGATGTCCGTGGGTGAGGAAGAAGCGTCTTCCCGTCGCCATCAGCTGGGAATATTCTGCCATGATGGGGAAGTCCAGCATCATCTGATCCACATCGCTGTCGCAGTTGCCCCGGACGGCCAGGATCCGGGAACCCTGGGCGTTGAGAAGGGCGGCCACCTGCTTGGGGTCGTAGGCATAGGGGACCCCGTTGCGGGGACCGTGGTAGAGGGCATCCCCCAGGAGCACCAGGAGACTGGCCTGGAGTCGGTCCGCCTGGCGGAGGAATTTTTCCAGGGTGGCGGGGACGCCGTGGACATCCGAGAAGAAGGCGATGGTCTCCATGATGGTCTTGGGGGAAGGAGGAGGCGCCGGGGAGGGGGCGGTAGGGCTTTCCCCGGCGCCGGATTGCTGTGTGTTGGGGG
>JAEDNW010000095.1:0-9682 GCA_016302315.1 Lentisphaeria bacterium
CCCAAAAAGCCCCCGCACGGGGGGGATTCGGGGATCCTGCCCCCGGGGGTTCCCGGCCGGGATGCCCCGGCCTTCACCCACGGGGTAGACAAGCCTCTCACCCCGCACACGGGGTTCGGATCGTATTTTGGCCTTACCGGGGGTTTGGTCGCCCTGCCGGGCTCCCGCACCCCCGTCTAGCGATCCTCCCACCCCGGCAGGCGGGGTTCATGAGGATTGCCCCCCTGCCCCCCGCAAGCGGGGGAATGTGGCAGCGTCAGGGTTTCCCCACCGGAATCCCTCCGGTAAAACTCACGACATATCACCAGCCCCCGGAGCACCAGAAGAACGTATTTTTGGCCTTACCGGGAATACCCGGCCTTCACCCCCGTCTAGCGATCCTCCCACCCCGGCAGGCGGGGTTCAAGGGGGAAGGTGATAGCATCAAAAGGTGAGAGAATGACGTGCTCCCATTTTTCACCGCCGGAATATTTGGGCCGATCCTGCCACCCCGGCAGGCAGGGTTCAAGGGGGAAGGTAATCGCGTCAAAAGGTGAGAGAATGACGTGCTCCCATTTTTCACCGCCGGAATATTTGGGCGATCCTCCCACCCCGGCAGGCGGGGTTCATGAGGATTGCTCCCCTGCCAGGAATCACTCTTTCCCGGGCAAAAAAAAGCCCCTGGGGAAAGGGAATTCCCGAGGGGCTTTGGGGGAAGAGGGAGGCCGTTTGATTTCCGGCCTCCCTGTGAGGCGGGAGACTACATCATCTTACCCACCTGCTGGATGAATTCCATCCGCTTGGCGGCATCCGCCTCAGCCTGGGCGAAGAGCTCGGCGGCGTGGGCAGGATTGGCCTTCTGGAGCAGCTTGTAGCGGCCCTCGGACATGAGGAAGTCCTGGAACTGGCCATTGGCGGCGGCCTTCACATCCCAGCTGAAGCGCTTGTCGGCTTCGGCGGCGGGATTGAAGCGGTAGACGGGATAGTATCCCGCCTCCACAGCGCGCTTCTGTTCCGTCTGGGTCTTGCTCATATCGATGGTGTGGGCGATGCAAGGCGCATAGGCGAAGATGATGGAGGGACCATCGTAGGCTTCGGCTTCCTGGAAGGCCTTGAGGGTCTGGTTACGGTCGTAACCCAGAGCCACGCTGGCCACGTACACATAGCCATAGCTCATGCACATGAAGCCCATGTTCTTCTTGTAGGTGCGCTTGCCGCCGGCGGCGAACTTGGCCACAGCCGCGGTGGGGGTGGACTTGGAGGCCTGTCCGCCGGTGTTGGAGTACACCTCGGTATCCAGAACCAGGATATTCACATTCCGGTTCATGGCCACCACGTGGTCGATGCCGCCGTATCCGATGTCGTTGGCCCAGCCGTCACCACCGATGATCCACACGGACTTGTCGGTGAAGTAGTCGGACAGTTCGTTGACCTTGGCCAGATCGGGGCAGTCGCACTGGGCGGCATACTTGGCGATGACAGCCTTGGCGGCAGCCTGGGCCACCGCGGCCTCGGGCGTCTTGGAGGCATCCCAGAACTGGAGAGCGCCCTGGATGGCGTCCTTCAGATCGGCGGGCGCCTTCTCGCTGGCCAGGACCTTGTCGCAGTAGGCCTTGAGGGTTTCCCGGTTGGAATCCACCGCCAGGCGCATACCGAAACCGAACTCGGCGTTGTCCTCGAAGAGGGAGTTTGCCCAGGCGGGGCCGCGTCCGTTCTTGGCCTTGGTGTAGGGGATGGTGGGGAAGGTGCCGGAGTAGATGGAGGAGCATCCGGTGGCGTTGGCCACGATCATGTTCTCGCCGAAGAGCTGGCTGACCAGCTTCACGTAGGGCGTTTCGCCACAGCCGGCGCAGGCGCCGGAGAACTCGAAGAGAGGCTTCCGCAGCATGGCGCCCTTCAGGGTGGTCACGCTGTTCTTGCCCAGCAGGTTGTCCTCGGTGCTCTCGAAGAACTTCTCGTTCTCGTTTTCGCCGGCGGCACGCTCAGCGGCCAGGCTGGACCACACCAGGGCGGCGTTCTCGGGCTTGCCATCCTTGACGGCCTTCATGGTCACCGGGCACTGATCCAGGCAGACGCCACAGGCCATGCAGTCTTCCACATACACCTGGACCTTGAAGCGCAGGCCGTCGGCCTTGGGCATGGCTTCCTTGGTCTGGAAGGTGGCGGGAGCGGCGGACAGCGCCTCGGGCTTGAAGAGCTTGGTGCGGATGGCAGCGTGGGGGCAGCTGGAGGCGCAGATGCCGCACTGGATGCACTTGTCCATGTTCCACTTGGGCACCTTGGGGGCGAAGCCGCGCTTCTCCAGGGCGGCGGTGCCGGTGGGCAGAGTGCCGTCCAGGCTCATGGCGGAGACGGGGATGGCATCACCATTGTTCCGCATGGAGGGCTCCACGATCTTCCGGGCGAAGTCGTCGGCGTCATCGGGAATCAGCTTCTGGTGTTCCACGCAGGGCACGCCATCCAGAGAGGCGGGGACCTTCACCTGGACGCAGGCGTCGGCGGCGGCATCCACCAGTTCGTTGTTCATGTCGATGACCGCCTGGCCCTTCTTGGAGAAGGTCTTGGCGTTGAGGGCCTTCATCTCCTTGGCGGCTTCCTCGAAGGGAACAATGCCGGAGACCTTGAAGTAGGCCACCATCATCACGGTGTTGGCGCCCTTACCCCGGAGGCCGGGCTTGGTCTTCACGATGGCATCGGCGTTCACATTGTAGAACTTGATGTCATTCTTGATGATGTACTCCTGCATATCCCGGGTCAGCTTGCCGAAGACCTCGTCGTTGGAGTAGGGGCTGTTCAGCAGGAAGGCACCGCCCTTCTTCAGGCCCTTCAGCAGATCGTAGCGGCCGATGTAGGCGGGGCAGGAGCAGCTCACCAGGTCGGGGCTGGTGATGAGATAGGTGGACTTGATGTGGCTGTCGGAGAAGCGCAGGTGGCTGCAGGTCAGACCGAAGGACTTCTTGGAGTCGTAGGCGAAGTAGGCCTGGGCGTCCTTGTCGGTGAGGTGTCCGATGACCTTGATGGTGGTCTTGTTGGCGCCCACGGTGCCGTCGCCGCCCAGTCCGTAGAACATGCAGGCGGTGGTTCCGGCAGGCTCGGTGGTGATGTGCTCGTCCACCTTCAGGCTGGTGTGGGTCACATCATCCTCGATGCCCACGGTGAATCCATGGAAGCCATTCTGCTCCAGGTGCTTGTAGACCGCCAGAATCATGGAGGGGGTGAAGTCCTTGGAGGAGAGGCCGTAGCGTCCGCCGATGACGGTGATCTCGGGGTTGTTGATGGCCACCTTCACATCCATGTAGAGGGGTTCGCCCATGGCGCCGGGCTCCTTGGTGCGGTCCAGGACGGCGATGCGCTTCACGGTCTTGGGGAGAGTGGCCAGGAACTTGTCGGCGTAGAAGGGGCGATAGAGGCGGACCTTCACCAGGCCGTACTTGGTTCCCCGGGTGCTGTTCAGGTAGTTGATGGTCTCTTCGATGGCCTCGCAGGAGGAGCCCATGGAGACGATCACATCGGTGGCGTCGGGGGCGCCCACGTAGTCAAAGAGGTGGTAGGCCCGTCCGGTGACCTTGGCCACGGCATCCATCTTCTCCTGGACGATGTCACCCACGGCCATGTAGTACTTGTTCACCGTCTCGCGGCCCTGGAAGTAGACGTCGCCATTCTGGGCGCCCACCTTGGTCACGGGAGCCTCGGGGCGCAGTCCCCGGGCGCGGAATTCGGCCACCGCCTTGCGGTCCACCAGCTTGGCGATTTCCTCGTAGGGGATTTCCTCGAACTTGTGGACCTCGTGGCTGGTGCGGAAGCCATCGAAGAACTGGAGGAAGGGGACCTTGGAGGGATAGGTCGCCAGGTGAGCCACCAGAGCCATGTCCATCTCTTCCTGGACGGAGTTGGCGGCCAGCATGGCGAAGCCGGTGTTCCGGCAGGCCATCACGTCGGAGTGGTCACCGAAGATGGCCAGGGACTGGCAGGCCAGGGAGCGGGCGGTAACATGGAAGACCGTGGGGAGCATTTCACCGGCGATCTTGTACATGTTGGGGATCATGAGGAGGAGCCCCTGGGAAGCGGTATAGGTGGTGGTCAGGGAGCCAGCCGCCAGCATACCATGGACGGCACCTGCGGCGCCGGCCTCGGACTGCATCTCCACCACGGAGACCTGCTTGCCCCAGATGTTCCGCTTGTCTTCGGCGGCCCACTGGTCGACCCACTCTCCCATGGTGGAGGAAGGAGTGATGGGATAGATAGCGGCAGTTTCGCTCAGAGCGTATGCCACATACGCCGCTGCGTAATTGCCGTCCTGGGTGTTGATTTTACCCGGCATGTTTTTTCTCCTGTATGTTCCTGATTTCCTGGAAGTCAGGGGTTGTTGTAGATGACCCCTCCAACGCAAATCGACGCCGTGAGGCCGATGAAACTAGACGATCTTGACCCTCCCCCTTTGGTCCCCCCATTTCTGGGGGAGGGAAGTCCGGGAAAGACCATGATTTCCTACGGGGAAACCATGAAGCCCGTAAGTCGGGGAATATATGCCGGATTCCCGGGTCTGTCGCCCCCGCCGGGGGCTTTCCGCAGCCTCCCGGGGGCAGGGAATTTTTCCCTCCGAGGAAAAAATCCGCCATCCTCCGCAGAGAGTGGAGGTATCGCCCCAAAGGTTTCCCCATGCCTCCTGAACTCCCAGGGGTTCCCGCTTCCGCTTCCCCCCCGTCTATCGATCCTGCCATCCCGGGGGGTTGGTCGCCACGTTGTGGCTTCCGCACCCCCGTCTAGCGATCCTGTCACCCCGGCAAGCGGGGTTCAGGAGGATTGCCCCCTGTGTCCCCCGCCAGCGGGGGTGGGAACGACTCCGGGATGTGCCATTCCCATGGTTGTATGCGCGAGAAAAACGCGCGGGGTAAGAGGTTCCCCCTCGCCCCCATCCCGCCATCCCGGGGGTTTGGTCGCCCCTTTGTGGCTCCCGCACCCCCGTCTAGCGATCCTGTCACCCCTCCGGGGTTCTGGGTGGATGGGAATCGCGCCAAAGACGGGGGACACCCCCGTGCCCCCGTGCCCCCGTTTCCCCGTTCCGTGGTTGCCCGGCGGAACGGGGTTGAGATGGGGGGGGGAGATGTATGTGCGTACGCGCGCGGGGTAAGAGGTTCCCCTCGCCCCCATCCCGCCATCCCCTGTAGGATACCCTTTCTAGAAAGTACCGTCGAAAAAAGGGCCAGGGACGCTCGAAATTCCCACGGACGCTTGTCCATGGCGGGCCACGTGGTGGAATCCCAGTCCCCCCGGGGATTCACGCTACACCCCGGGGATTCACGCTACCCACAGGGATTCACGCTACACCCGGGGAGGAATCCGGGACATCCTCAGGGAGTCGTGTTTTTTCCCTGTTCCTGGAGGAGAAAGGGAGTGGACTTCCAGAGGCTGGCGGTCTTTGCCGCCCTGCCCTTTTCTTCCAGGTGCCACTGATAGATTCCCTGACTTTCCGGCGTAAAGACCAGCTGCAGGGTGCGTTCCCCCAGCCACCGGGTCTTTGCCTGAAGGGCGGCGGGGCGGCCCTGGAAGAGCAGAAGGGGTCGGATGTTCCCTTGGCCTTCGGGGTTCCATTCCTCCGGGAAGGTCACCTGGCAGACCACGGAAGTCCAGTGATCCTCTTGCCAGAAGAGGAACCAGGGCGCCTTCCACCACTCTCCTCCCGTCCATTTCCAGCGGGGGCGAGGGGCGCCCCAGTGTCGTGGGGCAGGAGCCTTCAGGGCGGTCTCGTTCTTTCCCAGAATCGGGAGCCATTCCCGGGCGAAATTCTCCTTCAGCTGGAAGCACACGAAGCCCTCGGCTCCCAGCAGCCGGGCCTCCCGGATCTCCTTGCGCAATGCCTCCGGCGTCTCGCACATGTAGTTGGCCAGGCCGGAATAGAGAGGGATACGTCCCTCCACGGCCTGCATCTGCCGGGCCAGCCAGCCGGCCGCATCCTCCGGCTTTCCGCTGTAGTTCATGGGGCAGAGGAAATCCACCAGATCCTCCTCCACCCAGACAACCGCATCCTGGGCCACACTCTCCCGGGCTCCCACCCAGTATCCGTAGACGGCGGCGGAAAGCGCCGTTTCCGGGCGGGCCTCCCGCAGGGCCTGGCGGGCCACCCGGACCAGGGAAGTGACATTGTCCCGGCACCATTGGCGATAGGGTTCCCGGAGGACACCGCCGGGCATGACCGCCCTGGGCCAATCCGCCACGGGGCGCCCCAGAGCCTTCTGGAAATCTCTCCGTGCGGCGGGGGAGCAGTCGTATTCCCCGAAGGGATAGCGGATGTAGTCCAGATGGACGCCATCCACGGGATAATGGGTAACCAGTTCTGTGAGCACCTGCCGGAGGAGTTCCTGGTTTTCCGGGAGCTGGGGCGCCAGATAGTCCGAGGGAGCGCCCTGGCTATCCACCTGGGTGCGGCCGGCCTTCCGCAAGGCTTCCTTCACCGGTTCCGGGGTATGCTCCCCCATGTTGCACACCACCACCCAGACATGAAGCTGGATCCCGTATTTCCGGCAGGCGTCGAGACATTCCTGGAGCAGATCCCGGACGGTGCCATCCTTCTGGCGCAGAGAGGGATGGGGAACGGAGACCCGGCTGGGATAGTCTCCGGAGACGGTCCAGGAGAAATTGGCGAAAAGGGCATTAAAGCCATGATCCGCCAGGGTCTTCACCGTGGCATCCCATCCCCATCCTGGGATTCCCCGGGGAGAATGGATCCAGGCCCCCCGGAGTTCCGTGCCGGGGGCTTCCTGCCCCAGGGCGTGTCCCGCCAGCATGGCCAGGAGACACAGGGCGAGGAGGGGACCGTAGCCGAGGCGGCGGCGTGCCGGGCGAGGGAGAGAAGAGGGGAGAGGCATGGGAAATTCGGGTGACGTTTTGTTTCGGGGGCTTTCCCGGAATGCGAGAGGGCGGCCTCCCCTTGCGAGGTAGACCGCCCATTGTGTCTGGAGATCACAGAGGGATTCCTCCGCCGCCTCCCCTTTGGAAGAGTGCCGGCAATGCCGGAGAAGAACGGGAGTCCCCTTGGGAGAGGCTCCGGACTACTCCACTTCCTCCACCAGTGCCCGGTGGAGGGAGATCTGGGCCTTGTGGAAATCTTCCCGCCGCACGATGAACTGCATGTTGATCTGCCGGGGAGACTGGACCATGGCCAGGGTATTGATGTGAGCGTCGGAGAGGGCCTTGGCCGCCTTGGAAAGGAAGCCGGGGATCTTCATGTTGGTGCCGATGATGGAGACGATGGCCGCCGGGAAGGAATAGATGGAGGCCTGGGGAAGACGGCGCCGGATATCCTCCATGCATCCTTCGATCGGCATCTTCTTGCTGGGCACGAAATGGGTGATGGTATTGGCGTTGGTGGTCTTCGTCACGTAGCTGATGCGATAATCCACGAAGCTTTGCAGCAGGGTGTAGTCGTATCCGGGCTTGGAGACCATTTCCGGATCCACCACTTCGATGCCCACCACATCGCTGCGGCCGCAGATCATCTCCACCCTGGGGGTGGGGGAGATGTAGTCACAGCTGATGAGGGTGCCGGGATTTTCGGGATCAAAGGCGTTCTTGACCCGGATGGGGATGCCGCACTGTTCCATGTCCTTGGATGCCTTGGAGTGGATGGCCTCCATGTCCAGGTCGGAGAGCTGGTCGGCGATGTCGAAATTCGTGTGGCCGATGATCTTCACCTTGTCGGTGCCGATGACCTTGGGGTCTCCGGTGCAGAGATGATACTCCTTGTGGATGATGCCTTCCCGGGCCTTGGTGAGGACGGCGATCTTGCTGAAGGTGATTTCGCTGTAGCCCCGGTCGAAGTGGGTCATGATGCCCTCGTCATACTTCACATAGCCCGTGACGATGGGGAGTTCCTGGCTCAGATCGATATCCTTGAAGGCCTCCAGAATGGCGTCGTCGAAGGTGGGCAGGGAATCCACCTTCCAGCCAGTCAGATCCACGAAGCGGGCATTGACGCCATTGCGCTGGAGGATATTGGCGGAGTTGAAGGCGCTCTGGGCCTCGCCCACGGCGCTGAGGAGTTCCCGGGTCTGGGGGAGGAAGCTCTTATGGTCGAAGTGTCCGAAGGAGCGGAGATTGGTGAGGTCGTGAAGGCACTCGCAGACCCCGTCAATTCTCCGGTTGACGAACTCATCGGCGGCAGTCTGGTCCAGCCCGATGCTCACAAAGGAGCGGTTGTATTCCAGCATGCTCTGGCGCACGCTTTCCAGGGCCTGTTCCCAGGCGGAATCGTCCATGGCGAACCGTCCGTAGACGCCGGGAGCCCCGGTCTTCTTGTCCTCCAGCAGGAGATTGGTGATTCCCCCGTAGGCGGAGACGATGAAGATCCGGTTGTAGTAATCTGCCGGGCTGCGGTGTCCGATAATGACATTCCGCATGACTTCGCCGAAGCGGGACATGGAAGTCCCGCCGATTTTCTCCACAGTATGTTTATTCAGCATAAAAACCTGTGCCTTCTCCTGGTCTTCCAGGGAAATGCGTCAGACAAGAAGTGGGGGGATGGGTGCGAGAGGATCCACCGCCCAGGCCTCATGGCCTCCGACGGAGGGGAGACGGGGCGGGGAACAAAGGGAAACGGGGCTTAATGTATTGCACAAAACTCGTTTTCCTCACCTGGTGCGCAGGGAGGACGAAGAGACGTTCCCCGAGGACGTCAGGAAAGCGGCCAGGGCGTCCCCCGGGTCTTCCCGGCTGGTGAGACTCAGCAGGGGGATTTCCTCCCCCTGGAAGATGGCCTGGATACGGCCCTGGTGTTCCCGCAGGCGGTCCTGATACTCCTTTCGGGCCAGGGGCGCCAGGGCGGTCACTTCCCGCCGTTTCCCCTCCGGATCCCGGAAGCGAAGCACATCCTGGAAGGGGAGATGGACTTCGTCCCCGTCCAGCACCTGGATGGCATAGACCCCGCTGCAGGCCGCCCGGAGGCTACGGAGCCGGAACGCCAGCTGTTCCTCCTCTTCCAGGAAATCGGAGAGCCAGAGGGCGATGCCCCGCCCCGCCAGGAAATCCCCACAGGCTTGCAGGGCGGCTTCCGGGGCGCCGGGTTCTGCGGCCTGGCCCTCCAGGGCATCCAGCCGGGCACAAAGCACCTCGAAGGAGAGCCGTTCCCCGGATTGCGGCAGGAGCTTCTGCTGATAGGCGAAGAGGCCCAGCTGCTCCCCCTGGCGGGAGGCCACCCACCCCAGGCAGACGGCAAGAAGGGAGGCAAAGGACAGCTTGCTGCAGGAAGACCGGCTCCCCTGGTATCCCATGGAGGCGGAGGCATCCAGGAGAATGGCGAAGCGTCCCGGCGCATCAGGGGTCTGCACCCGGACGGAGAGTCCGCCTCCCCGTCCGTAGAGACGCCAGTCCAGATGACGCAGATTATCCCCCGCCATGTAGGGACGATAGTGATGGAACTCCAGCCCCTCCCCAGGCCGTCGGCTGCGCTGGAATCCCACCAGGGGCAGCCCCTCCATCAGGCGGGGCGCCAGAATCCGGCACTCTCCCAGACGCTTCAGGATTTCTGGAGGAATACGCATGGCGAGGAGGAAACGGCGGGGAGCAACTGAGGGGGGGATGGGAACGAAAAAGCCGCCGAAGCGTGATGCTCTGGCGGCTTTTCCCTGGTAGGAAGATGGAGCGGGCAAACGGACTCTGGTATCTCAAGCTTTGTCTTCTTCGACATGACTAACCATTGTTTCTGCGG
>JAEDNW010000096.1:0-9503 GCA_016302315.1 Lentisphaeria bacterium
GGCCGGGATGAACCCGGCCTTCATCCCCGTCTATCGATCCTGCCACCCCGCGGGACGGGGGGATGGGGGGGAGGGTGTAGCGCCAAAAGCGGTGGTACCCCCGGTAACCTCAAAAACACGACTCTCACCTGCCCTCGGGGAAAGTCCTGACGCTACACATTCCCCCGCCTGCGGGGGACACAGGGGGCATCCTTGTGAACCCCGGTTACGGGGTGGGTGGGGCGTGGTGGTTTTCCTGTGGGTTTTCTAGAGGAGGGAGGGTTCGACGGGACCCCCCAGAGGGGGGTATATTTTGAAACTCGGCGAAATCAAGACCCCCCACCCCCTTTTCATGACGGATACCCCGAAAAACTCTTCCTCCGTGGGAGAACTGACTCCTGGCATGCGGCAATACATGGAGGCGAAGCGCTCCCTTCCCAAGGATACGCTCCTCATGTTCCGCATGGGGGATTTTTATGAGATGTTCTTCGAGGATGCCAGGATAGCGGCGGGGTTGATGAATGTGGTGCTGACCAGCCGGGCGGGGGCGCCCCTGTGCGGCGTTCCCTACAAGGCGGTGCGCCTCTATGTGCCGAAGCTCCTGGCGGCGGGCTACAAGGTGGCCCTGGCGGATCAGATGGAGGATGCCAAGCAGGCCAAGGGCCTGGTGCGGCGGGATATCACGGAGGTGATTTCTCCGGGAACGGTCATGGAGGATTCTCTGCTGGATGACCGCCGCAGCAACTATCTGGCGGCTCTGCTGCCCGCCTCCCGGGGAGGCGTGTGGGGGCTGTCCTCCCTGGAGTTGTCCACTGGCGAGTTCCGGGTGGCGGAGCTCACCTCAGACGAGCTGGAGGCGGAGCTGACCCGCCTGAATCCTGCCGAGGTGCTGGCGCCGGCCACCACGCTGGAACATTGGGAGCGCACGGGATTCCCTCCCCAGCTCCCTCTGCACCTCTCCTGGACCAGCATGGAGGACTGGCATTTTGACATTCCGCTGGCCACCCAGGAGCTCCAGCGGCATTTCCGGGTGGCCTCCCTGGACGGCTTTGGCTGCCGGGGCATGGAGGTGGCCCTGGGGGCTGCGGGGGCCATCCTCTCCTACGCCTGCCAGAATCTCCGGAAGGACGCCTCCAATATCACCTCCATTACCGCCTATCAGCCCGGGGAATGCCTCATTCTGGACCGGATCTCCCAGCGCAATCTGGAGCTGGTGGAGCCCCTGTTCACCGGGGAAAAGAACAACACCCTTCTTTCGGTGCTGGATGAAACCATCACCCCCATGGGGGCTAGACTGCTGCGGGAATGGATGCTGCGTCCCCTGCGGAGCCGTTCCGAGATTCTCCGCCGTCAGGAGGCGGTGTCCAACCTGGTGGAGAAGCCCATGCTTCTGGGGGAGATCCGGGATGCCCTGACGGCCATTCGGGATCTGGAGCGCACGGTCACCCGTCTGGCGGTGGGCAGCAATGCCACGGCCCGGGATCTGGTGGCCCTCCGGAATGGCCTGGAGATGCTCCCGGGCTTGAAGACGCTGCTGCGGGATGCCAACGCCCCCATGCTCCGGGAGCGGGAGGCGGAGATGGAGGAACTGCCCCAGCTGGCCGGCCTGATTCGCCGGGCAGTGGTGGAGGAACCCCCCGCCACCATCCACGACGGCGGCATCTTCCAGTCCGGGTATCACCAGGAACTGGATGTCCTGCGCCGGGCCTCCTCCGAGGGCAAGGACTGGATCGCCCAATACCAGCTCCAGGAGCAGCAGCGCACCGGCATCAAGTCCCTGAAGGTCCGCTTCAACAAGGTCTTCGGATACTTCATCGAGGTCTCCAAAAGCTTCCTGGATCAGGTTCCCCAGGAGTATCTCCGCAAGCAGACCATTGTCAACGGGGAGCGCTTCATCACCCCGGAACTGAAGGAGATCGAGGACAAGGTCCTGGGGGCCGACGAAAAGTCCCGCGCCCTGGAATACGAGCTTTTCCAGGAGCTGCGCCAGAAGGTCTGCCAGTCGCTGCCGGTGATTCAGAAGAGTGCCCGTTCCATTGCCCAGGTGGATTGCCTGGAGAGTCTGGCCCAGGTGGCGATCCAATACCAGTATGTCCGTCCGGAGATTGTGGAGGAGCCGGTGCTGGAGATTCTGGAGGGGCGTCATCCCGTCCTGGATGCCCGGATGACGGAGGCGGCCTTTGTGCCCAACGACTGCCAGCTGGACGCCCGGGAGGGGCAGATTGCCCTGATCACGGGTCCCAACATGGCGGGAAAATCCACCTACATCCGTCAGGTGGCGCTTCTGGTGCTCATGGCCCAGATGGGCTCCTTTCTGCCGGTGAAGAGCGCCAAGGTGGGGCTGGCCGACCGCATTTTCACCCGGGTAGGGGCCGCCGATGACCTCTCCCGGGGCCAGTCCACCTTCATGGTGGAGATGGTGGAGACCGCCAACATCCTGAACCACGCCACCCCCAACAGCCTGATCATCCTGGATGAAATCGGCCGGGGCACCTCCACCTTTGACGGACTCTCCCTGGCCTGGGCCATCGCCGAATATCTCCACGACACCCCCGGCGCCAAGGCCCGTACCCTCTTTGCCACCCACTACCACGAACTCACGGATCTGGCCCTCACCAAGAAGGGGCTCCGCAACTACACGGTGCTGGTGCGGGAGCAGGGGGAGGAGATTCTTTTCCTCCGGAAGATCGTTCCCGGCATTGCGGACCGCAGCTACGGCATCCACGTGGCCCGTCTGGCGGGCATTCCCCGGCCCATTCTGAAACGGGCGCGGCAGGTCCTGGAGAATCTGGAATCCAACGAGTTCGACGAAGACGACCGGACCCGCCCCAAGCTGGCCGAGACCAAGCGCCGGGGAAAACGCTCCCCGGCGGACAACCCCAACCAGCTTACCCTGGGATTCTAAGCCCGCCCCTCTCCCGAACTTCCGCCCCCTCTCCTCCCCGCCGCCATGCTCCTCCTCTACAATCTCCTCTTCCCCCTCCTCCTTCTCCTCTATCTCCCCTTCTATGTGGTGCATATCCTGCGCCGGGGAGGGCTGACCCGGGATTTCTGGGAGCGCTTCGGCATCTTCCCCCGGGAGGTGAAGGAGCGTCTCCGGGCCTTGAAGTCCCCGGTCTGGGTGCATGCGGTTTCCGTGGGGGAGTGCGTGGAGGCCATCTCCTTCATCCGCCGGTGGCAGGAGCGCCATCCCCAGGAGGAGTTTGTGCTTTCCTGCGGCACCTCCACGGGCTTTGCCACGGCGAAGAAGGGGCTGCCTTCCCAGGTGGTGTGCGTGTATTGTCCCATGGACTGCTGGTGGATGGTGCGTCATGGGGTGCGCCTCATCCATCCCCGTCTCCTGGCCATTCTGGAGGTGGAGATCTGGCCCAATCTCATCCGGCAGACCCGGCGCTTCGGCGCCCCTGTGGTGATGGTGAACGGACGCCTCTCCGACCGCTCCAGCCGCGGCTACGCCCGCTGGGGATTCTTCTTCCGCAAGCTCTTCCGGGCCTATAGCCTCCTCTGCGTCCAGACCCCCGAGGACCAGGCCCGGCTGGAACGGGTCATCGGCAAGGACGACCGCATCCATGTGGTGGGCACCGTGAAGTTTGACCAGGTGGCCCCGGGCAACGCCAGCCAAAGCGAGGAGACCCTCCGGAAGGCCTTCGGGGAGGAAAGCCATCTCCTCTTCTGCGTGGGCAGCACCCATCCCGGAGAGGAGGAGCTGATTTGCCAGGCCTTCGCCCGGATCCTGCCCTCCCAGCCCCAGTGGCGCATGATTCTGGTGCCCCGCCACGCCGAACGGGCCCAGGAAGTGGCCGCCGTCCTGGAGGCCTTCCATCTCCCCTGGCAGGCCGTGGCCCCCGTCTCCGGGAATCCCCCCCAGGCGGAGGACGGCAAGGCCCAGGTGCTGCTGGTGAATACCACCGGACAGCTGATGGGATATTATCGCACGGCCGACCTGTGCTACGTGGGAAAGAGCCTGGCGGGGCAGACCGGCGGACACAACATCATCGAACCCGCCATCTTCGGAAAGGCCATCCTCTATGGCCGCCATATGGAGAATTTCCGACCAGCTCTTCCGCCAGGCCGGGGCCGCCCAGCCCGTGGAGGGGGATGCCCTCCTCTTCCCCACCCTCCAGGAGCTGATGAGCAATGCCGAAAAGCGGGAGGAACTGGGCCGCCGCGCCCAGGCCCTGGTGGAAACCCACCGGGGGGCCATCGACCGCACTCTCGCCCTCATCGACACCGTCTCCCGCTCCTAAGCCGCCTCCATGCCTCCTCCCTCTGTCTCCCAAACGGATTTGCCCATCCAGGAGATCCGGGACGCCTTCCACGACGCCCTGGCCGCCCCTGGCGCCATGGCGGTGCTCTCCGCCCCCACGGGAAGCGGAAAATCCACCCAGATCCCCCAGTGGCTCCTGGGGCTTCTGCCGGAGTCCCGGAAGATTCTGGTGCTGCAGCCCCGGCGTCTGGCCGCCCGGATGCTGGCGGAGCGGGTGGCCTGGGAACGGGGGGAGAAGGCCGGAGAGACCGTGGGCTATCTGACCCGCTACGACCGGGCGGTCTCCTCCCGCACCCGGGTCCTTTTTGTCACGGAGGGGATTTTAACGCGTATGTTGTTGAATCCCAAGGACTTAGATGAATATGGAGCCATTGTCTTTGACGAATTTCACCAGCGCACCCTGGACGGGGACCTGGGGCTTTCCATGGCCTACGACCTCCGGAACCGCACCCGTCCGGATCTTCGGCTGGTGGTGATGAGCGCCACTTTGGACGGAGAGCGGGCCGCCGCCTTCCTTCAGGGGAGCCGTCGTCTGCAGGCCCGGGGCCGTCTCTTTCCTGTGGAGCTTTCCTACACGCCCCGCAGCACCTTCCGCAATCTCTATCACGCCGTGGCCTCCGCCCTGAAGGAACTCCTGGAGGCCGGCTATGGGGGAGACGTGCTAGTCTTTCTGCCCGGGGCGGCGGAGATCCGCCATGCCGCCGAGGCCATCCGCCAGACCCGCTTCTCCGAACCCCTCCTCCTTCTTCCCCTCTACGGGGAGATGTCCCCGGAGGCCCAGCATGCGGTGATGGAGCCCGCCGACCGCCGGAAAGTGATTCTGGCCACCAATATTGCCGAGACCAGTCTCACCATTCCGGGCGTCCGCCTGGTCATTGACAGCGGCCTGGCCAAAGTCAGCCGCTACGACGCCCAGCGGGGAGTCAATCTCCTGGAGACCGTCCCCATCTCCCTGGATGCCGCCGAACAGCGGGCCGGACGGGCCGGACGGGAGGCGCCGGGACTCTGCCGTCGCCTCTGGAGCGCCCTGGAGCAGGACCACCGCACTCCCCATACCCTCCCGGAAATCCAGCGCCTGGATCTGGCGGATCCCATCCTCACCATCCATTGCTGCGGATACCGGGACGACGAGGCTTTCCCCTGGTACGAGGCGCCCCCTTCCCGGGCCCGCCAAAGCGCCCGGGCGCTGCTGGAGGCGTTGGGGCTTCTGGATGACCAGGGGGACGTCACCCCCACCGGACGCCAGGTCCGGGAATATCCTGCCCATCCCCGGATGGCCCTTCTTCTCCACTGGGGAAAACTCCAGGGCGTCTTCCGGGAGGCCTGCGCCGCCGCCGCCATTCTGGAGGGGCGTCCCCTGATGCTTCGGCGGGGCACCGCCGACACCCTCACTCAGCGCCGGAGCGAGCTGCGTCGTCAGCAGCGCTCCCAGGGGGATCCTGCGCCCCAGTCCGACTTCATGGCCCAGCTGACCCTCCTGCAGCAGGC
This sequence comes from Lentisphaeria bacterium, assembly GCA_016302315.1. Taxonomy (GTDB): domain Bacteria; phylum Verrucomicrobiota; class Lentisphaeria; order Oligosphaerales; family Oligosphaeraceae; genus UBA1724. The sequence continues at coordinate 5,735 of JAEDNW010000096.1, forward strand.
CCGGGAATGTCACTTTCAGGAGGAGGCCTGCACGCGCCTGGGGATTCTCTCCGGCGCGGCCCGGGAGGTCTGCCGTACCTGGCAGGATCTTCTGAGGCTCGCCCCGAAGGAAAACTACTCCCCCAGCCCCAATCCTCCCCTGGCTCTGGCCCGGGTCCTGATGCGCTGCTTCCCGGACCGCCTGGCCAAACGGCTGGACAAGGGGAGCCTGACCTGCGAACTGGCGGGCCGCCGCCGGGCGGTCCTCTCTCCCCAGTCCCTGGTGCGGGAGGAGACCCTGTTTGTGGCGGCGGAAATGCGGGAGATCTCCGCCGGAAAACTCCCCGGCACCACCACCGAGCTCTCCCTGGTCTCCGGCCTCCGGGAGGAGTGGCTTTGGGAGGATTTCCCCCAGGCCCTCCAGGAATCCCAGGAACTGGTGTGGGACGGCGTCCGCCAGCAGGTCTACCAGCGCCGCAGCCTCACCTGCCTGGGCCTGGTGCTGGAGGAGTCCCTCCGCCACGATCCCGACCCGGATGCGGCGGCGGAGATGCTCTTCCAGCAGGTGGTGTCCACCAACAACATGCCGTTGCTGGGGTGGGATGAGGAGTGTCAGGACTGGATGGAGCGGGTGCGCTTCCTCCGGGAGCGCTTCCCCAAGCTGGGGCTGCCGGAATACTCTCCCCAGGAGTGTCTCCAGGCGAAGCGGGCCCTTTGCCAGGGGGAGACCAAATATTCCGCCGTCCGCAACAAGCCGGCGCTGCCCTTCCTGCAGCAGCTTCTCACTCCGGAGCAGGTCTCGGCCGTCCAGCAGCTGGCTCCCCGGTCCCTGCCCCTGCCCAATCACCGGAAGCTCCGGCTGGAATACCATCCTGGCCAGCCCCCCAAGGGCAGGGCGAAGATCCAGGAACTCTACGATGTCACGGGGCCGGTCACTGTGGGCCGGGGCACCATCCCCGTCCTCCTGGACATCCTGGCCCCCAATTTCCGCACCGTCCAGATCACCGATGATCTGCCCCGCTTCTGGCAGGTCCATTACCCCTCCATCAAGGCGCAGCTGCAGCGCCGATACCCGAAACATCCATGGCGATGACCTCTCTAATCCAGGAAAAGAATCTCGTCTTCCGGCTGGATGCCGGAAACGCCTCCTACGCATTCCAGGTGACCTCCGATGGCAGACTCCGCCATCTCTACTGGGGCCCCGCCCTCCCGGTGCTGGAGGAACTCACCCGCCTCAACGGCAAGAATCCCTATCCTTCCGAACCTACTCTGGCCCCCGAGGACAACCAGGTCTGGCGGGAACACCAGCTCTGGGAATTCGCCCCGGAGGACATCGGCGTCTATGCCCCCGCCACGGCCACCGTGCGCTCCGCCCAAGGCACCCAGGTCACCGATCCCCGCTATGTCTCCCATCGCCTCCTGCCCGGAAAGCCCGCCCTGCCGGGCCTGCCCGCCAGCTACGGGGAGGAATCGGAGGCCCAGACCCTGGAAGTGCTGATGGAGGATCCCGCCACCCGGGTCCAGTTCCTTCTGCGCTACACCGCCTTCCGGGATCTCCCCGTCCTGGCCCGCTCCATGGCCATCACCAACCGGGGCGATGCCCCTGTGGAACTCCGCCGGGCCGCCTCCCTGACCACCGATTTCTGGGGGGAATCCCTGGATGTGTGCTACTTCGACGGATTCTGGGGAAAGGAGCGCTGCTTCCACCGGGAACCCCTTCAGGGCGGCCTGAAAGTCCTGGAATCCACCCGGGGACTCTCCGGCCACGCCATGAATCCCAGCGTCATCCTCTGCGAGCGGGACACCAATGAGGAGGCGGGCCGGGCCTACGGCGCCCTCCTGGTCTACAGCGGCAGCTTCGCCATCGAGGTGGAACAGAGCCCCCTCTATCGCACCCGCCTGAACCTGGGACTCCATCCCCAGCGCTTCCAGTGGGTCCTGGGCCCCGGGGAATCCTTCCAGACCCCGGAAGCCCTCCAGGGATTCTCCGCCCAGGGACTGGGCTGCCTCTCCCGGGCCTTCCATGACTTCCTCCGGGACCACCTGATTCCCCGGAAGTGGCGGGATGCCCCCCGGCCGATCCTCATCAACAACTGGGAGGCCATGCACTTCGACTTCTCCAAGGAAAAGCTGGTGAAGCTGGCCCGCACCGCCAGGGCCAACGGCGTGGAACTCCTGGTCCTGGATGACGGATGGTTCGGAAGGCGCAGCAGCGACCGCAAGGGCCTGGGAGACTGGACCCCCAACCAGGAGAAACTGGGGGGCACCATCGGAGAGCTGGCGGAGGCCATCCGCGCCGAAGGGATGAAGTTCGGACTCTGGTTCGAACCGGAAATGGTCTCACGGGACAGCGATCTTTTCCGCCAGCATCCCGAATGGGCCATCCAGGCCCCGGGACACTCCCTCAGCTATCATCGCTTCCAGTATATGCTGGATTTCTCCCGCCCCGAAGTGGTGGACTACGTCTTCGAGGCCATTTCCCAGGTGATCCAGGAGGCAAAGCTGGACTACATGAAGTGGGACGCCAACCGGGAAATGACCGAGGTGGGCTCGGCGGCCCTGCCTCCGGAACGCCAGGGAGAGCTCTCCCACCGCTATGTCCTGGGGCTCTACGACCTCTATCAGCGCCTCACCCGCCGCTTCCCCCAGATGCTCATTGAGGGATGCTCCGCCGGGGGCGGCCGCTTCGATGCCGGCATCCTGGCCTTCTCCCCCCAGTTCTGGACCTCCGACAACTCCGACGCCTTCTCCCGCCTCTTCATCCAATACGGCACCTCCTTCTTCTATCCCTGCTCCGCCATGGGCGCCCATGTGGCGGTGAACTGGTTCTCCCAGCGATACTCCCCCGTGGAGACCCGGGCGGCCGTGGCCTTCGCCGGCACCTTCGGATACGAACTGGATCTGGACCGCATGCCTTCCCAGGAGCTGGCCCAGGTGAAGGGGCAGTGCCAGTTCTACCATCAGTGCCACCATCTGGTCCAGAATGGGGACTACTACCGGCTTTCCAGCCCCTACCGGGACAATGCGGTGGCCTGGATGCACGTGGCCAAGGATAAATCCGAGTTCCTCCTCACCGTAATCTTCGTACGCTACGATGCCGCCTATGCCGGACAGAATCTCCGGCTGCCGGGCCTGGATCCCCAGGCCACCTATTCCGACGGCACCCAGAGCTGGCCGGGCAGCTTCCTGATGCAGGCGGGATATCCCATCGCCACCCCGGCGGTGGGGGATATGCTCTCCCTGCAGCTCCACTTCCAGCGGGTGTAGGAAGCCACCTCCGCCGCCGGGAGACGGCTCTTTCCGGGGGGGCGGGGCGGTTACCTTTCCAGGGCGGCAAGGCCCTCCTGGTCCAGCCGGAGAATGGCGGCCAGGATGGCCTGGACGGAGAGGAGAAGGCAATCCAGATCCACCCGTTCCGGCACATCCCCCGGAAGGTGATATTGTTCGTCCCCGTAGGGGTGGGAGCCCTGGCAGACCACCGCCCGGGGATAGCCCGCCAGGACGAAGGAGCCGTCGTCGTCGGAGACCTCCCGTTCTCCGGTGTAGCATTCCAGGGGGAGGCCCTCCGCCCGGGCCTGGGCGGCCACAAAGCGGGCCAGGGGGCGTCCCTCCGGGGTGGAGGAAAGCACCGCCATGGTATGGCGTCTGGCCAGGCGGTCCGCCTCGGGGCGTCCGCAGAGGCAGTCCACATTCAGCACCGCCAGGATATTGTCTCCCCGGGAACGGGCCTCCTGGGCCTCGTCGGCGCTATGCCAGGGGGAGTGTTCCTCGTTGCAGAAGAGGAAGCGGA
>JAEDNW010000097.1:0-9350 GCA_016302315.1 Lentisphaeria bacterium
CGAGGAGGGGCAGGTTCTGGGGTGGGAGCGTACCGATGCGGAGACCCAGTGGCGTTCCCGGGAGATTGCCCTGGAGCAGGCCCGTCGGGAGCTTTTCCTGGTCAAGGGGCAGCTTCTCCAGGCTCTGGGCCTTTCCCCGGCGGAGGCGGATAAGCTGCAGCTGGTCTATCCCCAGGAGCCCCGGGAGAAGGAGACGGAGTCCCTGGAGACTCTGGTGCTCACCGCCTTGACCCGGCGTCCCGAGCTTTCCCTGATGGACCGTCAGACCGTGGAGTCGGAGAATCAGGTGCGCATGGCCCTGGTGGATTTCCTGCCCACGGTGGGGGGATTCCTCAATGGCACCTGGACCAGCGATGACATTGCGGACCGGGCCACCAACCTCTACGGAGGACTTTCGGCCACCATGGATCTGTTCCGGGGCTTCTCCAAGGTCACCGGCTATCGCAGCGCCAAGGTGGCCCGGGAGGCCGCCCGGCTGCAGCGGGAGGAGAAGTTCCTGGCGGTGATCCTGGAAGTCATTTCCGCCCAGCGGGATTTGCGGGATGCCGACAGCCAGCGCCGTCTGGCGGAGCTGGCCTACCAGGCCAAGGAGGCCCGGTATGAGGAGTATCGTCAGCGCTGCGAGGAGGGGGTGGAGCCGGTCTACCGGATGCTGGATGCCCGGGCGGAGATGGACGACGCCTATCTGGCTCTCCTCCAGACCTCGTTCCTCAAGGACATTGCCCTGACCAATCTGGAGATGGCCACGGGAACCCTGATCCCCGATGCCGCACGCTGGACGCCGGAGGACCGGCAAGCCCCCATGAAGGAGAATTTGGACGAACTTTTGTTGAAGGAGTAGTGGAAGTCATGAAAAATCTGCATCTGTGCATGTTGGCCATCCTGGCGGGAGCGGTTTTGGTGTCCTGCGGGGCGAAGAAGGAGGCCTCCGCCAAGGAGACCTCGGAGGAATTCAAGGGGACGCCGGTGGTGCTGGCGCCTCTGGCGGAGCGGGATTTCGTCCGGTATCTGACCTTGAAGGGATCCCTGGAGGCCAAGGAGCGGGTGATGGTCTCCGCCCGGGTGGGGGGAACCCTGGAGAAGGTGCTGGTGGAGGAGGGGGACACGGTTCAGGAGGGGCAGGTTCTCTTTGTCATGGACCAGCGCACCTACCGGGATCAGGTACTGGTGGCGGAGGCCACTCTGGCGGCCCGTCAGTCTGCGGTTTCGGTGGCCCGGGCCCAGGAGGAGAAGGCCCAGGCCAGCCTTCACAAGGCCACCCTGGATGTGGAGCGCTTCCGGAGACTCTTCCAGAAGGGGAATGTTTCCGCCAACGAGAAGGAGACCTATGAGCTGAATTTCCAGGCCGCCACGGCGGATTTCGCTCTGGCCCAGGCCAATGTGGCCGCCGAGGAGGCCCAGGTGCGCCTGGCGGAGGCCTCCCTCTCCATCGCCCGGAAAAGCCTGGAGGACTGCACCGTGAAGGCCCCCATGGCGGGGCGGATCAGCGCCCGTCTCCAGGAGCCGGGCCAGGAACTGGGGGTGGCCACTCCCGTGGTGGAGGTGGTGGATCCCCTCCGCCTCCGGGCCGTGGTGAGCCTGCCCGCCGACTACTACGCCGTTGTGAAGCCCGGGGAAACGGTGCTTCGCCTGGGAGACGGCAAGGGCCGCACTCTGAAGGAGGTGACAGTGACCGACAAGAGCCCCGACATCCAGCCCGGGCTGCGCACCTTCCAGGTCCGGGGACTCTTCACGGTGGCGGAGGGAGAGGAACTGGTGCCCGGCCAGCTGGTGGATATCGCCGTGGAGCTGGAGCGCTCCCATGGCTTCGCCGTGCCTCTCTCCGTGCCGGTGCGCCGCACCTCCGGCCTCCTCCTCTACACCGTGGTGGAAAACATGGCCAGGGCCATCCCCGTCCAGGAGGGCATCACCCAGGACGGCATGGTGGAGGTCTCCGGAGAGGGGCTCTCCGCCGGGCAGGAGATTGTGGTGGAAGGGCAATACATGATCCAGGACGGAGATGCCGTCCTGGTGCGGTGACAACCCGGGAGGAATGGCGCAATGTTTTTGGCTGACGCATCCACAAAACGGCCGGTGGCCATGTCCTGTCTCCTCATCGCCCTGGTGGGGCTGGGGTTGAACAGCTACCGGAAACTGGCTCTGGAGAATCTTCCCGCCACGGATATCCCCTATGTGACCATCACCACCACCTGGGTGGGGGCCACGCCGGAGGATATGGAGAAGGACGTGGCGAAACACATCGAGGACGCCGTCTCCTCCCTGGATGGCTTGAAGCACATCACCACCACCTGTCTGGAGAACGTGGCCAATGTGCGGCTGGAGTTCCAGCTGGGCACCGATGTGGACATCGCCGCCGTGGATGTCCGGGAGAAGGTGGATGCCGCCCTGGAGGATCTCCCCGACGACGCGGAACGCCCCGTTATCGAGAAGATCGACATCAACGCCCAGAGCGTCATCAAGCTGGCCCTCACCGGGGAGGCCACCCTGGAGGAGAAATATGACTACGTGGACAATACCCTGGCCGACCAGTTCTCCATGATTTCCGGTGTGGGAAGCGTGGAGATCATCGGCGGCAACAAACGGGAGGTCCACATCGAGCTGGACCGCACCCGCATGGCCGGCGCCGGGCTGACCACCGCCGACATCGTCCAGGTGGTCTCCGCCAACGTGAACTCCCTCCCCTCCGGCCGTGTCCGGGAGGCGGGCACCGAGGTGAATGTGAAATTTGATGCGGAATATCCTGCCGTGGAGGAGATCGCCGCCTTCGAGGTGGTGAGCCGGGACGGCGTGCGCCGGACCCTGGGGGACCTGGGGACGGTCCGCATGACCACCGACGAGGTGCGGCAGCGGGCCTGGTTCAACGGGGAAGAATGTGTGGTCATCTCCATTGTGAAGAAAGGGGAGGCCAACACGGTGCAGCTGGTGGAGGCGTGCCGGAAGAAGGTAGCGGAGGTCCAGGATTCTCTGCCGGGGGGCATGGCGCTCCAGGTGATCTCTGACGAGGCGGAGTCCATTGAGACCACGGTCTCCTCCACCATCAGCGACATCGTGGGGGGCATCCTCCTCTGCGCCCTGATCCTCCTCTTCTTCCTGGGAGATCTGCGGACCACCCTCATCGTCTGCATCTCCATGCCCCTGACCATCGTCATCAGCTTCTTCTTCATGCAGATCGCCGGCCAGTCCCTGAATACGGTGACCCTGCTGGCCGTGGGGCTTTCCGTGGGTATCCTGGTGTCCAACTCCATTGTGGTGCTGGAGAACGTCTCTACCTGGATGGAGAAATGCGACAATCCTTGGGAGGCCGCCGCCAAGGGCACCAGCGAGATGGCCGTCTCGGTGTTCGCCTCCGCCGGAACCAACGTGGTGGTGATGCTGCCCCTCACCATGATGTGGAGTCTGGTGGGCCAGATCCTGAAGCCCTTCGCCCTCACCACCTTGGTGGTGAACCTGGTCTCCATCTTTATCTCCTTCACCCTGACCCCCATCCTCTGCGCCCTCCTGCTGAAACCCAAAAGCCAGCGCCGCCAGAATGCCTTCACCCGCTTTCTGGACAAGTGGACGGGCCTCATTCGCCTCCTGGGAGAGAAATACACCCGGCTCCTGGGATGGTGCGCCCGGCGCCGCCTGGTGTGCCTCCTGGCCACCGCCCTCTGCGTGGTCCTCTTCTTCCTGGCCCTGCGCCAGGCCGGGGGACTGGGCTTCACCATGATGGAAAACTCCGACAAGGGAAGAATGCTGGTCTCCCTGGAATACCCGGTGAACTACGACCTCCAGAAGACCTGTGACCACGCCCTGGTGCTGGCGGAGGAATTCTCCCGCCTCTCCGATCTGGTGAACTGCGCCGTCACCGTGGGCAAGAAGGATTCCGTGGGCCACGGCGTGTCGGAGGCGGTCTATGTGGCGCAGATCGATCTGAACTTCAGGAGCAAGCTGGAGCGCTCCTGGACCATCGCCGAGAGAATCCAGGAGGTGCAGAAGCGCCTCTCCACCGAAACGGAGATCTTCTACACCGTCACCGCCCCCTCGGATATGGGACGGGTCTCCACCCCCATCGAATTCAGCGTGGCGGGCAGCGACCTGGCAGTCCTGGATGAAATCGGACGGAAAACCCGGGACATCGCCCGGGAGATCCCCGGCATCTCCACCCTGGACACCACCGTCCGGGAAGGAAAGCCCCAGCTGCTGGTCACCCCTAAGCGCACCGAGATGCGGGACGTGGGCCTCAATGCCTCCACCCTGGGCACCATGCTCCGGGGAAATCTGGAGGGCCTCAAGGCCGCCCTCTATAAATCCGGCGACCGCTCCTACGACATCCGGGTGAAATATGCGGAGGAGCCTGGCCTGGCCCAGGTGTCCCAGTTCTTGATTCCCGGCGGAAACGGGCAGCCCGTCCTGCTGTCCAGTGTGGCGGAGGTAAGCCAGCGGGCCATTCCCGTGAGCATCAACCGGAAGAACAAGGAGCGCGTGGTGTGGGTTACGGGAACCCTGGGGGGCACTGCCGCCTTGCAGACCACCCAGGGAGAACTCTTCCGGAAGATCGAGGAGAAGGGAGTGCTTCCCCTGGGCTACACCCGGAATGTGGCGGGGGATGCGGAGTATCTCTCCGATGCCGTGGCGGATTTCGGCGAAGCCATTCTCCTGGCCGCCTTCCTCACCTACCTGACCATCTCCGCCATCATGGAGTCCTTCACCCGCCCCTTCCTGATCCTCCTGACTCTCCCCTTCGGTCTCATGGGCATCATCTGGGGACTGGTCCTCACCGGCTGGAACATCAATATCCTGGTGATGCTGGGCGCCCTGATGCTCATCGGCGTGGTGGTGAATGCCGCCATTCTCATTGTGGACCGCTTCAGCACCCTGAAAAAGCAGGGCGTCCCCTCCCGGGAGGCCATGGTCCAGGGCGCCGGAGAATCCTTCCGCGCCGTCCTCATGGTGATTCTGGCCAGCACCCTGGGCATGCTCCCCATCGCCCTCTCCACCGACATCGGCAGCGAAATGCGGGCCGGCATCGGATCCGCCTCCACTGGCGGTGTGGCCGTGGCCGGCATCCTGACCATCTTCATCCTCCCTCTCATCCACTGCCTCTTCGCCCGCGCCGCAAAAGCCAAGGAATAAGAGTTGTTTTTTTGCATAACTCATTGCGATGCAGTGAGTTATGCAAAAATTGGCCTGCCGCGGCGAACCTCTCCCACCCCGCAAGCAGGGGTCACGCGGATGCCCCCTGGGGAGATTTCTCTCAACCCTGGTTTTCGTCCAGATATTTTTTCACGGTTCTGGGATCCAGCTGGGCCCGTCGTGCCACGGCGGCCAGGGTTCCCTCCTGGCGATAGAGAGTCTGGAGATAGCGGGTCATCAGTTCCTGTGCGGTCCAGGGGAGGCTTTCCAGGAGGGTTTCCCAGTCTTTATCCGTGGTCTTTGAGGTGGTGTCGTGGACGGGGTGGTATTCTCCCCGGATGAGGAGATTCCGGAGGCACTGTTCCAGTTCCCGGACATTTCCTGGCCAGGGGTAGTCCACGCCCAGATGGGCCACAATCCAGTCGCTGCTTTCCCTGGCGAATTCCTCGGCGGCGGGGCCTTCCAGCATCCGTTTTGAGAGGACCATGACAAACTGCCGGAGTTCGTTTTCCTGGCCATCCAGGAGAGTTCTCAGGGGGGCGGTCTGGATGGTGTCGGAGCAGATGCGGAAGAGGAGATCCTGGCGGAAGTTTCCCTGGCTGCATTCTGCCTTCAGGTTGGCGTTGGTGGCGGCGATGACCTTTCCGGGGAAGCGTCGTACGGTTTCCTCTCCTAGGCGGGAGAATTCCCGGGTTTGGAGGAGCCGGAGGAGTTTCACCTGGATTTCCCGGCTGACCTCTCCGATTTCGTCCAGGAAGATGCAGCCGCAAGGGTGGCAGGACTCGAAGCATCCCTTTCGTTCGGCGGTGGCGCCGGTGAAGGCGCCTTTGCTGTGTCCGAAGAGGGCGGATTCCACCAGGGTCTGGGGCATGGCGGAGAGCTGCACGGCGTGGAAGCAGCGGCAGTGTTCCACAGCGAAGGTTTCCGTGGCGGGGTCGAAGGGGATGTATTGGGAGAGGGCGATGGCCCGGGCCACCAGTTCCTTGCCGGTGCCCGATTCCCCGGTCACCAGGGTGGTCACCTGGCTCATCTGCCCCCGCAGCTGCCGGTAATAGCGCGACAGATCGTAGGTGAAGATGGACTGCCAGATGGAGGAGCGGAGACTGGCGGCGGCCAGGGTCCCTCCGGCGATGCAGTCGAAGATGGTGTTGAAGGCCCGGTGGATCTGGTGGAAGAGGGCGAAGATCTCCTCGGGGGCATATTCCGTGGGCTGGGTGCGTCCGGGGAGCTGGAGGGTTCGCTGGAAGTCCTCGCGGAAGCCGCAGTAGAGGGAGGCGGTGGCGCTTTCCGAGCGGGGGCCCAGATAGACATTGGCGCACATGGGGCGCCGGTATCGGCTGAAGAGCCAGTAGAGGCAGAGGAGATCCCAGGACTGCAGCTGGGCGGGGGAGAGGCCCGGGGCGGAATCCTGCCAGCGGGAGAGTCCCTCCCGAACCAGGCTTTCGCACAATTCGTCCAGGGCGGGGAGATTCCGGTTCACGGAGAGTTCCCCGTCCACGCTGTTCCACACCCGGTAGACTCTCTGGTGGCGTCTACCCAGCAGATGGCGCTCCACCTGGGTCCGCTCCTCGCTGAAGGGATTCACGAAGGCCAGCTTTCCAACCCATTGGGTCTGTTCCCATTGCGTAGAGGAGAATAAGTCCATGGTCTTCCTGAAAGGGGGAGGGAGGAGGGGGGAGAGTAGTTCAGGCCAGGGGATGGAGGACGAGCCAGGCCATATAACCGAAATAGAAGAGGAGAAGGAGGGCACCCTCCCAGCGCCGGATGGTCTTTCCTGTGTAGGCCATCAGCAGCATCAGGATGGTGACGCCGGCCATGACCATCAGATCCAGGGAGTGGATGCCGGCGGCATGGATGGGGCGGATGAGGGGGGCGATGCCCAGGATGGCCAGGATATTGAAGATGTTGGAGCCCACCACGTTGCCCACGGCGATGTCATTCTCCCCGCGGAAGGCGGCCACGGCGGAGGTGGCCAGCTCCGGCAGGCTGGTGCCCACGGAGACGATGGTGAGGCCGATGACGGCATCGGAGACATGGAGGAGTCTGGCTGCCTCCACGGCGCCGTTCACAAAGAGCTTGGAGCCGAAGACCAGGCCCGCCAGGCCCAGAATCACCAGGGAAATGGCCTTCCACAGGGGCAGGGGATGATCGGACTTGGGCAGCTCCTCCCCTGGGACTTCCTCCCCTTTCAGGGCGTCCCGGATGTGCTTTCCCAGATAGCCCACAAAGAGGAGGAGGAGCACCAGAGCCTGGAGGCGTCCGATGCCCTGGGAGACGGCGGCAAAGACAAGAAGAAGGAGGGAGGCCACCACCAGGACCGGGGTGTCGAAGACCAGCATCTTCCGGTGGACGGTCATGGGGGTGATCACGGCCGCCAGGCCCAGGATCAGGGCGGTGTTGCAGATGTTGGAGCCCACCACATTCCCCATGCTGATGTCCCCCGCCTGGCTCAAGGCCGCCTGGATGCTGACCACCAGTTCAGGGGCGCTGGTGGCAAAGGAGACCAGGGTCAGACCGATGATCACCGAGGGAATGCCCAGGGTTTCGGCGATGCGCACGCCGCCTCGGACTAGAAGGTCCGCACCGTAGGTGAGAATCACAAGGCCCAGAATGCCCAGGAGAAGGGAAAGAAGGGGAGACACGGCAGGAACAGGGGGAAAAGGAGGAAACAGGAAGTCCCGCCTCCCGGCACACAGGACGGAGAGGGCGGGACATTACGGGCCCGGGGCGGCGGCGGGAGCAGGCTGCCCTGCCGGCCGCCGGGAAAATCCGGGGGAGAGGAGACTACCGGGGGATCTGGGCGCCGTAGCCTTCCAGGGCGCCGAAGAGCTTGGCGCACTCTTCCAGAGGATAGCGGTTGGCGTACATGGAGACCTTGGTCTCGATCTTCCCCACCTTGTTCATGCCCATGGCGGCCCGGAAGGTGTTGGCGGGGGAGTTTTCATCGTAGTCCGTGGTCTCGGAGTAGGAGGCGTTCAGGAAGCCGTTGAGATAGGCCTCGTTGATGCGGCCCTTGAAGACGGTGGGATCGTCCAGGGAGACATTGTCTTCCAGGCTCTCGATGCCGGGGGCGTCCTCCAGCTCCTCGAATTCGTCATCCGCCACCTTGAGGGAGAGGAGGACGGCGCCGCCGCCCTGGAGGTCGATGTCGCCCTTCCGGTTGAGGAAGAAGACGTTTTCATCCAGGGAGACCTGCTTCTTCTTGGCGTTGCCCTTGGCGTGGTTCACGCCGGCGGTGATGTTGAGGCCGAAGATGTTGTTTTCGATTTTGGCCTCGATGTTTTCCTGGGTGCGGTAGCCGTAGCCCATGGAGCCGAAGTCATCGGTGCTGCTCCAGGTGAAGAGGACGGTGTTGTTCTTGAATTCGCACTTCACCGCCTGTTTGGGGTTGGAGCAGGTCACATCGCAGGCGGTCTGGCGGCAGGCCACGAAGAGATTGTTCTTGATTTCGCAGTCGCCCAGCCACTTGCTCACCACGATGGCGGTGTCGCCGGTGTTGGCGAAGATGCAGTTCTGGATCACCAGCTTGCCCTCGTAGCGCAGTTTGGACTCGCTGTAGATGCCGTAGCAGGTGGCGGAGGAGAACTTGTCGGCCTTGTCCTTGGCGGGGGGCTTGAGCCACATGCCGGTCTCCACGCCTTCGGGCTTGCCCTTCTCCTTGTGGTAGCTGTGCATCAGGCCCTCGTCGATCACCAGACCGTCGATGACCATGGCCAGTTCGGGATTTCCCGGGGGCAGCTGGAGATTGATGATGGCCTTGCGGGCGGTGTCGTTCTTCTCGTTCTTGGGCTGGATGAGGGTGGGATTGGCGATGACATCCCGGGCGGAGAAGTCGGTGGTGTAGCCGCCCAGGAGGGTCAGGGGCTTGTCCACCACGATTTCGCTGGCGCCCATGGCGCCGGTGTAGAGTCCGGCGGCCAGGTAGATGGTGTCCCCGGCCTCGGCCTTCTTGATGGCGTCGGCGATGCTCTTCAGGGGTTCTTCCTTGGTGCCGGGGTTCTTCTTCTTTCCGGTTTCGGGGGAGACGAACCACTCTGCGCCGCAGAGCACCAGGGAGAGGGAGAGACAGGTGAGGAGGGTCAGAAGTCGTTTCATGATGATGATGTCCTTTTTGTGAGGGAGAAAGGGCGAAAAAAAGGCAAAATTTGGTGGCGTCAGGCGCACGTCTCGTTTAATATACCCTGAATCCGTGAAGTTAATTCATGGAAAATTTAACGAAATGACATGATAACCAA
>JAEDNW010000098.1:0-9347 GCA_016302315.1 Lentisphaeria bacterium
GAACTCTCCTTCGACCAGGCCCTCCAGAAGCTGGAGGAGCTGGTTGGCAAGCTGGAAAGCGGCACCCTCTCCCTGGAGGACAGCATGGAAGCCTTCGAGAAGGCCGTGAAACTCAGTCAGCTCTGCGACAAGAAGCTGGCCGCCGCCGAACAGAAGATCCAGAAGCTGGTGAAAATGCCCGACGGCTCCCTCAAAAAAGAACCTATCCCCTCCTTCCTCCCCCCCGCTTAACCCCACAGTATCCCCATCCCCCCCGCCCACGGGGTTCAGAATCTTTTTTATCGCCGGCCGGCCCCCCCGGGGGTAGAATTCTATTCCCGGACGCCGCAAGCGGAGGAATGGAGCGCCGATATTCTACATAACATACTGTGCCCCAATAAGTTACAATATTCTAACCCCTACCAGGCACTCCGTGGCATGGGGGATTCCCGTCTGGGAAACAAAAAAGCGGCGGGACGTCCTTCCCTGGACGTGCCGCCGCCTGGGGTCAAATCCCCTAGAGTCTTTCCTTCTTGTAGACGTCCAGGAAGTACTTATAGGAATCCACCCGGAGTTCGCCGCAGGCCAGTTCATCGCAGGCGATGATGGCGTTGTTGTGGAGATTGAGGGCAGAGATGGTCCACATCTGGTTCACGCCGCCTTCCACGCACTCCTTCAGGGCGCGGGCCTTGTTGTGGCCGCTGATCAGGAGGAGCACTTCCCGGGAATCCGTCACGGTGCCCACACCCACGGAGAGAGCGCGGGAGGGGACCTTCTCGGGATCGTTTTCGAAGAAGCGGGAGTTGGCGATCTTGGTATCCTCGGTGAGGTCCCGGATTCCGGTGCGGGAGGTCAGGGAGGTGAAGGGTTCGTTGAAGGCGATATGTCCATCCACGCCGCTGCCGCCCAGGAAGAGGTCGATGCCGCCGTAGGAGGCGATCTTGGCCTCATAGCGGGCGCACTCCGCCTCCAGATCCTCGGCCATGCCGTTGAGGATGTTCACGTTCTCGGCGGGGATGTCGATGTGGTTGAAGAGGTTGTCGTGCATGAAGAACCAGTAGCTCTCGTGATGTTCCCGAGGCAGACCCACATACTCATCCATGTTGAAGGTGACCACGTTCTTGAAGGAGACCTTCCCGGCCTTGTTCGCCGCCACCAGACGCTTGTAGACGCCCAGGGGGGAGGATCCGGTGGGCAGGCCCAGGACGAAGGGCTTGTCGCCCTTGTGGGCATTGATGGCCGCCATAATGTGGTTGGCAGCCCACTCGCACATCTTGTCGTAATTCTGCTGGATGATGACTTTCATGATTCTTTGCTCCTTTATTCCGCGGAAGGAGCCTCCTTTGCGAAACGCCCGCCTTTTCCCGAATGACCGCCCGAGGGGAGAAACCCTAGGGAAGCCGCAGGAAGTGCCCGGCACCCTTGTGGCTCCCGACGGGGGAATGCGCCGCTGACGGTAGCATTTGCGCATTGCCGCATAATCTAACCTGAATCCGCAACTCCCGGCGTCCCGTCCCGGACATAAGAAGCCCCTCCGGCGCAAGGAGGGCAAAAAGGGGAAGGAGTCCTCCTTTTGACCGGAAGACGGCGATTATGTTACCCCGCATTCCTCCTGTTTCCCCCCCTGGTTCCCCTGCCACATCCATGCTCGAACATCTCCTTTCCCAACTCCACTGTCCCGGCCCCGAATTCCGCGGCGCTCCCTTCTGGGCCTGGAATGGAAAACTAGCCCCCCAGGAACTGCGGAGGCAGATCCGTCTCTTCCATGACATGGGTATCGGGGGATTCTTCATGCACGCCCGGGTGGGCCTCAACACCCCCTATCTGGGCCCCGAATGGTTCGAGGCCATCCGCGCCTGTCTGGATGAGGCCAAGCAGCTGGGCCTGAAGGCCTGGCTCTACGACGAGGACCGCTGGCCCTCCGGCGCCGCCGGGGGACTGGTCACCAAGGCCCCCCAGTTCCGACAGCGCCACGTGAAGCTGACCCTCCTGGACGCCCTCCCCCAGGAGGGACTCCCCCAGGAACGACTGGGACTCTTCGCCGCACGCATCCAGGAAGCCAACGCCGACCAGGTGCGCCCCTTCCTCCCCGAAACCGACACCCTGAACGACGGGGAATCCCTCCTCCTCTTCCAGGCGGTCACCGCTGAGCCCAACAGCTGGTTCAACGACCAGACCTACCTGGACACCATGAACCCCAAGGCCGTGGAACGCTTCATCCAGGTGACCCACGAGGCCTATCGCCGGGAAATCTCCCAGGAATTCGGGAAGACCGTCCCCGGAATCTTCACCGACGAACCCAACTACATCCACGACTGGAGCGCCTTCCTCCGCCCCTGGACAGAAGCCCTGCCCCAGGAATTCCATGGCCGGCACGGCTACGACCTCCTCCCCCATCTCCCCGAACTCTTCTTCTATGTGGACGGAGAGCACTTCTCCCAGGCCAGACGGGACTACTACGAGACCATCACCTCCCTCTACGTCAACTCCTTCTCTCGACTCATCGGCGAATGGTGCCAGAAGAACGGCCTCGCCATGACGGGACATGACCTGGCCGAGGACTCCCCAAAAAGCCAGACCCTCCTCTGCGGCGCCGCCATGCCGTTCTACGAATTCCAGCAGGTGCCCGGCATCGATCTGCTGACGGAGCACTGGGGCATCTTCGACACTGCCAAACAGTGCACCTCCATGGCGCACCAGTTCGGACGACCCTGGAGACTCTCCGAGACCTACGGCTGCACAGGGTGGGACTTCCCCTTCATGGGACACAAGGCCCTGGGAGACTGGCAGTACGCCATGGGCATCAATCTCCGATGCCAGCATCTGGCCTGGTACACCATGGCCGCCGAGGCAAAGCGGGACTACCCCGCCAGCATCTCCTACCAGTCCCCCTGGTGCAAGGACTTCCCCGTGGTGGAGGACTACTTCGGACGACTGGGGGTCGCCCTCTCCCAGGGAGAGGAACAGCGGGATCTCCTGGTGGTCCACCCCATCGAGACCACCTGGGGCACCTTCCCCATCCAGGCCAAGGACACCCCGGAGGCCCAGAAGGCCGACACCGCCCTCTTCACCCTCTCCAATCTGCTCCTGGGAGGAAACCTGGACTTCGACTACGGCGACGAGGAAGTGATGTCCCGCCACGCCCGCGTGGCGGGAAGCCGTCTCATGGTGAATCTGGCGGGATACCGGGCCGTCCTCCTTCCCGAGATGCAGACCATCCGCCAAAGCACCCTGACCCTCCTGGCCGACTTCCGCCAGGCAGGGGGAGAGGTCTTCTATCTGGGAGAGCCCCCCGCCCGGGTGGACGGCGCCCCCTCCCCCCTGGCCCGCCAGGGCTACCAGGACTTCCGCCCCGTGGAGCGGGAAACCCTCGTCGCCTCCCTGGAGGGCGTGGTCCGCAGGGTCTCCGTCACCGACAGCGAGGGCCGTCAGGTGGAGCCCGCCCTCCATCTCCTGCGAAAGGCCGAGGACCATCAGACCCTCTTCCTGTGCAACTTCGGCACCCCCCTGGGAGACCAGATGACCTACCCCCTGGTGCGGGACCGCAGGCTCTCCTGGCGAAAGGTCACGGTGGCGGTGAAGGCCGCCCCCGGGGAGACCGCCTACGAGCTGAACCTGATGACGGGAGACCTCACCCAGGTCCCCTGCCGCCACGAGGCGGGAAAACTGGTCTTCCAGACCAGCCTCCTCCCCCTGGAATCCCATCTCTTCCTCTTCACCGAAAAGGCCCTCCCCGCCGCCGCCCCCGCCCCGCCAATCTCCCTCACCGGAGAATCCATCCCCCTCCCCAAGACGGGATGGCGCGTGGAATTGGACGACCCCAATGTCCTCGTCCTGGACCACGCCCACGGCACCGCCGACGGCAAATCCCTGGGCACCCAATACATCCTCGCCCTGGATGACCGCATCCGCACGGAGCTCCTCCAGGGACGCCCCCGGGGAGGCGCCATGGTGCAGCCCTGGCTCCGTACGGAAAAGACCCAGGAGGAGCACGCCATCGACCTGACGCTGGAATACACCTTCCGCTGCCACACCCTCCCCCAGACCCCCTGCTTCCTGGCCCTGGAACGCCCCGATCTCTACGAAATCTCCCTGAACGGACAGCGGGTGGAGCGACAGGACAGCGGGTGGTGGTGCGACCTCTCCCTCCGAAAGCTCCCCCTCCCCCTGGAGGCCTTCCGCATCGGCGAGAATCTCCTCTCCTTCCGATGCCGATACCATCTGGGATTGCCGGGGCTGGAATATGTCTACCTCCTGGGAGATTTCGGCGTGGTGGATGACGCCCTCACCGCCCCCGTCACCACCCTCTCCACCGGGGACTGGTGCCAGCAGGGACTCCCCCACTACGCCGGAAATCTCATCTACACCCACGCCATCGATCTCCCCCTGGACGACAAGCGCCCCTGCCTCCTCTCCCTGGAGGACTGGAGAGGCGTGGGACTGGCGGTCTCCGTCAACGGCTCCCCCTGGAAGCCCATCCACTGGCCCCCCTTCCAAGTGGATGTCACCGACCTGCTGAAGAACGGACGGAACCTCTTCTCCATCCGGGTCATCGGGCACCGCAGGAATTCCCACGGCCCCTTCTACGCCAAGGACGGCGCCTGGCCCCCCTGGACCGGACCGGAGCAGTTCAAGGAATACGCCTCCTCCCAGAAAACCCTGGTGCCCTGCGGACTCCTCACGCCTCCCACCCTCCTCTTCTAACCTCACGGAAGAGACTCTCCCTCCTCCCCTCCCAGGAGGGAGGGAGAGTTCCGCCCCCCCCGACGTGGCAGGAATGAACATATCAGAAAGGGGCCCTGCCAGGATGAACGAGGGGCGTCTCTTCTGAGAAAGTTGGCGAGATTCGACAAATCCGCCCCAGGGTGGTGGCAAGGGTGGGGCTTATAGTAATCCCCAGGCAAGCGCCAGGGAAGGAATCCTCCTCCCTTTCCCCGCCCCGCCACCGTTTTTTCTTCCCTCCCCACATCCCTTCGGACGCGAGACCCCCATGCTCAGAAAACCCTTCTCTCTCCTGGCCTCCCTCCTCGCCCTCCTCTGCCTGGGCTCCCTTTCTTTCTCCCTTCCCGCAGAAAATCTCTTTTCCGGGGACAACGGCTATGAACTGGGGCTGGGCTATTTCCGCCGTCCCTGGTTCAACGGGACCATGAATCTGGAGGTGCGGGAGGCGGAGGACGCCCCCCAGGGGAAGGCCTACGGATACAGCGTGACGGCTCCCGGCCAGAGCATCGGGCTTTCCGGGGATCGCATGACTCTGAAGAGGAATGTGCCCTACGTGCTGTCCCTGTGGGTGCGTGCGTCCCGTCCCCAGGAGATTCGCATGGGCACGGTGCACGAGGGATGGAAGGACACCCAGTTCCATCCCTTCACGGCCACGCCCCAGTGGCAGCGGATCTCCCTGCCCTTCACCGTGGGCTTTGACGACGTCTACTGGATTCTGCTGGAATACACCAACAAAGGGGAGGAGGAGCTGGAGTTCTGCCTGGATGGGGTGCAATTGGAGGAAGGGACGGAGGCCACTCCCTTCTCTTCTCCGGCGAAGTGCCTGACCATGTCCAACCTGAAGGGCGGCGTCACGGGAATCTACTTTGTGGGGGAGCCTGTGGAGATGACCCTGGGCGCCATTGCCTCTGAGGAGGGGGAGAAGGAGTTGCGGTGCCGGGTGGCGGTGACGAACTACCGGGGAGAGACGGTCTTCTCTCAGGAGGTGTCCAGCCTTTGGGAGGAGGGATATTTCAAGCGGAACTTGTCCCTCCCCGGGGAGCTTCCCGGGCTGTATGTGCTGCGGTGCCAGTGGCTGGATGGGGAGGGCACGGAAGTGGGGAAATCGGAGTGCAGCTACGCCGTGGTGCGTCCTCCCGTGGAGGAGCATGATCCGGAAGTGGAGCCCTACATGGGGGTGAACAGCGCCATCTTCGCCGGCGTGAAGCGGGTGGGAACCCGCTGGGTGGAAATCTGCCTGTGGTGGCGCTCCCTCATGCCTGCCCCGGATCGGGTGGACTACGAGGATATTCTGAGTCGGATCCGCAATGCCAAGTCCCAGGGTTATTTCGTGAAGCTCTCTCTGGTCCATCTCCCCGCCACCCCCGACTGGGCCCATCGTCCCGAAGAAGTGGCGGAGGCGAAATCCTGGGGCCTGACCCCCTCCATGGGACTCTTCTCCACGGAGGAGGCCCTGGAGAAATTGAGCGTGGCCTTCGAGGAGTTGATCCGCCGGGCGGGCACCGACATTGACCTGCTGGAGATTGGAGGGGAGGACGAGCTCATCAGCGGCTCGGAACCCTACTACCGCCGCAAATATCCCCAGGATGTGATCCACGGCATCGTCCATGGTCCCGTCTGCCGGGATCTGGCCCGCATCACCACGGTGTATCTCCAGGCGGCCCGCCGGGCACGCCCCGATATCCTCATCGCCTGCGGACGCCCCAGCGGAGGTTCTGCCGCCTACCCGGATTTCGAATTCTCCCGCCTGGTGCTGGAGAAGGTGGAAGGGGAGTTCCAGTTCTTTCCCATGGACTGCTACTCTTTCCGCATGCGCTACCTCAATGAGGACAATATGCCCAATATCGGCTCCCCCAATCTGGAGTTCCCCGGAGTCTTCCAGCGGGCAAACCGCATGACCCATACCTACCTCCAGGGACAAAGGCCCTTCGTCTCGGAATACGGCTTCGCCATCGACAACCGACTCTCCGCCGACCATCCCCTGCAGCAGGAAGAATGCCGGAGAATGCTCTCCGCCGCCCTCACCGCTAAACTCCTGGGCTCCCCCTTCTTCTTCTGGTTCAATACCTTCGGCTGCATCGAGGACAAGGTCTTCGACTACGGCATGTGGCACGTGGACCAACCTATGCTCCTCATCCCCGCCATGAACCAGCTCTGCCGGGTGGTGGAGGACGTGCGCCAGTATGACAGCCGCCTGGGAGAGGCGGAGGGCAATTTGAAGATGGGCGTCTTCGGACAGAAGAACCGGGCCATCCTGGCCCTCTGGACCGAGTTCCGGGACAATCCCGTGACCCTGACTCTCCCCCAGGACACCCAGCATCTGGACTTCCTGGGCAACCCCCTGCCCGCCCTGAAAGGCGACGAGGCCACGGCCACCAAACTCCCCCAGTATTTCGTCCTGGAGGGCGAAAATGCCTACGAACAGCTTCGGCAAGCCATGGAGAAGGCGGAGGACCGGAATGTGAATCTCTCCGCCCGGGTGCATCTCACCGAGGAAAATACCTGCACCGTCATCCTCCAATGCGCCCAACGGGACTCCCAAGCCGCCGCCCAGTGCACGGTGAAATTCCCCGATGGCACGGAGAAGACCCTGAAGAAACCCGCCAATACCCCCTATCCCTGGCGGGGCAAAGTCGAAATCCCCGAGAACACCTGGGAAATGGAAATGCTCCTCCAGGATGACCGGGGCATCACCGCCCACCGCTCTCTCTCCTTCCCCGTCCACCCCCTCCAAATGGGAAACAACACGGTGGCGAACTTCGGCGATCAACGCTCTCATATCCTCCCCCCCGACCCCTGGATCCGGTGGGACGGAGCCCAGGACCTGGGAGGCAAGGTCGCCATCCAGGTGACCCCCGACCAGCTGATCCTCACCGCCGATGTCCAGGATGATCTCCACTTCAACCAAAAGGACGGACAACAAATCTGGGATGGGGACTGCCTCCAAATCGCCTTGGTGACCCGGGTGGAGCTCCAAACGGAAAACACCGGCGGCAATTACGGGGCACGGGACCTGGAAATCACCATCGCCCTGGCCAATGGCACCCCCCAATCCGCCATCTATGCCGGAACAGAGGTGATCTCTTCCTTGACCCCAGGACGGGATTTCCAGGTGGAACGGGACGAAGAGGCCAAGGTCACCCGCTACCGCCTGACGCTCTCCCGCCAAACCCTGGGACTCAACCGACCGGGACGAACCTTCCGATTCTGCGCCGTGGTGATGGATGACGATGAGGGCAGCGGACAGTCCTACTTCTATCAGCTCTCCCCCGGCATCACCGGCTCCAAAAACGTGAACCTCATGCCCATCTTCCGCCTGCCCTAACCCCGAAACTCACGGGAACAGATAAACGCCCCACCCACAACACCCCCGGCCCACAAACCCGGGGGTGTTTTTTTGCCAACAACACAAGGGGCACGGGGGATTTTACCTCGCCGTGCAAAACAAGACCTCCCTTGCCCAGGGGGAATCTTGACGCTGCCACACTCCCCCGCTTGCGGGGGGCACAGAGGGCATCCTCATGAACCCCGCCCGTAGGGGTGGCAGGATCGATAGACGGGGGTGGAGCGGAGCGGGAACCCTCGGGGGATAGCAGGCAAAATGATTCACAGAATCCAGCGCTCCAGACATATTGGCATTCCCGCATATAGAGTATTTTCATATCATATTCTCACGGAACAATTCCCATATATAGTATGCCATAAATCGGAACTCGGAAGTAAAGACCGCAATTCCATATTAACAAGAAATCCTTCTTCCCGAAACTCAAGCAGGAGGAAACCATGAAGACGAGAATTGCATGTCCAATTTGCGGATTCAAAGCGGAAATTGATGACTTTGAGGAAGGAAGCACAGTCGAATGCCCTCAATGTGCAGAAAGATTCCAGCTGGAAATGTCGGTTATAGATACGGAAACTTCTGACGAGGCAAAGGAAGAAATCCCGGAATCCCAGGAAACCTTGCCCCCATCCCCCCCGTAGCCCCCGTCCCTGCAGAGCTCCCGCCACAGGAACAAGAATCCAAAGCAAAAGAAGAGAAGGAGGAAAAACCACAAGAAGATTCATCCGGACAAACACAGGAAGGAGAGTCTACGCTCAACGAGTTTCCCGAAGGAAAATACCATCAACCTATCCTTTCTGGATTTATAGAAATTTTTATTTTCCTTGATCTTGTCGTAGTTGGTTTGTTTTCTTTGTACATGTTTTCAGAAGGCAATGGATTGTCCAAAACCATTGGCTTTGTGGCGCTCATCATCACCATCATTATCGACTTGTTTATTTACGGCTTTGCACAAATATTGAACTACATCGGGGAAATCCGCTTCCATTCCATCCGCCAAACCAATCTGCTGATAAAGATTCTAAGGGAAACGCAGTCGCCACGAGATTGATTCGTCCAATCCCGTTCTGCGGGGTGGCAGGATCGATAGACAGGGGTGGAGCGCAGCAGGAACCCCCGGAGGTGGGGGATGCAGCCCGGGAAACCCGTGGCGGGACATTCCCCCGCTTGCGGGGGACACAGGGGGCATCCTCATGAACCCCGGCAGGGGTGGGAGGATCGCTAGACGGGGGTGCGGGAGGCCCGCAGGGACGACCAAACCCCCGGTAAGGCCAAAAATACGATCCGAACCCCGTGGGCGGGGTGG
>JAEDNW010000099.1:0-9269 GCA_016302315.1 Lentisphaeria bacterium
AGGCGGGGGTCTGCCTGGGAATGGGGGATTTGCTGATGCGGAGTTCCGCCGTGCAGCGGCAGCAGGAGAGCCAGGCGCTGACCAGCTGCGTGGACCAGCTGCGCCGCCGCCTCCGCAGCCGGGAGACCCAGGCCAAACTGGAGAAGGATCCCCTGGCTGCTGCCTACCTGGATGCCCTCCAGGAGGAAATGGAACGGAGAGTCGCCTATCTCCGTCGCTATGGACAACAGCTTTCCGTCCAGGAACGAAAGGCCCAGAGGGAAAATCTGGACCGGCTGGCCCGGTTCCTGGACTGGCTGGAGGAAAACCCCTCCCTGACACCCCCTCCTGCTTCCGTGGAGGTGGATGACCCTGTCCGCGCCCTGATTGACAACCCCTAGAGGAAGGACGCCTCCCCTATGAACCGAACCCTGTTGGATATCCTGAAACGACTGCCCCGATGCCGCATCGCCGTGGTGGGGGATCTGATGCTGGACCGCTACCTGATGGGACAGGCCACCCGCATTTCCCAGGAGGCCCCGGTGCCTGTGGTCCTGGTGAAGCGGGAGAACCATGTCCCCGGCGGCGCGGCCAATGTGGCCCGGAATGTCCTCTCCCTGGGGGCCAAGGTCTCGGTCTATGGATGTCTGGGAGACGATGAGGAGGGCCGGAATCTGGCCTCCCTGCTGAAGGAGGCGGGGGCGGATACCCAGGGCGTGGTGACCCTGCCCGGGAGCCACACCACCGTGAAGACCCGGGTGCTGGCGGGAAACCAGCAGGTGGTCCGGGTGGACCGGGAGACCCCCGGGGATATCCTCCCGGAGGCCCGGCAGAAGATTTTGGAGGCCCTGGAAAAGGAGCTTTCCTCCGGCAAGGTGGATGCGCTGGTGATGGAGGACTACGCCAAGGGCATCTTCACCCGGGAGTTCATGGCCCAGGTGGCGGAGCTGGCCCGGAGCCGGCAGGTGATGTCCACCCTGGATCCCCATCCCACTCATCCTTTTGATGTGAAGGGGCTTACCCTGATGACCCCCAACCGGATGGAGGCCTTCGCCCTGGCGGAGCTTCCCTATGTGCCGGGCACGGGGGATCCTCTCCATGATGCGGCCCTGGCCAAGGTGGGGCGTGTGCTTCTGGAGCGCTGGAACAGCGAGCTGCTGCTGATCACCCTGGGGGCGGAGGGCATGGCCCTCTTCCGTCCCGGCGTGGCGGAGCCTCTGGTGATTCCCACCCGGGCCCGCCAGGTCTTCGATGTTTCCGGGGCGGGGGACACGGTGATGGCCGCCATGACTCTGGCGATCTGCGCCGGAGCCTCCCACTCCCTGGCGGCCTCCCTGGCCAACGAGGCGGCAGGGATTGTGGTGGGCTATGTGGGCACCCGGGCCATCGATGCCGGGGAACTGGAGCAGGTGCTGAAGGAGCAGGGCTAGGAGCATGGGCATGGAGAAAACCCTTTTCCTGGTCGCCCGGCGGGAGGCGTCGGTGCTCCGCCGCCATCCCTGGATCTTCTCGGGGGCCGTGGAGCGCATGACCGGAGATCCCGCTTCCGGAGAGACGGTGGCGGTGCGGAATCACGCAGGGGAGTTTCTGGCCTGGGCCTCCTACTCGCCCCAGTCCCAGATCCGGGCCAGGGTCTGGACCTTTGCCCAGGAGGAGAGAGTGGATTCCGCCTTCTTCCGCCAGCGCATCCAGAAGGCCTATGCCTATCGTCTGGGGCTGGGATTCCAGCCGGGGGACGCCTTCCGGCTGATCCACGGGGAGGCGGACGGCCTGCCCGGCGTGGTGGTGGACCAATACGGCCCCTATCTCTCCTGCCAGTTTCTTTCGGCGGGGGCGGAGGCCTGGAGACAGGCTCTGGTGGAAGCCCTGGCCGCCTTGCCCGGCGTCCGGGGAATCTACGAACGCTCCGAGGCGGAAGCCCGGCTCCGGGAGGGACTCCCCCTGGCCGACGGCCTCCTCTGGGGCCAGGAACCTCCCCCGGATTTCACCATCCGGGAAAAGGGGGTCCTCTACCGGATGGACATGCCCGGGGGCCACAAAACCGGATTCTACCTGGATCAGCGGGAAAACCGCCTGGCGGTGGAGGCCCTGGCCAGGGGAGCCAGTGTCCTGGATTGCTGCTGCTACAGCGGCGCCTTCGGCATCCGCTCCGCCCTGGCCGGCGCCCGGGAAGTCACCTTCCTGGATGATGCCGCCGCCGCCCTGGAACTGGCTCAGGAAAACTGCCGCCTCAACGGGCTGGCCGACGATCCCCGCCTGACCTTCCAGCGGGGCGATATGTTCACCCAGCTGCGAAAATACCGGGATGCCCGGCGCTCCTTCGACCTGGTCATCCTGGATCCCCCGAAATTCGCCTCCACCCAGGCCAGGCTGCAGCGGGCCGCCCGGGGATACAAGGATGTGAATCTTCTTGGGTGCAAACTGCTGAATCCCGGCGGCACTCTCCTGACCTTCTCCTGCAGCGCCGCCATGACCCCGGAGTTTTTCCAGACGGTGGTGGCGGAGGCGTTGACCGACGCCCGGCGCTCCGCCCGGGTGGTGCGCACCTTTACCCAGGCGCCGGATCACCCCATGGCCCTGAATTTCCCCGAGGGACGCTATCTCACGGGGTTGGAATTGCGGATGGATTGACCGCCATGCGGGGCGGCGGAAGGGAGAATAGAGCCTCCCGCGCCTCCCTCCTCCTCCCCTTAGCTTTTGCCTATGCCCCTTCCCGGTCTCCAACTTGTCCAAGTGCCCAGCCAGAACCTGAGCCAGAGGCAGAGCCTCAGTCAGCAGCAGGTTCTGAGCCAGCAGCAGCTCATGGGCGTGAAGCTGCTGGCCATGCCGGAACTGGCTTTGCGGACGGAGATCCTCCAAAAGCTCCAGCAGAATGTGATGCTGGCGGAAGTGCCCCTGGAACAGGCGGTGCTGGAAAGCCAGATGGAACCTCCCCCCGCCCAGGAAAACCAGTGGGACGGGGACGGAAAGGAGTATTGGGAGGAGCTGGTGGCCCGGGCCGTGGAATCCCCCGCCCCGGAACGGGAGGAACGCCAGGAAAGGCTCTCCGGCGGCTCCGAACGGGAGGAGGCCGAGGCCTGGGAACGGGATCTCTCCTACGAGGAAAGAGGAGACTTCCGGAATCCGGACGAGGAGGAGTGGCGGCAGCACAGGATGGAATCCCTGACCCGGGAACCCTCCTATGCGGAAAGACTGAAAAAGTCCTGCGCCGAGTGCCTCTGGGGTGTCCGGCCGGAACTCCTGGAACTCTGCCGGGGACTCTGCGACGCCATCTCTCCCCAGGGCATTCTGGAGGGCACGGAGGAGGAGCTGTGCCGTAGCCTCAACACCACTCCGGCCCTGCTGCAGCAGGCGGTACGGCTCTTCCAGGAGCGGATGGATCCCCCGGGCATCGGCGGCCGCACCGCAGGGGAGTGTCTCATGCTGCAACTGGCGCGCCTGGGCCGGAAGGAGAGCCGGGAAGGCCAGGTGCTGGCCCTGCTGGATCAGGGAAAGTCCCCCCGGGAGATCGCAGAGCTGCTTTCCTGCGGCGAGGAGGAGGTCCGGGAGTCCATGGAGTGGCTTGCCCGGAATCTGAAGCGCAATCCCCTGGAGGAATATGGGGAGAGCGCCCGGTATGTGGTGCCCGATGTGGTGCTGCGCATCGGGCCGGGGGGCAGCTTCTATTTCGAGAGCTGCCGTCACACCCAGCTGGCCCTGGACGGGGAGCATCTCCGGATGCTGGAGCACGGGGCCATTCCCCAGGGCCACGGAAAGGCCGCCCCCCTGGATAAGGAAACCGAAAAATATCTCCGGGAGAAACTCCAGGAGGCCAGCGATTTCATCTACGGCGTGGAACGGCGGGAGGAGACCATCCTCCTGGTGGCCCGGAAAATCCTGGAGAAGCAGCGGGAATACTTTGAGAACCGGGGAGATGAGAGGAAGCTGAAACCCCTCACCCAGGAAAGCCTGGCCCGGGAACTCCAGATCGCCAGCAGCACCATCTCCCGGGCCGTCAATGAAAAGTACATGGAAACCCCCTGGGGAGTGCTGGAATTCAGCCGCTTCTTCCCCTCCGGCGGCGTCAGCATGAAGGTGCGGGACGCCGCCGGACAGGAGGTGGAAACCAATGTGACCCGTAACTATGTGACGGAGAAAATCCAGGAGATCGTCCAGGCAGAGAATCCCGAAAAGCCCCTGTCGGACGACAAGATTGCCGAGCTCCTGAAGGAACGGGGCATCCTGGTGGCCCGCCGCACGGTGCGTAAATACCGGGACGAGGCGGGAATCCCCTCCTCCAGCGAACGCAGGAGACGCGGCTGAATGGCGTGCCTCCTCCCCGGAATCCACGGCTTCTCCCCCGATACCGTGAGGGGAAAGCCCTGCGCCCTGCTCACCAACGACGCCGCCAGAGACGCAGAGGGACGGCGCACCCTGGATTGCCTCCGGGAAATGGGCGTGGATCTGACGCTCCTCCTCTCCCCGGAGCATGGCCTGGCGGGAACGGCCCAGGCAGGGGAGGGGGTGGCAGACGGACGGGACGAGGCCACCGGACTTCCCGTGGTCAGCCTCTATGGCAGCCACCGGGAAATCCCCTCCAATCTCTGGGAGGCTTTCTATATTATGGTTTTCGATCTCCCGGATGTGGGGGTGCGCTATTTCACCTACGCCGATACCATCCTCCGGGTGATGGAGCAATGTGCCCGGCGGGGACGCCCCGCCATCCTGCTGGACCGCCCCAATCCCCTGGGGGAGGAGCGGGAAGGGCCTCTCCTGGCCCCCGGCCTGCGCTCCGACGTGGGCTGCGCCGGTGTCCCGGTGCGCCATGGCATGACCCTGGGCGGCCTTCTTTCCTTTGCCGCCCGGGAAAGGGGATTCCTTTCCTCCCTGGAGTTCCAGGTGGTGCCCCCGGTCCGTCTTCCCTCCTGTCCTCCCCATCCCCTCTTTCCGGACTTCGGGGTGCCCTGGCGTCGCCCCTCGCCCAATCTTCCTTCCTTTGCGGCTTTGTGCTGCTATCCCGGCACCTGCCTTTTTGAGGGCACCAACCTTTCCGAAGGCCGGGGAACCGAGGCTCCCTTCCAGCTGGTGGGGGCTCCCTTTGTGGAGGGGGAGGCGGTGCTGGAGGCCATGGGGTGCCGGGAGTATCCGGGGCTTTCCCTTTCTCCGGCGCATTTTGTGCCCCAGGCCAGCAAGCACCAGGGCATTCCCTGCGGCGGCGTCCGCTTCACCGTGACGGATGTCCGAAAGTGCCGCTCCTTCGGGGCGGCCCTGGCGCTTCTGGAGGCGGTGCGCCGCCTCTATCCCGGCCAGCTGGTCTTCCTGCCCGACCATTTCGACCATCTTCTCGGTTCCCGGGCGTATCGGCAGGGCCAGGAGTCCTGCCAGGCGCTGCTGGACCGCGCTTCCCGGGAAAGCCGGGAGTTCCGCCCCGATTCCCCCTCCCTCCCCGGATGACGGAATCCCTTCCCACGATCATTTTTGCTGAAGAACATGAAGTCGCTGCATGCCGCATTGGATACCTCCTGGGGATTCTCCCTGGCCCTGGAGGAGGAACCAGGCAAATTGCTTTTCCAGGACCAGCTTACCGCCGTGGGGCGGGAGAGTGATCGCCTCCTGATTCCCTGGATGACCCAATGCCTGGAGAAGGCGGGGGCCTCCCTCGGGGAGGTGAAACGGTGGACCCTGGGCATTGGCCCCGGCTCCTTCGCCGGATTGCGCTGCGGCATCGCCGCCGCCAAGGGGGCCGCCCTGGCCAGCGGGGCCCTCCTCCGGGGCGTCCCTTCCGCCTATGCCCTGGCCCAGGCTGTGCCGGGAGAGCCGGCCTCGGTGGGCATCCTCCACGACGGACGCTGCGGAGAACTGCTCCTGACCCGATTCCTGCGCCAGGAAGGGGGTCTCCTTCGGATGGAGGGCGAGCCGTCCCCCTGGAAGCCCGCCCAGCTGGAGGAACCGGAGAGGCTTTGCCAGGCCTACGGCCTTCTGCAGCCGGAGCTGCGGGAACTCTGCCCTGCCACCCTGCGGGAAAGCCTCACCGTGCTGCCCCAGGTCCCCACAACCCTCCTTCTTCAGGCGCCGGAGGCCCTCTATCCCTGGCCCCAGGATCTCCCGGCCCAGGAACGCTCCGTGGAACCCCTTTATGTCCGGCAGGCGGTCTTTGTGAAGCCCGCCGCCCTCCGCGCTCCCCTCTGATTCTTCCCTCCCCCCCCCCACACACACAACTCTTTTTCCGGAGTCTCCGTTATGATGCACAAACGTCTTCTTCTTCTTTTTGGGATCCTTTGCCTGGCGGTCTTATGCGGTGCGGCGGAACTCGACGTCAACGGAACCTTCCTGAACGTGAACAGCCAGGGCGTCCCCGATGGCTGGATGCGGAATGAATGGTCCGGCTACAGACCTTCTGACGACCAGGTTTCCTGTGACCTGGAGACCATCATCGGGGGCGGTCTGGAGGGAAACTCCTTCCGGATGTCGAACATCCAGAGCCAACGGGGCGCCGCCTTCGTTTCCAACTTCTATCCCGGCGTCTGCGGCGACACCATCCAGCTGCGCTTCCGGGCCCGGGGAACGGGTAAAGGCTCCGTCTTCCTCTACCACAAATCCTCCGACGGGGGCAACACCTCCCCCCTGAGCGAGGCCATCACTGTGGGGGAGAACTGGCGTAACTACATCGTCTCCCTGAAGGTCCTGAACAGCACGAAGGGGGAGACCGATGCCTTCTACATTTCCTTTGAGATGACCCAGGGCTCCGAGCTGGAGGTCTCCGATCTTCACGTGGAGCAGACCTCCTGCCCCTACAAGGGCAGCGAGGCCTTCCCCGAACGCTGGACCCTCTTCGGCCCCGTGGCGGAGACCTTCCAGCCGGATCTCAGCGCCATGGAGGAGATTCCCAAGGAGCTGGACGGCAAGGAGGGGACGGAGTTCCGCATGACGGCCCATACCCTGGATTTCGCCAGGCTCTTCGGCCCCGGCGAAGGAAAGGTGGGCTGGGCCTTTGCCGTCCTGAATTCCAACATCGACTGCACCTATACCATCGGGGCTGCCGCCGACTGGTGGATGGAATACTATGTGAACGGGGAAAAAGTCCTGGATACCACCGAACTGGGCAATGTGGAATACCCCTTCGAGATCTGGAACCATGTCTTCGACGTGCAGCTGAAGAAGGGGATAAACCTGCTGGCGGTGAAGGTGAAGACCGGCTCCACCAGCTCTGTCCTGATGACCGGAGGCCCCCTGGAACTGGCGGACCGCACCGTCCGGCTGAAGCTCTCCAAGATGGACTGGCTGGAAGCCTTTGACGGCGAAACCCTCGCCTGCACCGGGGATCCGGAGCGTATCCAGGGCTATCCCACCCCGGGTCTGCTGACCCTGACGGGACAGGCCATCTTCCGCACCCAGGACTCCCTGGATATCCAGCCCCTGACGCCGCCCCTCTTCTCTCTGCCTGCGGAAAAGGTCTACTATCGGTCTGTGGCGGTGCGCATCCAGGAATTCGGGGAGGATGCGGAGGCCACTTTGGCCCTGAAACTGCAGGAGCAGGACGGATGCTCCCTGGCGCTGGTGGTCAAGAGCCTGCCCGGGGCGGAGGACCTGGAATTGTCCCTGGAGCAGGACGGTGAGTCCCTGGCCACCCGCACCCTTTCCAAGGTGTCCCTTCCTGCGGACTTCCTCTTTGGCGTCAATAGGGCGGGACGGGCTTCCGCCAATGTCAGCAGCCTGTCGGACGGCTCCCAGCTTGCCTTCTCCCTGGATTCCATCTTCGGCCAGGCCAACTCCGGCCAGGTGACGCCTTCCCTGGTGCTGACGGCGCCCGCCCAGCAGGAGGCCCAGGTCACCGTGGACAATTTCGCCGTGGGCCTTGCCGTGGAGCAGGGCGGAGCCAGCCCCGTTCCCTACAAGGTGAATCCCCGGAAGACCTTCGATCCGGAGGCGGAGGGCTGGAAACTGGTCTTCGAGGAGCAGTTTGAGGGCGACAAGATGAACGAGAAAGAGTGGGACCACTGCTGGGACAGCCTGCCGGAACGGGTGAGCGTCCATGACGGCGTGCTGGACATCTCCACGGACTGGAATGCCCAGCACACGGCGCTGCGGACGGGGCGCATCAAGAGCCGCCGCTTCTTCCAATACGGCTACTACGAGGCCCGCTGCACCTTCCGCCAGGAACCCGGATGGTGGTCCGCCTTCTGGCTCTACGGCGCCTCCAATGCCAATCCCTTCTACGATGGCTTTGAAATCGATGTCTTCGAGGACTACTACCTCACCCGGCCCGATGAAAAAGGAAACCCCTATCCCGGATCCCCCGCGTTCCGCAGCGTCCTGGATCACAATCTCCATGTCTACTCCGGAGAAACCTTGAAGAGCTGGAACTACAACTCCCCCAAGGCAAATTTCCTGGACGGATTCCACCGGGTGGGCGTCATCTGGACCCCCTTTGAAATCTCCTACTACCTGGATGGCAAGCTGATCTCCAGTAGCGCCAGCCACAGCCCCTACAACAGCGTCACCTTCGATGCCTTCTACCACTGCGCCGGCATGAGCCCCCTCCAGCTGATCCTCAGCGGCCAGGTGAAGGCCTCCGCCGGACGCCCCGAATATGGCAACTACCCGGAAAGCTTCTTCACCGACTACGTCCGGGTCTACGCGCTCCCGGAGTCCGAGTATCCCCAGGTGGAATGGGAGACCACGCCGGCGGGCAACCAGGCCAAATACGGGGATGTGCTCCCCTTCTCCGCCACGGTGGAGCAGGGAGACAGCCCCATTCTGGCGGCCTATCTCTTCGACAGCGGGTATCTCCTGGACTACAAGACGGAGCCTCCCTACGAATTCCAGGTCTCCCTGACCCAGGAATACTACAACATCACCGACTATGTCCGCCCCGGACGCCAGAGCGTCGTCCCCAACTTCGAGGACAACTTCCACTGCTACAGCATCTTTGTCCAGGACGCCGATGGCAACATCGCCCACACCCGCCCCTTCGTGCTGACCAATATCATTCCCTCCCGGATGACCCAGGAAAGCACTCCCTACGGCGGCACGCCCCAGGTCATTCCCGGCACCCTGAATCTGGGAGCCTATGACGAGGGCGGACAGAAGGTGGCCTACCTAGATACCACCCCCGGCAACAACTTCCAGAAGGAAAATCCCTATCGGGAGGGAGATGTGGATGTGGCCAAGGACGGCACCATCGGGCATGTCCAAATGGGCGAGTGGGCCAAGTATACCGTGGAGATCCAGGAGCCCGGAACCTACGCCGTCACCATCCATTATGGCACCCCCGTCCCCTACGAGGAAGAAATCTTCCTCTTCCTGGATGA
>JAEDNW010000100.1:0-9256 GCA_016302315.1 Lentisphaeria bacterium
CCAGGATTTCGGAGGGGCCCGCCACCAGATCCAGGGCCACGGTGCCATAGAGGGCCCGTTTGGCGGCCGCCACATAGGCATTGCCGGGGCCGCAGATCTTCTCCACCTTGGGGATGGTGGCGGTGCCGTAGGCCAGGGCACCCACGCCGTAGACACCACCCAGGCGGTAGACCGCCGTGGCCCCCGCCGCCCGGCAGGCGTACAGCAGGGCGGGATGGATGCCCTTGGCCCCGCCGGGAGGCGTGCAGACCAGAATCTCCTTCACTCCAGCCGTCCGGGCAATGGCCACCGTGTGGCAGACCGTGGACACCAGAGGGGCCGTGCCCCCGGGGATGTAGCACCCCACCCGGTCCAGGGGATGGAACTGCTCGCCCAGAATCACGCCGGGACGGGGCGAATACTGCCACCCCTTGGGCAGGGTGCGGCTGTAGAAGTCCTGGATGTGGGCCACCGCCAGATCAATGGCCTCCCGGTCCTCCCGGGAGACCTGGTCGCAGGCCCGGGAAATCTCCTCCTCCGTCACCAGAAACTGCTCCGGGGTCAGTTCCGTGTGGTCGAACTCCCGGGCATACTGGCAGAGCGCCTCGTCCCCCCGAAGGCGGACTTGCTGGAGAATGGCCTCGGCGGCCTGGGCAATCTCCTGAGAGTAGGCCTCCCGGGAAAGCATGGCCTGGAGACGGGCGGAGAAATCGGCGGTGTCGCGGAAAAGGATTTCCATGTTCTGGAAGAAAAGGGGGCAGAAGACAGGGAAGGCGCCCCTGGGGCGCCGGGACATCGCGGCCAGGCGAACGCCGCCTGCGCGCCTTCGACGTCAGTAGACTACGGGGAAGAAATCGTCGTCGCCATCGTGGGCATGGCCGTGCTCCCCGCAATGGCAGTGGGGACCATGGGAACAGCCCCCGCCGTGCTCCAGGTCGATGTTGGGATCCACCTTCACCAGGCAGAAGTAATCCGCGTCCCCCAGCAGCTTGGTGCCGTCGTTGGGGGCCACCGTGGCGTAGGCGGAGGAAGGCACGGTGAAGATGGCGCCCTTGGCGGTCATGACGTCCAGGTGCCCCTGGTTGATGGCGGCGCGCCCCCGAAGGGCGCGGCACTGGACTCTCCCTGTGGAGGGCTCCAGCACCTTCACAAACACCACGCAAAGTTTCTTGCCTTCCAGATAGTCCAGACGGGTGGCCATGGCCAAAGAGAGGAGGAGGAAAAGGGAAAAAACAACGGCCGACACAGGACGCTGATCCAGCATCCGGCCGGCCGATGGGGAACTACGCCTCCGAAGCCCCCTCCTCGTCTCGCCCTGCCCCCTCGATTCCCCCAGAACGGGGAAAGGGAGAGGAAGGAACGGACGAACGGAGACGACTCCGAAGGCGCCGGGAAAAAACTCCCCGGCCTAGCCGAGGCGCTTCTTCAGCTCTTCCAGCTGGTTCCAGATTTCCGCGGGCAGGGGATGACCCTGATCCGCATACTTGTTCAGCTTTTTCAGCCACTCCTCGAACTGAGGCAGGGTGGACTTCCAGCCCTCCTTATCCACGGAGAGGAGGATCTTCTTGTCCTCGGCGGAGACATCCAGACCGCTCATGTCGATGGCGTCATCGGTGGGCAGGTTGCCGATCTCGGTCTCCTTGGCGTCGGCGGTGCCGTCGCAGCGCTCGAAGATCCACTTGAGGACGCGGCTGTTGTCGCCGTAGCCGGGCCACAGGAAGTGACCATCCTCGCCACGGCGGAACCAGTTCACGTAGTAGATCTTGGGCAGCTTGGCGCCGGGATGCTTGCCGATCTCCAGCCAGTGCTTCAGGTAGTCGCAGACGTTGTAGCCGATGAAGGGCAGCATGGCCATGGGGTCAAAGCGCAGCTGGCCGGCGCCGCCCAGGGTGGCGGCAGTCATCTCGGAGGACATGGTGGCGCCCATGAAGACGCCGTGCTCCCAGGAGCGGGACTCGTTCACCAGAGGCACCACGGTCTTGCGGCGGCCGCCGAAGAGGATGGCGGAGATGGGCACCCCTTCCGGGCTCTCCCACTCGGGGGCGATGACGGGGCACTGCTTCGCGGGGGTGGTGAAGCGGGAGTTCTTGTGGGCGGCGGGGCCGGAGGGATTCCAGGCCTTGTTCCAGGGCCGGCGCAGCCAGTCCACCACGGTGCCGGGATCCTTCACATCGCCATCTTCCCACCAGTAGCTGTAGTCCTCGGTGAGGGCCACGTTGGTGAAGATGGTGTTACCGCCATTGATGGTCTTCATGGCGTTGGGATTGGACTTCATGGAGGTGCCGGGGGCCACGCCGAAGAAGCCGGCCTCGGGATTGATGGCGCGCAGCACGCCGTCCTTGTCAAAGCGCATCCAGGCGATGTCGTCACCCACGGTCTCCACCTTCCAGCCGGGGAGGGTGGGGGTGAGCATGGCCAGGTTGGTCTTGCCGCAGGCGCTGGGGAAGGCGCCGGTGACGAACTTGTACTTGCCCTCGGGATTGGTGACCTTCAGGATGAGCATGTGCTCGGCCATCCAGCCCTCCTCCTTGGCCAGCACGCTGGCGATACGCAGGGCGAAGCACTTCTTGCCCAGCAGGGCGTTGCCGCCGTATCCGGAACCGAAGGAGATGATCTCCCGGGTGTCGGGGAACTGGGAGATGTACTTCTTCTCCACGGGAGCGCAGGGCCAGGGCACGTCAGCCTGACCGTCCGCCAGAGGAGCGCCGTTGGAATGGACGGCGTGGATGTATTCCCGGCCGGCGTCAATCCGGTCCAGGATGGTCTGGCTCACCCGGGTCATGATCATCATGTTGACCACAACGTAGGCGGAGTCGGTGATCTCAATGCCGTACTTGGCCAAGGGGGACTCGGGATTGCCCATGGAGAAGGGAATCACATACATGGTCCGGCCGGCCATGCAGCCGTCGAAGATCTTGTTGAACTCCGCCTTCATCTCGGCAGGAGCCTTCCAGTGGTTGGTGACGCCGGCGCCGGCCTCGTCCTTGGCGCAGATGAAGGTACGCTCCTCCACACGGGCCACATCGCTCTTGTCAGAGCGGGCCAGGTAGGAGTTCACAGGGCTCTTCATCTTGATGAAGGTGCCGGTCTTGACCATCAGGTCGCAAAGGGTGTCATAGTGCTTCTGGGAGCCGTCGCAGAACTCGACCATGGCAGGTTTGCACAGGTCGATCCAGCCCTGAAGCCAGCCCTTCAGCTCGGCATTTTTCAGATCATTCACGGTGATCATGGGGTTCTCCTCATTCCGTTTTCTCGGTGGACCATGGACCGGCCGCGGCAAACGCCGCAACACAGCCCGGATTGACGCAAAAATCCGTCACAAATGGAAATTGACGTAATATAAAGGCTGGCGCCAATTCCGTGACTCCCTGCCCCTTCCCTACGAGAATTTCCCCGCCCCACAACACAACAGAAAAACCAGCAAAACCCAGGACACCCCCGCCGCACCGGCCACAGTCAACGGGGCGGAGACCCGCCTTGGCGCCATCACCCCCCCCAGAACCCCGGCAGGGGTGGCAGGATTTTCCAAATGGTCCAGTATGGGCAAGCGCCCGAGGGAATTCTGAGCGTTCCCGGCCCATTTGGCGACGGTACTTTCTAGAAAGGGTATCCTACAGGGGATGGCGGGATTGGGGCGAGGGGAACCTCTTACCCCGCGCGCGTATGCGCATACGTCCCGACCCACATCCCAACCACGTTCCGCCGGGCAACCACGGAACGGGGGAGCGGGGGTGTCCCCCGCATTTGGCGCTACCACCATCCCCCCAGAACCCCGGCAGGGGTGGCAGGATCGATAGACAGGGGTGCGGGAGCCACAACGTGGCGACCAAACCCCCGGAATGGCGGGATGGGGAGCGGGGAACCCATTTGCCCCGCGCGTTTTTCTCGCGCATACGTTCTTCCCCCGTCTCAACCACGTTCCGCCGGGCAACCACGGAACGGTGAAACGGGGGAACGGGGGTGTCCCCCGCATTTTGACGCTACACCTTCCACTCTGAACCCCAGCAGGGGGAAAAACAAACCGCCCACCCCGGGGGTTCCCGGCCGGGAATACCCGGCCTTCACCCCCGTCTATCGATCCCGCCACCCCGCGGGCGGGGTTCATGAGGATGCCCCCTGTGTCCCCCGCAGGCGGGGGAATATGTCCCGCCACGGGTTTCCCGGAATGGATCTTATTCCCCCCGGGGCGGGGGATAGGGATCAGAGGCGTCGGATTTCCAGGGCATCCAGGCGGATTTCCGCCTGGGGGCTGGGTTCCCGCACGGTGGAGAGTTTAATTATAACCTCTTGATTACCAGCAACTTGTAATGTAGCAACCTGGGAATAGTTCCCCTGGTAGTAGAGATTTTCCGTTTCCCGTTGATCGGGCTGGAGGACGGTCTCCCAGGCTTGTCCCAGGGCCTCCAGCCGGACCTTTCGCTGGGAATCCCAGGGTTTCCGGTGCCACATCTGCCGGGTGAGGAGCCGGATCTGGTAGTTACCCGGGGGGAGGAGGCAGCTCCACTGGATAGAGTCCTGAGGATTGGCCCAATTGCGCAGTCCCAGGGGGGTCAGGAAACTATGTCCGGCGTCTCCCATGGTTTCTCCGGCGGGGCCCACGAAGGCGCCCTCGCCGGGTTTCAGCTCCTTTTCCCCGTGGAAGAGTTTTCCCTGGGTGGCGGCTAGGGTGAGGATTCCGTTCTGGAGGCGGAGCCTCTGGTCGTAGCGAGGGGGTTCCCGGAATTCCATTACCGCCGGAAGATTCTTCGCGGCCAGCTCCGTCAGGTGGGTCAGCCGCCAATCCCCGTCGGGGAGGCGCTCTGCCGGGACGCTGCAGGACACCAGCTCTCCCTCCACCCCGGAGAGCAGGGCGGAATCCCCCGCCTTCCCCGTGGGGAAGATCCAGAGCTTCCGGCCCTTGCCCAGGAGACGGCACCATTCCAGAGTCTGGGGAAGGGGATTGCGGCCGTCGCAGTGGAGGGCCTCGCCGGTCACCTGGTGCCACTGGGCCAGCTCCTCCAGCAGCGTCCAGCAGGGCGCAGGGAGATCCCCCTGGCCATCCGGCCCGAAATTCACCAGAAGATTGGCGCCGGCCTGGGCGGCATCCAGCAGAATCCCCTCCACGGTGCGGGCGCTCTTCCAATTGTGGTCGTTGCGCTTGTAGCCCCAGGTGTCGTTCAGAGTGATGATGCCCTCGGAGGGGAAATCCTCCGGGGAGACCCCCGCCGGCACCTCATTGTCCCCCAGCGTGCCGTAGTCCCCCATCCTCTCCACCCCGCAGATCCGGCTGTTGACGAGGCACTGGGGCTGCAGCTGATGGACCAGATCCGCCAGTTCCTGCGCCCGCTGGGCCGTCACATCGGGGAAGGGGCAGTCCGCCCAAAGGACGGAGATGGGGCCGTAGTTTGTCATCAGCTCCCGGATCTGGGGGAGCACCTTCCCTTGGAAATACCGCCCGAAATCCTTCTCTTCCTGGTGGGGGAAATCCCAGTCGTTGCCCCAGGTGCAGATGCCCATGTTCTTGGCCACGGGGCGGGGATCGCAGGCGTCCTTCTCATGCCAGTCCAGGCAGTGGGAGTAGTAGAGGCCCATCTTCACCCCGTATTTGGCGCAGGCCTCCGACAACTCCCGGACGAAATCCCGGTGGCAGGGGGCCTTCATGCTGTTGTAGTCGGAATACTGGGTGTCGAAGAGGCAGAATCCGTCGTGGTGTTTGGCGGTGAAGACCAGATATCCCAGGCCGGCCCGGGCGAAGGCGGACACCAGCTTGTCCGCATCGAAAGCCACGGGATTGAACTGCTGGGCCAGCTGGGCATACTCGGCATTGGGGATGCGGAGGAGAGCCTGGATCCACTCCCCGATGTAGTCCACCTCCTGTCCCTTCCAGACCCCGCCGGGGATGGCGTAAAGCCCCCAGTGGATAAAGGCGCCGCAACGCAATTTCCGAAACCAGCTCTTGTCCATTTTTCGCAACAGTCCTCTTTGTTGATTCCTCCCCGGGGGAGGGGTTCCGCCCCCCTGCGCCCAGGGGGGAGGCCAGGAGGGGGAGAGTATATTACCCCCTGCGCCGACCCAGGGAGAAGAACGAAAAGCGACGCCTTCAGCTTCCTGGCACCGCATGCCGGCCCAAGGCCTCCAGGGAGAGGGCGGGAAGCACATCCCCCACCTTCAGCCCCAGCTCCTCCGCCAGCCCGCCCCGGATCTCCAGGGCGCAGAAAACCTCTCCCAGGCAGGTGTACCGCTTCAGCCGGGCGTGATACCGGCTCTCCGATTCCCCCAGGCCACGGGGCTTCTCCACGGCCATGGTGGAAATCTTGAGAATCCTCCCCGAGACATCCAGAAAGACCACGTCCAGGGGAATCCGGGTGTTCTTCATCCAGAAGACCTGGGGACGGGGCGGCAGGGAGAGAAAGGCCATGGCCGCCGTGTCGGGCAGATGGGTCCGCTCCTGCAGTCCCTGCGCCTTCTCCTGGGCGGTGCAGGCCAACTCCACCACCTCAAAGCGCTGAGGGCCAATCTCCACGTCCCGCAGGATCTCCCCGGCCAGACCCGGGACGACGCTCCAGAGGCAGAAAAGAAGGAAAATAAGCATCGTTTTTCTCATAACCGGGGTACTATAACGGATTCCATGCCCACTACCTTTTCCATCAAGACCTACGGCTGCCAGATGAACGAACGGGATTCCGAGGCTCTGGCATGCCTTCTGGAGATGAATGGCTTCCAGGAAGTCCAGGAGGATGAAGATCCGGATGTGATGATCTTCAATACCTGCAGCGTCCGGGATCAGGCGGAGCGGAAGGTCCTGGGAAAGGTGGGGCTGATGAAACGGCGGAAGCGGGAACGCCCCGATCTGGTCCTGGGCATCATCGGATGCATGGCCCAGCGCCGGGGAGAATCCCTCCTCCAGGAACTCCCCCATCTGGATTTCGTGGCCGGCACCGACCAGCTCCAAAACATCCCCGCCCTGGTGAAGGACTGCCTGGCCAAGAAAGGACAGGCCTGCGCCATTGACATGGGGCCCGGAGTCTTCCGGGAACTGGATGGACACCGCCCTGGACGCCTGGTGGCGGAGGTCTCCGTCATGCGGGGCTGCGACCAGTTCTGCACCTACTGCATCGTCCCCTTCTGCCGGGGTCGGGAAAAGTCCCGTCCCATTGGGGACATCGTGGCGGAAGCCCGGATGCTGGCGGAGACAGGCACGAAGGAGCTGCTGCTTCTGGGGCAGAACATCACGGCCTACGGGGTGGCGGAGGCCCGGGCCCGGGGCGAATACACCCCGGAATTTTCCGGCTTTGCCGACCTGCTGGAAGCCCTCCAGGAGGTACCTGGGATCCAGCGCATCCGCTTCACCTCCCCCCATGTGCGCTTCATGAACCGGCGCTTTGTGGAGGCGGTCTCCTCCCTCCCCAAGGTCTGCCCCTCCTTCCATGTCCCCCTGCAAAGCGGCAGCGACCGCATCCTGAAGCTCATGCACCGCAACTACACCGCCGCGGAATATCTGGAGCGGATCCAGGCCATCCGGGAACGGCTGCCCCAGGCCACCTTCTCCACGGATATCATCGTGGGCTTCTGCAGCGAGACGGAGGAGGAGTTTGAGATGACCCGCCAGGTGATGCAGACCGTGGGCTACGACATGGCCTACATCTTCCGATACTCCCAGCGGGAGGGCACCCAGGCCGCCCGCACCCTCCCCGACGATGTGCCCGAGGAGGAAAAGCACCGGAGAAACCAGATTCTGCTGGAGGAGCTGGCCCGCCATGTGAAGGCCGCCAACGCCGCCGCCGTGGGCACCACCGCCCAAGTCCTGGTGGAAGGCCCCAGCGCCCGCAATCCCC
Source organism: Lentisphaeria bacterium (assembly GCA_016302315.1). Classification (GTDB taxonomy): domain Bacteria; phylum Verrucomicrobiota; class Lentisphaeria; order Oligosphaerales; family Oligosphaeraceae; genus UBA1724. Next base: position 7,794 of record JAEDNW010000100.1, read on the forward strand.
AACGCTGGAGCGGACGCAGCCTTACCAACAAAATGGTCCTCTTCTCCCCCCAGGAAAATCTCCATGCGGGAGACGTGGCTGACTTCCGCATCGTCCGCGCCACGGAAAACGCCCTCTACGGCGAACTCTGCCGCTAACGCCTTCCTTACCCCCATGGGACAGATTCCCGGAAAGGTGAATCTCTATCTCACCGTGGGCCCCCTGCGCCCCCGGGACGGACTCCACGAAATCCGCAGCCTCCTGGTCCCCTATGGAGGGGTCTGCGATCTCCTGGACCTCGCCCCCAATCCCCCAGGCACCGGCGTGACCCTCCATCTGACGGGGCGCCCCATCCCCGGAGGCGACACCCCGGACACCAATCTGGCCACCCGGGCGGTGAACGCCTATTGCCAAGCCGCCCAAGTGCCCCCGGATTGGAAGGTGACTCTCCACAAGGCCATCCCTGTGGGGGCAGGCATGGGAGGAGGCTCCGCCGACGCCGCCGCCGCCCTCCGGGAACTGGAGGCCCTCCTCCCCCCCGAAAAACGGCTGGGCCAAGACAAGCTCCTAGCCCTGGCGGCTACCCTGGGGGCGGATGTCCCATTCTTCCTGGATCCCGTCCCCTCCCTGGCCACCGGCGCTGGCGAGATCCTCACCCGACTCCCCCATTTCCCCGTCCCCCCCATCCGTCTCCTCTATCCCGGGTTCCCTTCCCCCGTGGCCTGGGCCTATGCCCACTGGACCCGTCCCCAGGGAGCCACCCCGCCCCTCTGGCCCCCAAAACTCCCCTGGAACCCCTCCCAGCTCTGGAACGATCTGGCCTTCGCCGTGGAGAAAAAGTATCCCGCCCTCCAACAGGCTAAGGAAATCCTCCTCGCCGCCGGCGCCACTCATACTCTCCTCTCCGGCAGCGGCAGCGCAATCCTGGGGATCTTCCCCACCCACGACACGGCACGACAGGCCAACCCCACGCTCCCCCAAAACTGGGAACTCCTTTGAATTCTCAATCTGACACACTCTGTTAGTTTTTGACAAGAATGGACAAGACAGGTCAGAAAAACGAATATCTTAGGGGCAAAGACCAGAAAAAGTGGTCTTGCGTGGCAAAACGACTTGCTTTTTCCGCTTTTTTTCCTATAATTTGCCCAAGCTCTCAATTTTTTTTGAGTTACGTCCCCAACCACCCCAAAAAACATCCATGAAAAAGTCCTTTACCCTCATTGAATTGCTGGTGGTCATCGCCATCATCGCCATCCTGGCCGCCATGTTGCTTCCCGCTCTTTCCAAGGCGCGGGAAAAGGCCCGTGCCATCAGCTGCACCAACAACCTGAAGCAAATTGCTTTGGGCAACCAGCTGTATGCCGCCGACTACGACGATTTCCTGCCTCCTATCGCCATCCGGGTGGACGGCGTGGAGAACGCTTCTCAAATGGCCCCCTACGGCGGCGACTACTGCAACACCAACTCCTACTACTGGTTCAGCG
>JAEDNW010000004.1:0-34544 GCA_016302315.1 Lentisphaeria bacterium
TGCTGCTGACCTGCCACACCCCGGGATACACCCCCCTGGTCCTTTCCCACCTGGCCACCCAGACCCTGCCCCCCGGCGAGATTCGCTCCGGGGAAATGGCCCTGCCCACCCAGGAGCCCGGCATCCTGGCCGTCCCCTCCGGGGCCTACGCCTTCTGGCAGCCCGCCACTCCCCGCACGCGCCAGTGACGCCCTCCCCCCTCCCTCTCCTTCTGATGCTGGCCGGCGCCCTGGCGGGACGGACCGCCGCCTTCCTGCCCTCCCCCGAACCCCGGCTCCTCCTTCCTCCTCTGGCCTCCCTGGTGGGACTGGCCCTGGGACTCTGCCTGGCCGGTGTCCGCCACCCCGCCGCCCTGCTCTTCTCCCCCACCCGGCCCGCTCCCTCCGGACCGCGCCGGCTTCTCCTTCTCCTGGGCTGGAGCGTGCCCCTCTTCCTTCTCCTCCAGGGACTCCAGTTCCTTCTGCGTTCGGGCACGCTCTATCCTCCCCCGGCGCCCCCCGCGCCCCCCGCTGTCACTCCGGCCCTGCTGATCTCCAGCTGCCTCCTGGCCCCCTGGGCCGAGGAACTCCTCTACCGGCGGCTCCTCCCGGATTTTCTGCGGACCCGGGGGCTGTCCCGTCCCCTTTCCTACCTCCTCTCCGCCCTCTTCTTCGCCGCCGCCCACGGAAATCTCCGGGTCTTTCCCGGGCTTTTTCTTCTGGGGCTGGCCCTAAGCGCCCTCCAGGAGCGGGAGGACACCCTCCAGGCCATCCTGGTCCACGGGGGCTTCAACGCCCTTGTCCTGCTGGTCCTGGCCCTTCTGCCCTCCCCCTGACCTTATCCTTTCCCTTCCCCCCACCGCCATGCCAAACAACATCTATCTCACGGGCTTCATGGGAAGCGGCAAGAGCCGTGTGGGGCGGGAGCTGGCCCGGAGGCTGGGGCGTCCTCACCTGGACACCGATCAGCTTTTCCAGGAAAGCCAGGGAATTTCCCCGGGGGATTTCATCCGTCAGCAGGGGGAGGAAGCCTTCCGGAAGGAGGAGCAGGCGTTGCTCCGTCAGGTGGCCAGGGAGCAGGAATTTACGGTGATCTCCACCGGGGGCGGCATCCCCGTCTATCCCGGCAACCGGGAGATCATGCGGGAAAGCGGCCTCACCGCCACCCTCCAGATCTCCCTGGAGGCCATCGCCGCCCGGCTCTCCCCCCAGGAAAAGGCCCAAAGACCCCTCTGGGACGAGGAGCGCTTCCGCCAGCGCCAGCCCTTCTACCAGGACTGCGAAATCCGGCTGGACGCCACCCGCACGCCTCAGGAAGTGGCGGAGGAATTCTGCCAGAAGGCCCGGGATTTCCTCCAGGAGGCCCCCCGGCGGTGCACCGCCTTCCAAAAACTCCTCCGGCAATGCGCCCGGGAATCCGCCCGCTTCGGACTCCTCCAGCCCCAGGATAGAATCCTCCTGGGACTCTCCGGGGGAGAGGACAGCTTCCTCCTTCTGGAACTCCTCCATGCCATCGCCCGAAAGGCCCCCTTTCCCCTGGAAATCCTGGCCGCCACCATCCATGTGGGCTACCCCGGCTTCCAGGCAGACCCCATCCGGCAGTACTGCCAGGAGCGGGGCTGGGAATTCCATCTCCGTGCCCCGGATCTCTATCCCCTTCTCGCCCCGGAAAAGGTGGGAAACAAACCCTGCCCCCTGTGCTCCCGGCTCCGGAGAGGACAGCTCCACCACCTCCTCCGGGAACTCCACTGCAACAAACTGGCTCTGGGGCACCACCTGGACGATCTCTGCGTCAGCTTCCTCATGAGCCTCTTCCACGGCGGCGGCCTGAAGACCATGGGGCCCTGCGTGCCCGCAGACCAGGGCAGCGCCACCCTGCTCCGTCCCCTCTGGGGCATTGCCAAGGCCCAGATCCACCAGGCGGCCAGTCTCTTTCCCTTTCCCACGCCCCAGCCCTGCCCCTACGAACCCCTGCTGGAGGAGCAGGGAGACCGGCACTTCCTGGAGCAGACCCTGGATCGCCTGGAAGAGCGCTTTCCCCATCTCCGGGAGGCCATGAAACAATCCCTGGGGGATCTGCGCCCCCGCCATCTCCTGGATCCCCGCTTCTGGGAGAGCCCTCCCGCCGGAGAATCCCTCCCCCCCGCCGAGGCGGGAAATCCCCCTGCCCCCCTCTAGGCGGAAAGCGCTAGGAATGCTACATTTCCCCCGTTTTCCCGACGATCTTTCCCTCCCCTGGAAAGCGCCCGGAATCCCTCCTTTTCCCCAACCAAAACCGGTCCCTTTTTACTCATGAGCGAAGAACCCCTATCCAAAGCGTACTCCCCGGCGGAGGTCGAGGCCAAATGGTATACGATCTGGGAGGAGCGGGGATATTTCCACGGCAGCGTGGACAGCCCCAAAAAGCCCTACACCATCGTCATTCCCCCGCCCAACGTCACGGGCATCCTCACCCTGGGCCACGTCCTAAACAACACCCTCCAGGACATTCTGATCCGCTTTGAGAAGATGCGGGGCCGGGAGACCTGCTGGGTTCCCGGCATGGACCATGCGGGCATTGCCACCCAGGCGAAGGTGGAGGCTTTCCTGAAGAAGGAGAAGGGGCTCACCCGGTATGATCTGGGCCGGGAGAAGTTCCTGGAGGAAGTCTGGAAGTGGAAGGAGCAGTATGGCGGGAAGATCATCCGCCAGCTGCGCACCATCGGCACCGCCTGCGACTGGCCCCGGGAACGCTTCACCTTCGACGAAGGCCTCTCCAACGCCGTCCAGGAAGTCTTCATCCGCCTCTATCAGGACGGCCTGATCTACAAGGGCCACCGCATCATCAACTGGTGCCCCAAGAGCCGCACCGCCCTCTCCGACGAAGAGGTGATCTACCGGCAGGAGTCCGGCCATCTCTGGCACATCCGCTATCCCTTTGCCGACGGCAGCGGGGAAGTGGTGGTGGCCACCACCCGCCCGGAAACCCTCATGGGCGACACCGCCGTGGCCGTCAACCCCAACGACGAGCGCTACCAGGGCCTGGTGGGCAAGATGCTGATCCTCCCCATCGTCAACCGCCAGATCCCCCTTATCGCCGACGACTATGTGGAGAAGGAATTCGGCACCGGCGCCGTGAAGATTACCCCGGCCCATGACCCCAACGACTACGAAGTGGGCCTCCGGCACCATCTGGAAATGCCCAACATTATGAACGACGACGGCACCCTCAACGAGAATGCCGGCGCCGAATTTGCGGGGCTGGACCGTTCCGTGGCCCGGAAGCTGGTGGTGCAGAAGCTGGAGGAGGCCGGGCTGCTGGTGAAGACCGAGGACTACGTCCACCAGGTGGGATATTCCGAACGAGGCGGCGTGCCGGTGGAGCCCCGTCTCTCCGAGCAGTGGTTCGTCCGCATGGAACCCCTGGCCAAGCCCGCCATCGAGGCCGTCACCAGCGGCCGCATCCACTTCCATCCGGAGCGCTGGGTCAAGACCTATCTCCACTGGATGGAGAACATCAAGGACTGGTGCATCTCCCGCCAGCTCTGGTGGGGCCACCGGATCCCCGCCTACTACTGCAAGAAGTGCGGCAAGCTCTTCGTGGGCAAGGCCGCCCCGGAGAAGTGCCCCTGCGGATGCACCGAATTCCGGCAGGACGAAGATGTGCTGGACACCTGGTTCAGCTCCTGGCTGTGGCCCTTCTCCGTCTTCGCCTGGCCCCAGGAAACCCCGGAGCTGAAGCACTTCTATCCCACCGACACCCTGGTCACCGGACCCGACATCATCTTCTTCTGGGTGGCCCGCATGATCATGAGCGGTCTCCGCTTCATGGGCGAAGTCCCCTTCAAGGACGTCTACTTCACCTCCATCATCCGGGATGACAAGGGCCGGAAGCTCTCCAAGAGCCTGAACAACTCTCCCGATCCCCTGGATGTGGTGGCCACCTACGGCGCGGATGCCCTCCGCTTCACCATCATCTACATCGCCCCCATGGGGCAGGACATCCGCTACGACAACAAGAAGTGCGAAATCGGCCGCAACTTCGCCAACAAGCTGTGGAACGTGGTGCGCTTCCGTCTCCAGCACGGCCCCGCCTCCCCGGACTGGCAGGATCTCTCCAGCCTGAAGAAGGAGGAGCTCCGGCCCGACGACCAGTGGATCCTGTCCCGCCTCAACGCCATTGTCCGCACCATGACCCGGGATCTGTCCACCTTCGACTTCAACGATGCCACCAAGGCCATCTACGATTTCGTGTGGAACGAATTCTGCAGCTGGTATCTGGAAAGCGCCAAGCCCGCCCTCTCCTCTCCCGCCGGCACCACCTGCGCCACCCTGAAGGTCTTCGACTACTGCCTGGGCACCTTCCTGAAGCTGCTCCATCCCATCATGCCCTTCGTCACCGACGAGCTCTACCATCAGATGGGATTCTGCGGCGAGGAGGATTCCATCATGCTCCAGGCCTGGCCTGAGCCACTGCCTGCGGAGTCCATGGAGGCCTGGGGCGCCACGGAGGAAGTGGAGCGTCTCAACGCCGCCAAATACGACCTGGTGCGGGCCGTGCGGAATCTCCGGGCCAACTACCAGATCTCCACCACCCTCCCCCTGGATGTGGTGGTGACCCCCGCCGGCGAAGACGCCCGGCGCTTCCTGGATCTGGACCGGGAGGCCCTGGCCGCCCTGCTGAACGCCAAGACCCTGACCCTGGGGGTGAAGCCCTCCGGCCCCGCCGGCGTGGCCCTCTCCGCCATGGGCACGGCCTTTGTTCCCCTGGAAGGCCTGGTGGATCTGGAGGCGGAGAAGAAGCGCCTGGAGAAGCAGGCGGAAGAAGCCGTGAAGTACATCGCCACCCTGGAGAAGAAACTGGCCAACCAGGGCTATGTGCAGCACGCTCCCGCCGCCGCTGTGGAGGCCGACCGCACCCATCTGGCGGAAACCCAGGACAAGCTGACCCGCATCCGGGAACAGCTGGCGGAATTGCAGTAGCCCCCACGCCACCCATCCCCCGGGGAAGCCAAATCGGCCCTCCCGCCTGACTCTCTTCCCCGGCCCCCATCCCTCCCCGAGAACGCGCCCTCCTTCCCGAAGGAGTATGTAAGTCCCTTAACAACAAGGAGTTATAAGAACCATGACCCAAGAACAGGAAACCCAAGTGAAGGAAGTGCTGGAATCCCTCCGCTCCAATCTCCAGGCAGACGGCGGCGATGTGGAGCTGGTGTCGATCCAGGACAACCAGGTCCTGGTGCGCCTGCTGGGGCATTGTTCCGGCTGTCCCTACCGTCGTCAGACCCTGAAGGGTGGCATTGAGCGCATCCTCCGGGAAAGGGTCTCCCAGGACATTATTGTGGAGAGCGAACAGCAGTAGAGTTTCGCGCCTCCCGCCACTGACCTCCCCGTCCTGTCCGCCTGTGGGTCGGTTTCCCTGAGGCATGGGGGGGGAGGTCCGGCATATTTCCCATGTCTTCCCCCGCCCGCGCAAAGAATCTCACCCGCGCCCAGGGTTTTGCCTTGGCGGCGTGTCTGCTTTCGCTGGCATTGCATCTGCTGCTGTTCCAGCTGGCGGGCCGCCTATCCCTTTCCGGCACAGTGGCGGACACCCTCCGGGAGAAATCGCGTTCTCCCCAGGAATACGCCAGGCTCCACCTGCAGCCCCCCCCCCAGGATCCCCCGGAACCCGCCCCCTCCCCGGAGGGCTGGCTGGACGCCTCGGAGATGACAATCCCCGAGTTCCAGGATCTGGCGGGCGACCAGGAGGAGCTTCTTTCCTCCCTCCAGGAACAGAGCGACAAGGTGCGGGCCATCCTGGAGGATTTTGCCCTGAAGGAGCCTCCAGTGGAGCTTTTCCAGCTCCAGCCCACCCCCCTTTCCGCCTCGGATCTCCCCCCCGCTCCCCAGGCCCTCGCCTTCCCCCTGGAAGCCCTCCAGGTGACGGCCCCCAGCCCGGAAATCCTGGCCATCCCCGAGGACTCCCTCGCCCCGGAACGCCTGGAAAACTCCTCCCGGCCGTTCCTGCCGGACTGGGATCGGGAATTTGTGCCCCCGGATGTCTCCCTGCCCAGCCTGGCGAACCCGGGAGCCCTGGCGGGCCCGCCCCCGGCGGCCGTCACCTCCTCCCTCGCCCTCCAGAGCCTGCGCCCCTCCTTCTCCCTCTCTCCCCAGGAGCTGGAGGCCCTTCTGGGAACCGAGGGCGCCCTCGTCGCCAATGCCGCTCCTCTCCAGGGGGCTCTGCCCGGCCTGGACGCCACCGGGGAACTCTCCGCTGGCCTGGAAGCCGTTTCCGGGGAACTCCCCCTGCCCCTGGATGAGTATGTCTCCATCCAGGTCTACACCTATCCCGATCCCGCCGGCAACGGCGGCACCTTCCTGGTGGAGATCCGCCCCGGCCCCAAGAGCGAGAGCCTGGACGACATTCCCAAGGATGTCCTCTTCCTGCTGGATCGCTCCTCCAGCATCTCCCTGCCCAAGTTCCAGCAGTTCCGGAAATCCGTATTGGAGATTCTGCCGGCCCTGTCTCCCCTGGACCGCTTCAACGTGGTGGCCTTCAACGACCGTCAGAGCGCCGTCTTCCGGGAGTATGTTCCCGCCAGCCAGGAGAACCTGTCCACGGCGGTGGAGAAGCTGCGGCAGCTTCCCCACGGAGGGCGCACCGATGTCTTTGGCGGGGTGGCTCCCTTTGTGCGGCAGGCCAACGGCGATCTCCGGCGCCCTCTGAACATCTTCCTGCTCACCGATGGGCAGTCCACGGTGAACATCTACGAACCCAGCCTCTTCCTCCGGCAGATCAGCGGCATCAATCCGGGGAACGTCTCCATCTTCCCCTTCAGCGCCGAGCGGAAGGCCAACCGGATGCTCCTGGATTTCCTGGGGTATCTCAACCGGGGGGAGAAGTGCCATGTGGAGACCACGGAGGAGATCCGGGACGCCATGGTGCGCTTCTATTCCCAGCATGCCAGCCTGATCATCACGGCCCTGCGGTGCGCGGCCACCAGCGGCGCGGATGTCAACGAAATCTTCCCCCGCTCCCTCCCCAATCTCTACCGGAACCAGACCCTCCGACTCTTCGGACGATACCGCTCCCTGGAGGATAATCTGGTCCTCTCCCTCACCGGACGGGATGCCCAGGGAAAGCCCCGGGACCTCCTCTTCCGACGCACCCTGGCCCAGTGCCCCAGAGGACAGGACACCCTGCCCGCCCAGTGGGCCGCCCAGAAGATCCTCTTCCTCCTCTCCCGTATGAATCTCTCAGAGAATCCTGCCGAGCAGGAAAGCCTCCGGGATCGCATCGAGACCCTGAAGAAGCAATACGGCATCCTTTCCCCCTACTAAGAAAACCACCCCTGCTTTCCCCTATGAACGCCCCCACCATTGTGGCCATGGACCTGGAAGGGGTCCTGGTGCCTGAAATCTGGATCGCCTTCGCCGAAAAAACCGGCATCCCCGAACTGAGACTCACTACCCGGGATGTGGCGGACTACGACGAACTGATGCGCCACCGCCTGGCCATCCTCAAGCAGCATGACCTGAAGCTGAAGGACATCCAGGAGGTCATCTCCCAGATGCATCCCCTTCCCGGTGCCGCCGAATACATGCAGTGGCTGACCCCCAAACTCCCCAATGTCATCCTCTCCGACACCTTCTACCAGTTCGCCACGCCCCTGATGCGCCAGCTGAACTATCCCACCCTCATCTGCAACACGCTGGAGGTGGATGGGGATGGCCATGTCACCGGATACAAGCTCCGCCAGAACAACGGCAAACGCCATGCGGCCCTGGCCTTCAAGCAGATGAATCTCCGGGTGATCGCCATGGGCGACTCCTTCAACGACACCGCCATGCTCAAGGAGGCGGACCTGGGCATCCTCTTCCGCCCCTCGGACAAGGTGCGCCAACAGTTCCCCCAGTTCCCGGTGGTCACCGAATACGCCCAGGTGCAGCAGCTGATCGAGAATTTCCTCGCCTGATTCCCCCCCCCCCAAAAAAAGGCGTTTTCGCCTCTCTCCCACGGACATGAAAATCGAGAATCTTCACCTCAATCTCACGGAATACCGGAACAAGGTCTACGGATGCTGGCTGGGAAAGAACATCGGCGGCACCCTGGGCGCCCCCTTTGAAGGGCAGAGATTCACCAACGACTGCACCTTCTACACCCAGGATCTGAAGGGAGATCCCCTCCCCAACGACGACCTGGATCTCCAGCTGATCTGGCTGGCCATGGCGGAACGCCACGGCCTGCTCAACCTCAACTCCCGCCTCTTCGGAGACTACTGGGCCTCCCACATCATCGGCCCCTGGAACGAATACTCCGTGGCTCACCACAATGTGCGCAACGGCTTCTATCCCCCCATCTCCGGCGCCCTCAACAACGACTACTGGAAATTCTCCAACGGCGCCTGGATCCGCTCCGAAATCTGGGCCTGCCTCTTCCCCGGAAACCCGGACCAGGCCATCCGATACGCCTACCTGGACTCCAGCTGCGACCACTGCGGCGAAGGCATCTACGCCGAGATGTACACCGCCGCCCTGGAATCCGCCGCCTTCGTGGTGAAGGATCTCCGGAAACTCATCGCCATCGGACTCTCCAAAGTGCCCCAGGATTCCCGGGTCGCCAAATATGTCCGCATGGTCTGCGACGCCTATGACAACGGCGAGGACTGGCTCACCGCACGAAACCGGGTGGTGGAGGACAACAACAAGGATCTGAAGTGGTTCCAGGCCCCCGCCAATGTGGCCTACGCCACGCTGGGACTCCTCTACGGCGAAGGCGACTTCGGCAAGACCATCTGCCGGGCCGTCAACTGCGGAGACGACACGGACTGCACCGGAGCCACCGCCGGCGCCGTCATGGGCATCATGTATGGCCGGAAAGGCATTCCCGCCAAGTGGCTGGAACCCATCGGGGAGAAGATCCTCACCTGCGCCATCAACCGCTTTGGCCTGATGACCATGCCCCCCACCTCCATCCGGGAACTCACCAACCGGACCGTCCGCCTGGCCTGCGAAGCCACCCGCAACGACCCCGAATTCCCCCCCCTTACCGACGAACCCACCCAAATCCCCCAGGGCATCGAAGAACCCCTCAGCGATACCACCCAGGCCCAGGCCATCTGGGCACGCAATCCCTTCCAGATGGACTACTACCTGACCAATGTGGCGGTCCGGGTCATCTACGAAAATCCCCAGGTGGAACCGGGAAAGCCCACCAAGGTGCGCATCGAAGTCCGCAATCCCCTCATCTCCGAGGGCGACTACCATCTGCGCTGGATCCTGCCCGAGGGCTGGAGCGTGGACAAGCCAGAGGGCCGCACCTGCTCCAAGAACTACCTCTACGGCTGGCAGGAGTTTGTCCTCACCCCGGGAGCCTTCCAGGAGGCGGTGACCTACGTCACCCTGGATGTGCGCCTCCACGACCGCTACTTCCCCAACTATATCAGCATCCCCTTCCAGCTGAAGGACTCTGTGGAATATCCCAAAGGCTTCGAGGAAGTGGACTGCGAAGAGTTCGAGGAGCAGGCCTTCCGGCTCCGCCGGGTGCTGAGCCAGCTGGACAAGAACTCCCCCGCCTAAGGTAAGTAAGGTCTGCCCCCCCAGCCCGGTTCCTCTTTCCCTCCCTCTCCTCCGGCCGGGCGGTTTTCCCGAGAGGGAGCCGGGAGGGATGTGCCCCGCCCATGGGGCCACCCTCCCCCATCTTCTTTCTCCCCAGCGGAATGTCCCCACGACAGAGCCATCCCCTTCTTCTCCTGCTGCTGGCCGTCGCCTTCCTGACCCCGGCCTTCTCCCAGGATGCCCCCTGGAGACTCCAGCTCTCCCACTACGCCCAGATGAAAAGCTGGGAGACGCCCCCGGAGAAGCCCCTGCCTCCCCTCACCGCCGAGATGCTGGAGGAGGCCATAGAGGCGGCAGGCACCTATCTCCGGAACCAGCAGCTGCCCGAGGGAAACTTCCGCTACGCCTACGACTTCATCGCCGATGCCCAGGAGGAGAAGGACAACCAGGTCCGCCAGGCCGGCGTTCTGTGGAGCGTCTGCAACCTGAACCGCTACCGCTTTACCGAGGAGACCCGGCGGAGCGCCCTGCTGGGCATGGATTTCTTTCTCCGGAGCCAAAGGGGATTGCCGGATGCCCCCCAGGTGGTGGTCACCTACAAAGGCGAGACCATCATCCGCACCGGCATGGTGGCCCTCTTCTGCCTGGCCCTGGTGGATTTCCTGGAAGGCCAGGAACGCTATCTCACCGAACCCCAGAAACAGCCCTTCCTTCTGGCCTTGGAAAACAATCTGAAGTTCCTCCAGTATCAGGAACTGGAAAATGGATCCTGGCGGGAGGAATATGAACTGAACGGCGTGCGGCTCCCCGAAGATATCGCCCCCTTCTCCTCCTATTTCGACGGCGAATGCCTCCTGGCCTACGCCAAGGCGGCACGCTTCTATCAGGCACGCCCCGCCCTCACCCCCCCCATCCCCCTGGAGGAACGCCTCCGGGACGCCCTCCCCAGACTCCTCCGGAAATACACCGTGGAATGCTTCGTGCCGGAGGGCGACACGGACTACACCAAGGGCTTCTACCAGTGGGGGGCCATGGCCTGCCACCAGACCGCCCTGCTCCTCCCCCAGGATCAGGAGATCCAGAAGCTGGCCCTGGAGGGCGCCCTGGCCCTGAGCTGGTGGCAGATTTTCGGCCATAAGGTTGAGGGGCGGGCAGGCAACACGGGCTACGCCGTGGAAGGCCTGGTGGCCACCATCCTGCTGGCCCAGCAGGCCGGCCGGCAGGAAGAGGCGGAATTCCTGCGGCAGCGCACGGAAGGCCTGCTTCTGCGGCTGATGACCTGGCAGGTGGGCGGCCCCCTGGCCACCTACAATCCCCTCTTCCGTGCCTGGGAAGGACGCATCCCCCCCCGGGCCTTCGGTGGAATCACCTCCACCGCCGACTCCAGCTTCATCCGTATTGATGTGGTGCAGCACCAGCTCCACGCCATGCTCCTCGCTCTCCAGGCCTTCTTCCCGGAACCCCTCCCGTGACCCCTCCCCTGGAAAGCACCAGAGCCCTCCGCTCCTCTCCCGAGGACACCCAGTTCTCCTCGGGGGAGACATCTCCCCGTCTCACGGAAACCCGGCGGCGGAGAATCCTGGAGCATTTCCAGGCCCGGAGGCATGGCAGCCGCACCCAGTGGAGGCCCTTCTCGCCCCTCCCCGGCAACGTCCCCCACAATCTGGTGCCGGGATGCACCCTCCAGGCGGTGATTGGCTCCGGTGGCATGGGCACCGTCTATCTGGCCCGCCAGAATGCCCTGGGCCGGCAGGTGGCCGTCAAGGTGCTGAATCCCCGTCTGGCCAACGACCCGGTCTTCATGGAGCGCCTGCGGAAGGAGGCCCAGATCATGGGGACCTTCTCCCATCCCAATCTGGTGGGATGCCACGATATCATCGTCTCCCGGAACGGGGCCTGTATTCTGATGGAGTATATCCCGGGGCACCTGAACGGACGGAATCTGGTCCAGCTCCTGGGCCCCATGCCGGAACGCTACGCCATCCCCGTGCTCCACGCGGTGGCCAAGGGCCTGGCCTACGCCTACGAAAAGGGCTTCACCCACCGGGATGTCAAACCCGACAATCTCCTCTTCGCCTTCCAGGATAAACGCCCCCCGGAATCCTACGAGGAACTCTTCTCCTCCCCCGATTTCCGGGTGGCCCTCTGCGATTTCGGCATCGCCTCCACCCAGAACCAGTTCCCCGAGGAGAAGACCGGAGAGGACGCCCCCGCCGGCCCCCTGCCCCCTGCCCCCAAGGCGGAAGAGGAAGAGGAAGAGGAAGAGGAGGAAAACGCCATTGTGGGAAGCCCCCTCTATATGTCCCCGGAACAGGCCATCCTACCCGAGGACGTGGACTGCCGAAGCGACATCTATTCCCTGGCCTGCACCGCCTTCTTCCTGCTGACGGGAAAGCCCCCCTTCCCCGGAAAGACCCTGGAGGAAGTCCTGGATCTGAAGACCCAGTGCGATCTCCCTCTTCCCATTCCGCCCGCCCCCGCCAAACCCCTCAACCCCGTCCTGGGCAAGGCGATCCTCCGCATGGGCGCCCTCCAGCAGGAAGACCGGTTTCCCGACTATGCCTCCCTCCTGGATACCCTCTCCACCCTGGAGACCTCTCTGGTCTCTCCCCTCTCCTTCCGCCTCTTCACCTACCACTACCGGAAGTTCCTCTCCCGGCTCTGCCTGGGAGCCCTGATCCTGGGCGGCGTCATCCTCCTGGCCCTCTACGGATATACCCAGTGGCTGGACAACTATGAGAGACGCCTCATGGACGACACCGTGTTCCTGGGAAAATGGGAAGGCGATCTCTCCTCCTGGCAGCAGGTGTTCATGGGCGACGACCGGGTGCTGCTGGGCACCTCCTCCTCCAGCACTCTCACCCTGAAGGAACGTCTCCAGCCCGGGGACTATCTCCGGGTCTCCCTGAATTTCCAGAACTTCGGCAGCGCCATCCTGATGCTGCGTTCCCCGGAGGAAAACGGCGTTCCCCTCCTCCGGATTGTCTGTTACCGGGAAGCCCGGGGCAACGTGGTGCAGCTCAGCATGCCTTCCCGCCGGACAGATTCGCCCCTCCCCTTCGAGGAAATTCCCGGCCCCCTGATGCTGCCGGACGCCACCAATTCCTGGATCCAGCTCCGCCTCCAATTCGAGGACAGCTTCTGCATTGTCTGGAACCAGGACTGCCCCCTGGGCATCTGCCACTTCCCACCGGAGCTCCTTCCCGTCCGGGAGGCCACCTTCTCCATGGCGCGCATCAACTGCCAGCAAGTGCAGTTCGCCAACATCGCCCTGGTGAAGGAAAAGTATGCCCAGAGAATCCTTCCCCGGGGCAATGAAGAGCATCCCTAATCCCCCCCCTGCTAGCCTCTCCCTCCGCAACCCCACCCCATGGACTCCTCATTACTACTCAAAGCCATCCAGCTCGTGAACAGCTGCCTCTCCGACTACGTCCTCACCATACTTCTGTTAGGGGCGGGCATCTTCTTCACCTTCCGGACGGGAGTGGTCCAAAGATTCTGCCTGGGGAAAGGGATGCGTCAGGCGCTGGGGGATTTCTCCCTTCACGGCAAGCAGAACGGCCATGGCCTCAACTCCTTCCAGGCCCTGTGCGCCGCCGTGGCGGCCCAGGTAGGCACCGGAAATATCGTAGGCGCCTCCGGGGCCATTCTCACCGGCGGTCCCGGCGCTATCTTCTGGATGTGGATCATCGCCTTCTTCGGCATGGCCACCATCTACGCCGAGGCCATCCTGGCCCAGCTGACCCGCATCCAGGATCCCGCCGGAGAACTCCACGGCGGCCCCGTCTACTACATCAAACGGGCCTTCCCCGGACTCCTGGGCACCTGTCTGGCCCACTTCTTCGCCATCGCCTGCATCCTCTCCCTGGGCTTCATCGGCTGCATGGTCCAGGCCAACTCCATCAGCGAAACCTGCCATAACGCCTTCGGGGTGCCCACTGTCCTCATCGGTGTCCTCATCGCCACCCTCTCCTTCCTCATCTTCACCGGCGGAATCTCCCGGATCTCCCGGGTCACGGAAAAACTGGTCCCCATCATGGCCCTCCTCTATCTCCTGGGGGGACTCCTTATCCTCATCCTCCGGGTGAAATATCTCCCCGCCACCTTCGCCGCCATCTTCCAGTACGCCTTCAATCCCGAAGCCCTCATCGGAGGAGGCGTGGGCTATGCCCTCAAAACCGCCATCAGCCAGGGCGTGAAACGAGGATTGTTCTCCAATGAGGCCGGTATGGGTTCCACCCCCCACGCCCATGCCCAGGCCGTGGTGGACAAACCCCATGACCAGGGCGTGGTGGCCATGTGCGGCGTCTTCGTGGACACCTTCGTGGTCCTTACCATGACCGCCCTGGTGGTGATCTCCACCCTCTATTGCGGCGACGGCCCCCTGGCCGGCGCCACCGGAGAAACCTACGGACAGCTCCTGGCCAGCCAGGGCCTGACCAAAACCACCCTGGTCCAGACCGCCTTCTCCCATGCCCTGGCCGGAGGAAACCTGGGGGATGTCTTCGTGGCCATCTGCCTCTTCTTCTTCGCCTTCTCCACCATCCTGGGATGGAACTTCTTCGGGAAAATCAACTTCCACTATCTCTTCGGGAAAAAATCCCTCCCCATCTATTATCTCCTGGCCACCGGTTTCATCTTCCTGGGCTCCATCGTCCAGAATGACCTGGCCTGGGAACTCCAAGATATGTTCAACCAACTCATGGTCCTCCCTAACGTCCTCGCCCTCCTCGCCCTCTCCTCCCTGGTGGCCAAGGCAAAACGGGAATAAACACCCCTAAACCCGGATGCGGAAATCCACAGCCCGGAGGCCCTGGAAAGAGCCAGGGACATCGAGCTATGGGATTTTGGGGATGAGCAATGGGAATATTGGCACTGCCAGACGTGCCAGCGCGTCACCGTGATTAATAGAAAGACTTGCAAGTATGCAAAAAGCTACTCCCGGATGACGGAGAAACACCCCCCATGCCTTGACACCCTCGGAGACTGGAAGACGCTTTACTACTGGAGCGACCGGGAGTTCTACGATGGGATAGAAGAAGAGGAGAAGCGCACCCTGGGAGATTTCGTGCAAAAGCATCCCCCTCGCTATGTCATCCGTCTCTCGCCCGATGAATCCAAGGCCCACGTCTTTCGGACCGACACGAAGGAATACCGGTGCACCTACGTTCTGGATCCCCCACCGGATTTCCTCAAGAAGCCATAACGCTAAAAAGGCGTGCCTTCCTGGCTGTTCGCTGCAACCAGGGGCACGCCCGGCTTGGAAGGTCGAAGCTCGACGCCTCTGCTGACCTCGGCGCGTCAACTCCTTCCTTCCAGGCCATTGCAGACCCCCTTCTCCCTGCAATTCCCTTTTCAACCCGGCCTCGCCGGAAGGAGTCCACGTGGCACCCCTGACTTTGTTTCCTTCCTTCGGTCCTTTTTCCCTGCCTGTCTCCACCGCAAGGAGGTGTGCGTAATGGGCAGGGGGCACGGCGGATATACAGCAGCCCGAGAATCCTACCGGGATTCAGGCGGTCACAAGGTGACGGACAAAGGCGCGATCTTCGTCGCCGAGAGATACATAGACGAGGGCTATGAATCCGTGTTCCGGCGCAGAACCGAAGAGAAGTCGATCGACTTGACCATCAAGACCAGCGATGACACCCAATTTGTCAAGAACATTGAGGTGAAGACCGTTCTCAGCTCCAATCCCTCCCAATTGGCCAAACAACTCAAGCATGCCAAACGACAAATCAAAGAAGGGGAGACCATCGCCCTCTACCTCCCTAACCACCGAAACACTCCCCAAGGCAGGGAATTTGTGAGACTAGGCTTAGAGGAGGCCAAGCGCAAGGGATACCTCAAGGAGCCAATCGAGGCCTGGTTTGCCGACAAAACCAAAATCAACAATGAACACATAGGAGAACACAACATGGCTGGTTTACTTTGTTTGTGCGGTGCCTCGATGAGCAATTCTACGGCGCCTTCGGAATCCATTGCGGAAATCCACAGTCCGGAAGCCTTGGAAAGAGCCAAGGACATCGAGCTTTGGGATTTCATGGATGAGCAATGGGAATACTGGCACTGTCAGGCGTGCCAGCGCATCACCGTGATTGACGTAAAGACTGGCAAGTATGTCAAAAGCTACTACCCTCGAAGGATGGAGCAACAGCCCCCCTGCCTTGACACCCTTGGAGATTGGCAGACGCTTTACTACTGGAGCGACCGGGAATTTTACGATGGGATAGAGGAAGAAGAAAAGCGCACCTTGGGAGATTTCGTGCAAAAGCATCCCCCACGCTATGTCATCCGTCTCTCGCCTGACGAATCCATGGCCCACGTCTTTCGGACCGACACGAAGGAATATCAGTGCACCTACGTTCGGGATCCCCCACCGGATTTCCTCCAAGAGCCATAAAGCAAAAAAAGGCGTGCTCTCCTGGCTGTTCGCTGCAACCAGGGGCACGCCCGGCTTGGAAGGTCGAAGCTCGACGCCTCCGCTGACCGGAGCGTAAGGTAACGCCTTTCCTGTCGTTTGCAATCCGTCTTTTGCAGACCATCCCCATTTCTCCCCCATCCTCCGGAGAGGCCGGAAAGGAGTTTTCCATGCCCCAAGAACAATTGTATTTTGATTTTTTCAAACAAGAAGATAAAATTTCACAGACGCCACCTCCCTACGAACGCCTGCGCGCCAGAGTACAGCCGACGGACATCTCCACGTTCATGGACAGATTTCTCCCTGAATACCGGGAGGAAATACTCAACGGATCCTTGGGAGTAGATCCCTTTGGCCTTCCCCGTCTGGAGGCCGTTCATGATGTCACCCCAGAAAAGTTGATCCCCTTCCACGCCGTCATGTCCCTGGACATGACGAAAGTCTCCGCCTTTGACTTTTTTCATTTCTTTCTCCACGACTACCAGTTCGAGAGGATGTGGAAGAACCCGGAGAAGTATCTTCCTTTTCTCTTGAAGATTGGACAAGGAATCGGCCCTGACTTTAGCATGTATCTCAACATGCATCCGATGGAGCAAATGTTGAACTGGAGCAGAAATACGCTTTTGACGTTCTTCCTACAGAAGAATGGCCTGACTGTGATTCCCAATGCATGTTTCGGCAGCGAGAAGACGCTGGATTGGGCCTTTGCTCCCTTGCCGGAACATAGCATCCTGGCGCTCTCCACCCAGAGTTGCCTCCGGGACAATGTAGCGAAACGCAACTTGCTGAACGGCATTCACGAACTGGATCGACAGAAGCACCCAGAACGGCTATACATCAATGGAAAGTTCCCCGAAAAATGGATGGACAAATTTGATGTCGAGATATGCGTGCTTCCCACCTTCTCCTCGAAATGGGAACGGAGGAAGCCATCCACCCCTCTGTAGACGTGTTTCTCCTGGATCTGGAAATCTTCTCTCCGGAAAGGTAGAGGATTGCCCCCCCCTTTCCCCAATCAGGGGGGGAATCTAGAGGTTCTAGAGGTTCTAGAGGTTCTAGAGAATCAAGGACTTTCCACCACCCCGCACATCCCCCGAGGCGGGACGTGCGAGGGGGCAGGTCCCGCCTCTCTGTGGTCTCTGTGCGCCGCATAGCGGCGTTTCCGTGCCCGACCTGTTTCCCTCGACCTGTCCTCTGGGTTGAAGTGGCGGCGCTCAAGATTCCGGGGGGTGCGCTGACGCTTCAACCCCGTCGAAATCGGGCCTTCCACCCCTGCCGGGGTTCTGGGGGGAGGGTGATCGCGCCACAGACGGGGGATACCCCCGTGCCCCCGGGTTTCCCCGGCGGGGCCGGGCACTTCATATATTCATAACTACTTTCATTTCAAGGAGTTATCAATATATCAAAGAGAACATTTCAGAAGGAAGTAGACGGGAGCGGCGCTCCAGGCATGGCACATGCTGCGGGCCTTGGTGGCGTCGGGGATTTCCGGGAAGGTGGTGAGCCAGGGGAAGCGTTCCAGGCATTCCCGCCAGGGCGCCATGGCCATCTTCATGCCTTCCTTGTCCCCCAGCTTCCGCAGGGCGTCCAGGACGTAGAACTGGAAGTAGAGGCTACAGACGGAGAGTCCTTCCCGGTCCTGGAGGAGTGCCTGGTGCACGCCCTCCTTTCCTTCCGGGGGGACGGCATCGGCCAGGACCGCCAGCGCCTGGGCATGTCGGCTGAACCAGGGTTTTCCCGGCACATCCCGGAAGAGTCCCCTTTGGGGATCCCAGCAATGGGTTTTCAGGGCTGTCAGGAGGTCTTCCCTATCCTGGTGCCACTGTTGGGCCAGGGCCGTTTCGCCGTCCTCCCGGGCCATGGTTTCCGCCGCCCCCAGGGCGAGGACATAGAAGAGATTTTCCAGGGAGGTGGGGGAGGCCTCGTCCCGGGAGGGATCCCCGAAGGACCACTCCTCCACCCAGTCGGTGAATCCCCAATGTCCGGGATGTCCGGCCAGTCCGGTTTCGGGAGAGACTTTATCCTTGTAGTATTTCAGGACCCCCTGGACATTCCAGAGGAGCTGATGGCGGAATTGGGGATCGGGGAAATACTGGAGGTAGTCCTGGATCATCAGCACCCAGATCAGGGCGTATCCGGGGATGAACTGAGGCAAGGCGGAGGGGAATCGGCTTTGCACCAGGCCATGGGGGGCCTGGCTCCGCTGGAAATCCAGGATCGCCTTTCGTCCCAGCTCCCCATTTCCCGTGGCCTCGTAGGAGATAAGGGCCTGGATCCGGGTGTCTCCCTCGTATTGGAAGCGCTCGTAGAAGGGGCAATCCTCGTAGGTGTCGTGGGCGCAGCAGCGGGCCGTGTGCACCCCCACCTGATAGATCTTCTCCAGCCACTTCTGGGAGGAGGCATACTGCCGGAAGGGGCCGAAATCGTAGGAGCAGAAGAGGGCTCCCAGGGTGACTTCTCCCGGGGTCTCCAGATCCGCCACAATCCGGAGGCAGGCGGCGGCCCGGATCTCGAAGGTCTCCATGCGCCAGGGGGCCTCCGTCACCCTCAGCACATCATCCTGCCAGTGGGCCTCCTCCGGGGCTTCGCTTTGCCGGAGGCGCAGGATTCCCCGGGCGCCGTGGCCCGCAAGGCGGAGATGCCCCGTGAAATACCGGGGGAACGTCAGGAGGCTGGTGGCATGTCCAGCGGGCAGGGAGGCCGTCAGGGTGCCATCGGAATTGGTCTTCCAGGAGATTCCGCCCGGTTCCCGCACTTCCAGGGACATGGGCTCCCGGCTCATGGGACGCAGCTGGGGCATCTCCATGGCCCAGGTGGTGCCCGGATCCGCCCGCAGACGGAATCCGTGGATATTGGGTCCCCGGTCCAGGGCATAGAGAGGGCGCCACTCCGGCCCCTCCGCATAGTCCGGATCCTGCCAATTTCCCGGGGAGCGGGCGAAATCCGTCTCCTCCCGGGCGGTGGCGAAGAAGAAATCCCCAGGAGAGACTTCCTCCTGGGGGTGGAGAGTGCGCCGGCTGTCATCCGTCCTGCCGCGCCATTCCCCGGGGGTGGAGAGATCCCCTTCCCCGGTCTGGCAGGAGAAGTAGAATCCGCCCCCCAGATGCATTTCCGAGAAGGGGGAGATACTGCCGAACCATCCGTCGGCCCACACCACCACCTCGGCGGACAGCACATGGCGTCCTGGGGCCAGGGTCATCTCCCCCCGGAAGAGCTGTTTGTAGTAGGGGGGGCTTTTCACCGGGCCGCTGGCCAGCAGTTCGCCGTCCAGATAGAGGCGGTAGCGGCAATCCCCGGAGACGTAGAAGGTGGCCTTGCCGGGGCGGGACACGGTGAAGACTCTTCGGAAGAGACGGTATCCCGGGACATAGCTGATCACGCCGGGAATCCATGCCCACCGCCCCCGGGCGGCATTCTGGTATTCCTCCTGGGTGGGGATGGGAAGGCGAGGGGAAGAAGACATGAGAGGGGAAGGGAAAACTGGCAGAAGGACACACAAATCCCCAAGGGAGCATGCCTCTCCCCTGGGGATCTTCGCCCGAAGGCGATTCTCAACAATGGGATACTATAGCCGGAGGCTAGAGTTCCCGGGCCACCCGGAAGCCCACCGTGTCATACCCGGCGGCCGCCAAGCGGAACTCCTCCCGGGCCTCGGTGCGGCAGCTGGCGCGGGGGGAATTCCAGGCGCCGCCCTTCACCGCCAGGCTCACGTCCTTGGCCTCCTTCCCCGTATCCGCGGCCTTCATAGTGCTGGTCCACTCCCAGACATTCCCCCACATGTCCACGGCACCGCAGGCGGCCTGGGTCCCCGCATACCGGGTCACCGGCGTAGTGCCCGGATTTTCCCCGCAGTTGAAGTCCGCATCCTTGGGCATGTGCCCCGCCGCAATCTCCCACTCTGCCGCCGTAGGCAGGCGATACTTCCCTTTTCCGGCGGTGGCGGTCAGCCACTGGCAGTAGGCCACGGCATCCTGGTAGCTGACATTCACCACGGGGTGGTCCTCCTTTCCCGCCGGGCATGCCCCGTCCTTCCAGTCCTTGGGCGCGGTGCGTCCCGTGGCTTTCAGGAAGGCGGCATACTGACTGTTGGTCACCGGGGTGTAGGCAATGGAGAGATTCTGGGGACCGCCAATCACCGGAAGGAAGCCGTCCTTATTCTCCCGGGCATTGGGTTTCAGGCGGGGATCGGCGAAACGCTGCATGCTCTGTTCAATGCGGGCCTCCCGATCCCGTAGCATCTCCTCCACAATGATCCGCATTTCCTCCACCTTTTCAGGATCCTTGGCGGTCTTCTTCAACTCCTTCAGCTTCGCCTTCTTCCGGGCCACCACCGCATCGTAGCGCAACTCCACCTGACGGCGCAGGGCCGCCCGGTTCTCCTCCGTGGGATTCCGACGATACGCGGCAATGAGACGTTTGGTCTCCTCGTCCAACTCCGGGCGCTCCTTCTCGATGACGGTGCTGTATTTGTGCATCTTCGCCTCTTTGTTCACCTCCGGGGCGGAGAAGCCGCAGAAGGCGGACATCATGGCAGCCAGCAGGATACAACGGAAAATCATTCCTTGATTCATAGTTCGGTCTCCTTTGGTCAATCGGGAAAAACTCTCCTCTCTCCCACGCCACCGGGCAGGAAGGGAAGACGACTGGTTTGGCGCGCGCACCACCGGAAACGCCGCCCCGCCCCCTTTATTGTCCCACATTCCGTCCCCCCTCGTTTTTTTCCCCCGGCCCGCCACAACAAAAAAGCCCCCCAGGGACAAAAGCCCCGGGAGGCAGTGCCAGCTCTACTTTTGCCCCCCCCGGTTTGGTGTGGGGGGGGATTTTTCCGTTAGCGCATCCGCCGGAAGACCCGGGTTTCCTGGAAGGAGAAGGGGATCCAGGCGGTGTTTTCCTGGTCCACAGGGAAAGATTCTCCGGAGATCATATCCACCAGAGCGGCAGCGGGCTGGGGGAGATGGAGGCAACGGATGCCCGGTTGGTTAACGCAGACTGCCAGCACATCGGGGGAAGCCCAGACCAGGTCAGGGGTGGTGACATAGCGGTGGACTCCCGCCTTTCGGTAGAGGGATTCCCAGAGAGGCACGGGGAGTTCGGTGAGTCCGGCGAAGAAGAGGTGTCCCTCCCCCTGGGCGCCTTCCCGCACTCCAGCGGCGGTCAGATCTAGATCCACATTCTTTTCCTTATCCCGATATTGTCCCAGGATGCGGATGCCTGGTTCTTTCTTCAGATACGCCATCAGGCCCTTGTCCGGGGAGATTCCCCAGGCGTTTCCCGTGAAGAAGCTTTTGGGGGCGTACAGGGGGAGCCAGTCACCTTCCGGGTCAGCAAAGCTGGCGCAAGGGAGAGGGGGGCCCTGGGTCACCTCCAAAGGCAGTCCCGTGAAGGCGGCGGCGCCCTCCCCCAGGGTCATGG
Source organism: Lentisphaeria bacterium (assembly GCA_016302315.1). GTDB lineage: Bacteria > Verrucomicrobiota > Lentisphaeria > Oligosphaerales > Oligosphaeraceae > UBA1724. Next base: position 21,328 of record JAEDNW010000004.1, read on the forward strand.
TTTCCCCGTTTTCCAGGGGGAGGATGCCGGGGGTTCCCAGGAAAGCCAGGGTGCATCCCCGTTTTCGGAGGGCCTCCAGGGCGTCCCGTTGTTGTGGGGTCCACGCCAAGCTCATGGGGAGGATCAAGAGGCGGAGGCGTTCCGGGAGCTTTTCCAGATCGGGAGCCAGATAGACTTCCACGGGGGCGCCCAGATATCCCAGGGTTCTCAGGAGTTCCCGGGTAGCGCAGGAGGTTTGTCGGGTATCCGGGGTAGTCCAGTAGAGGGAGGTTTCATCCAGGAGGAGGGCCACCTGGGCCACGGACTCCCGGCTCCGGTGCAGGGTAGTCTCTTCCATGATCCTCACGCAATCCTGGATCGCCTGGGTCAGGGGGGCGCCGGTGAAGGGGATGTATCCCACATCAAACCACCATTGGGCCATGCCCAAGAGGAGAGAGTGCATGGATTCCTTGATTTGCTGATGGGCGTCTCCTTCCGGGGTTTCGGGACTCCCATAGGCCGGCACATGGGCGGCATAGGTGCGGATGTCATTCTCCACAAACCAGAACTTGTTGTGGAGCTGGAGAGAGGCCACGGCGCCCATGGCGTAGGGGAACCCCGCTCCGCCGGTCTTCCGGAAAGCATAGCCTGTGGGACTGCAGAGGAAATCCACCTCCGGCGCCTCCAGGAGACTCTCCACCCCCAGGTGCCCGGACAAGAGCAGGCGGGAGCGTCCGGAGAGCTCGTTCATATAGCCGTAGAAAGCCCCCACCAGAAGACGCCCCTCCGTGGCCTCCTTGATGGCCCGGCAAAACTCCCGGATGCACCCCGCCACATTCTCCCCATGATACCGGTTGTAGTCCGCAATGCGCCGGGTGCCGGGACGGGCGGGGAGCATCACCCCCGCATACTCCAGACTCCGCTCCCGGGCGGTGGGCTGCGTGGCGCTCTCCAAGGTGACGGAGGGATCCTTCCAAGCGGCCTGGAGGGCCTGGTCGCTACCATAACGCTCCTTCAACCAGGCCCGGAAGGCCTGCTCCGAGGCGGGAGAATAGTCGGAGAAGACCACATCATCCAGCCCCCATTCCATCCATTCCTCGGTCTGTCCGCTGGCCAGCACGAAGCCGGCCAGGTGGTCTGCATAGGGCGTCTGGGCAAGGAACTCCATCATCTTCCGCAATCCCTGAATGGTGTATTCCCGCCAGGCCTGGCTGGCCCAGGAGGGCGCCGGGCGGCCATTGAAGGCCATATACAGGTGGGTTTCGCCCTCCTTGTCCTCGGGGACGGTGAAGCGCACCAGGTCATCGGGATGCTGGCGGCTCCACCAGCGGGGGGCGTGGAGATAGAGGCGAACGATGACCATGGCCTGGGGATTGTTTGCCAGGACATTTCGCATGCGTCGATCGAACTGGGCGTAGTTGTATTTTCCCGGGGCGTATTCTGTCAGCATTTCCAGATTGTAGGCGCCCTCGGTGGGGGTGCTGCAGAATCCGAAGATCTGGATGCCGGCCTGGGAGAAGTATTGGATTCCGGCGGGGCCTTCGGTGGTGTAGGTGGCCCGCATGGCTCCGGTCATGGGGCGATCTTCCTTCCAGATGGTGGGGCGTCCTCCGAAGGGTTTCACGGACATTCGGGGGAACTCCACCTTCTTACGACCTCGGATGTGCAGAGAAAAACTCGCAGCTTCTCCGGCAAGGGCTGCCTCGCCGCATTCCAGGGTGGCCTGGTACGTCCCCTCCCCCAGGAAGGGCGTCAAATCCAGGCTTTGGCGGGGAATGCGCCAGCGGCGTCCCTCCTCTTCCTGGACATGTTCCAGGCTCAGAGGCAAGGCCGGCCATTCCGGCCCCTGGAAGGTGGGACGCAACACCAGACGCGCCTCCTGCTCTCCCGGGAGACGCTCCGGAAACTCCACCACCACCTGGGGAAAGTCCACCTGCTGCCCCGCCGTCCATTCCTGGGGAAACTCCTCATGGGGAAGGACGGTTCCTCGGCAGGCCTCCCCGGGATTCTCCTCTCCCCGGATTTGGGAGAGCTGGAAGCGCATGGGCGTGCCGGCGGGGAGAGGGGCGCAGGAGAGATAGAGGAATCCGAAGGGGCGGGTGACGGGGCGGGCAGGCATGGTGTCGTCACTTCCCTGGAGTCGGGCGGCATCCGCCTGGAAGACCAGGTCGTGCCATTGGCCATCGGGGGGCAGTTCCTGGCGTTCCGGGAAGATCCAGCCGTACCATCGGGTGGTTCCCGGCACCCCCTCCCGGGTGGTCATCCAGGCGCCTTGGAAGAAGAGTGGGGTCTTTCCCAGATTGCGAAGACGGAAGACCACCCGGGGACGATAGGCGATGCCCTCGGGGCGCCAATATTTCAGCTCCACTTCCTGCCCCTCCACCTTGGGCACCTGGAAGAACTCCAGGGCCTGCTCTTCGGGGAGATAGCGCAATTCCCGCTGTTCCCAGGTTTGGGAGGCGTGGGGATACTCCCATCCTCCGTCGCAGTCGAAATAGCTTTCCGAAGTGCCGTCGTAGTAGAGGAGAGGGGGGGCGGCGGAGGGGCGTTAAGGGGGGGGCTAGGGACGCATCCGGAAGCGGTCCGCCAGGGGCAGCAGGAATCCGCCCAGGGAATTTCCCAAGGTCATCAGGAGGATTTTGCCCAGGGCCTGGGCACTCCAGACCCCGCCGGCGGAGAAGTAGAACATATTGGCCACGCAGTGTTCAAAGCCGCTGAGAATGAAGACCACTACGCAGAGGAAGACCGTGGCCAGCCGGAAGGGAACGGCAATTTCCTGGCGCCGGTAGGTATCCACGGCCAGATACATGAGTATGCCGCAGAAGAAGGAGAGGATCAGGAGGCTGGTTCCGGCATCCGTCAGTTTGGCCTGGCAAAGAGGCTGGAGGCGGCTGGCCAGGGCGGGATACACCCGGCTGTGGCGAAGGAGCGTCCCCACCAGGAAGCATCCCGTCAGATTTCCGCTCCAGATCACCAGCAGTTCCCCCAGATACCGGAGGAGATTCTCCCGGGGCTGGACCACCAAGTAGCCGATGGCCCCGGTGTAGAGCTTGAACCCCCGGCAGAGAATGGTCATCAGGCCGAAGGCGAAGAGAAAGGCCCCCAGGGCGGCAGGCTGCACCGAGAGATACACCGTTCCCGCCATGCCGATGAAGAGGCCGGACAGCACCGCCTCCAAGAAAATGCGCCCTAGGACGGCGCAACGCCCCGAATCCATCCCCGTCTCCTGTTTTCCGCTAGAGCACATCGTCTTCTCCTGCATTTTCCTCGGGGACCACATAGGCTTCCACCTCGGTGGTCTCGAAGGCCAGCTCGGTCTTCTGGAGGATGCCCCGGACCAGGGAAGGGATGGGAATCGTGGTGACGATGGAAAGGAAAATGATGGCGTTGAAGAAGTTGTCGTTCAGCATCCCCAGATTCTTACCCAAGGCGGCGGCGGCCAGGGTGGCGGAGAGCTGAGGCACGGTCATCAAGCCTCCACAGATTCCCTGGGCGTTGGAGAATCCGGTGAAACGCAGAGCCAGCCATCCAGAGAGCAGTTTGCTGCACACCAGGCCCACCACCGTCAGCAGGACAATGCTCAGATTGCCTCCGCTGCCCATGATCCGCAAGTCGGTCTTCATGCCGATGGAGAGGAAAAGGAAGGGAATGAGGAAGCCGTAGCCAATGCCCTCGAATTTGTGGAAGATGGCCGCCTTTTCCTTCAGCAGCGGCGAGAGGGCCAGGCCGGCAATGAAGGCGCTGACAATCAGGTTGATGCCGATGGCCTCTCCCGCCAGCACCGTCAGGAGAATCACCAGAAGCAGGAAGGAGATGAGGACATCCTCGTTGGCGGACAGCAGATGCATCACCCGGCGTCCCACCAGCCACACCAGGAAGGAGGCCAGGACGATGAACAGCACCACCACGCCCAGGAAGAGGGGAAGGAACCAATGGCCCATCAAAGCGGGATCCACCCGGTCCAGCAGGGAGATTCCCGAAGCCGCTCCCGGCACCCCATTCTGCTGTTTCTGCAATTGGACGCTCACCGCCAGCAGAATGATACTGGCAATGTCCGTCACCACGGTGGAAATGAGGATGGCGGCCCCGAAGCGGGTCTTGGAGAGCCGCAGCTCCCGCATCACGGGAAAGACGATGCCCACGGAGTGGGAGGCGAAGAGGGAGGCGTAGAGGAGTTTTCCCGGCAGATCCCCGGGGCAGAAGTGCCGGTAGACCCAGAAGCCCGCCACGGCGGGGACGGCAAAGGTGAGAATGCTCAAGGCGACGACGGGGCCCCGGACGCTTTTCAGGAGTTTGAAGTCGGCCTCCATGCCCGCCAGGGCCATCAGGAAGACCAATCCCAGGGAGCCCAGGGAATCCACGAAATTCTGGAAATAGAGTTCCATCTCGCCGGCGTTTCCCCCCAGCACCTGGGAGAAGGTTTCGCTGAGATGGTGGATGAGATTAAGCTGCCCCTTCCCCATGAGCATTCCCGCCAGAAGCAGGGCGATGACCCCCGGCACATACAATTTTCGCAGCAGCAGGGGGAAGATGGTAATCACCGCGATGGTGCAGATGAAGAGAAGCAGGAAAATCTCGCTATTCATAGGGCTTCCAAATGCATAGGTTCATGGATCGGAGGGCGGCAGGCCTTCGGGGGGAAGAGGCGCCCGGCCGGGTGCCCTTCCCTCTTCCTCTTCTTCTTCCGCCAGGGAGAATCCCAGACGGCGGAGATGGGCCACGCAGGCCTCCACCAGGGCATCCGGCGTGCTGGCGGCACTGGCTACTCCCAGACAGGCGACTTCCGCCAACTCCTCCGGGGAAAGGCTCTCCCCCTCCTCCAGCATCCGGCAGGGGCCAGGACAGCCCTCCCGGGCCAGCTGCAGCAGACGGCGCCCGTTGGCGCTGTGGGAAGATCCCAGAATGTAAACCCTGTCGCACAAAGGGGCAAGGGCGGCCAAGGCCTTCTGTCTCGTGCTCTGGGCAGGGCAGATCCGGGCCCGGTCCTGAAGCCGGGGGCCCTTCTGCCGGAGGATCCGGCGCACCTGCTCCACCTCCGCCTCTCCCCGGCTGGTCTGGCAGAAGAAAAAGGTATCGGGGGGCAGCGGAGGCAGCGCCTCCGCCTCCTGGGGCCCCGACACCAGATGACAGGGGATTTCCGGGAGGCAGTCCCGCAGGGCCTGAATTTCCGGGTGTGCCGCCTCCCCCAACAGGCATACCGTGGCCGTCCGGGGAAGCTCCCGCAGTTGCGCCTGAAGGCGGCGAATGACGGGACAGGTGGCGTCGTGGACTTCCAGCTGCCGCTGACGGCACTGGTCCAGGGTCGCCCGGGTGGTGCCATGAGCCCCCAGCAGAAGCCGTTCCCCCCGGGGCACCTGCTCCACCGCCTCCGCAAAGACCACGCCCTCCTGCTGGAGCTGCCGGCTCACCTGGCGGTTGTGCACCAGATCCCGCAGCACATACAAGGGTCTCCCGGGGCTTTCCCCCAGAAGCGAACGGCAGAGGGCCAGGGCCTGGCGGACACCCGGACAGAATCCCGCCGGGCGCACCAGACGGAGAACGCCCCGGGGTTCCCGGGACACTGCGCCCCTCTTCTCCTGGGAGGGGCTGCCCGTCATGAAAGCGCCTTGGTCTGCAGCCCCTTGGCCGCCTGGAAAATGGCCTGGAAGAGGGCACGCACCTCCGCCTCCCGCCCCGGCGCCCGGGCAGCCAGGCGATCCAGGATCTGGGCTTCCCGGGAGGAATCCGTCAGGGGAACGCCGGCGGCTGCCTTGGCCGCAGCCACTTCTCCCATCATCTCCATCCGTTGCAGGAACAGCGAAAGGAGCTGGTCATCGATCTGGTCAATCTCCCCCCGGAGCGCCGACAATTCTTTCATGGTGGATCTCGTTTGCGGTTAGAAAAAGGTTCAGGGAAGGTCAGGTTTTGGCCACAGGCGCCGGCGGCGCCGTCTCCTGGGCTTCCGGCTGGAAGCGGGCGGCGGCCAGCTTCTGGTTGGCGGGGGTGGCCAGCACCGTAAGTTCGTCTCCGGCCCGGAGGACCGTCTCCCCCCGGGGGGCCAGCCACTGTCCCTTCCGGGCGATCATGACAATGAAGACGCCCCGGGGCAGCGCCAGGTCCCGGATCTCCTTGCCCTCGGGGAAGCTGCCGGGATGCACCCGGTAGACGGCAGGTTCGTTGCAGGCCAGATCATCCGGGTTCTCCTCCCCCTTCTGGCGGGCGCCGGGTTCCTGGTAGTTCACCTGGTCGAAGGAGATGGGCGCCGTGGCCGCCACCTGGAGAGGAGAATCCAGCTTCAGCATCTTCGCCAGGGGCATGATGGTGAAGCTCTGGAGGATCACGGAGAGCAGCACCATGCAGAAGACCATGTTGAAGATCAGTTCGCAGATATTCACCTCCCCTTCCAGCATCGTCTGCTGTTCGGCGGGAAGAAGCATGGGGAAGGTGGCCAGCATGATGGGGGCGCCGCCCCGGAGCCCTACCCAGCTCACCAGGACTTTGGCCCGGGAAGAATACCCGCTGCCGGAGAGGCAAAGCCAGGTGGCCAGAGGCCGGGCCGCCAGCATCAGCACCGCCCCCATCAGAACCCCCAGGATCCAATGGTCCCCGATGACCCGGGGATTGGCCATGAACCCCAGAATGGTGAAGAGCACCACCTGCATCAGCCAGCCCAGGGCATCGGCAAAGCGGGAGAAGCTGTTGCGGAAGACAAAGCGATGGGCGCCCATGGCGACGCCCCCCACGTAGGCCGCCATGAAGCCGTTGGCCCCCAGGCAGGCCGCCGTGGCGTGGCACAGGAAAACCACCGCCACCCCCAGCACATAGTAGAGGCCATCGTAGTCCAGCCGGAGGTGGTTGAAGAGCCAGACCGCCGCCTTGGCCACCAGGATGCCCGCCAGGACCCCGCCGCCCATCTGGTAGAGAAACTGGGGCAGGAACCAGAAGGCGGCCTTCAGGAGGCTTCCGGCCTCCGTCCCCTGGTCGGTACAGAGCTGGAGGAAGAAGAGGGTCAGGAAGGTGGCCATGGGGTCGTTGGACCCGGATTCATACTCCAGCAGGGGCTTCAGGTCCCCCTTGAGACTGATGCGGCGCCCCCGGAGAATGGAAAAGACGGCGCTGGCGTCGGTGGAGGAGATGATGGCGCCGAAGAGGAGGCAATGGGGCCAGAGTTCCCCGTAGCCGGCCAGGGTGGCGAGGCAGGCGGCAAAGCCCCCGAGAAGCAAGGTGGTCAGGAGCACCCCTGCGGTGGAGAGGATGGTGCCGGTGCGCAGCACCTTCCGGATGTCCCGCAGAGAGGAATCCAGTCCTCCGGAGAAGAGAATAAAGGAGAGGGCCAGGGTGCCGATCAGATTGGCGTGGCGCCAGGGAAGCTGGCTGGTGATGCTCTCCGGGCCTCCCGCCAGGGTGGATACCCCCAGCCGCATGGCCATGCCTATGAGCAGGAAGACCAGAAGCCCGGGCATGCTGAACCGGGAAGACAGCTTGCTGAACAAGACACATCCCACAATCAGCAGGCCGCACATGAGCATGAGGCCGGGAAGATTGTCGTAGATGTGGATCATGGGCAAGGGCGGCGGAAGAGACCAGCGGGGATCGGAGACGCCAGGGCCCCGAAGGGCGGCGAAATATTTATAACTCGCTCTCTAGCAATGAGTTATAAATATCGAACACCCCGTTCCGCCTCCGTATGAAGGAACATGAGGCAGGAACGGGGGGGTGGGGGGCTTCGGCTAGGCGGCCACCGGAGTCATGTTGGTGAGGAACATCATGGAGAAGACCATGGAGAAGATGGCGATGGTCTCCACCACACCCAGGGCGATGAGGTTATTGGCGAATCCCTGTCCGGTTTCGCTGAAGGAGTCGCAGGCTCCGGCGGCGGCGCGGCCCTGATAGATGGCGCTGGCGCCGATGCCCAGTCCACCCAGGATGCCCACGGCCAGGGCGGCGGGCCAGAGTTTGGGATCCAGGCCCAGGATCTGGAGCATGAGGATCAGTCCGTAGATGGTCTGGGTCATGGAGACGCCGGCGAAGATGGTGAGCTGGAAGGGAGCGGCCTTTCCCTGGACATAGCAGCGTTTCCAGCTGCCGATGGCGCTGGCGGCGGCCATGCCGCATCCGATGGCGGAACCCACGGCGGCGATGCCGAAGGCGGCGATGGCGCCCAGACCGACCAGAGCCTTTGCGATGTTGGGATCAATCATGATGTGTGTCTCCTGTGTGTGATGAGGGGTGAGGAATCCAAGAAAAGGGAAGGAAAAAAGAAAGAGGATGAGGGCCTACCGGAAGGGCTTGTAGGGGCGTCCGCCCCACTCCACCCCGATGTGCCCGGAGAATTCCAGGGTATTGAGGCGGATGCCGTGGACCAGGACGCTCATCAGGGCCATGGCCACATTGAGGAGGTGTCCGGCCAGCACAATCACGATGCCCACGGGAAGGAGCCAGGGGCTCTTTTCCCAGATCATGGCGCTCATGTCGTTGAAGGCCTTGGCGATGTAGACGCTGGAAAGGCCCACGGCATAGAGGCGGATGTAGGACAGCAGGTCACTGAGGCTGTTGATGAAGGTGAAGGGCGAGTAGATCACATCCCCCATGTTGTTCCACTGGATGGAGAAGAGGAGAATCAGGACCGTGCCCACGCCATACATGACGGAGGGGATGGTGAACTTCTCGAAGGAGTTGTCGATGAGCAGGCACTTCACCGTGAAGAAGTTGGCCCAGAGGAAGATGGCCCAGCCCAGGTTGCCCAGTTTCCCCCGCCAGGTCCGGGAAAGGGGAATCTTCCAGAGATGGGCCAGGGAAAGGTGGATGGCCGCCAGGAAGAAACAGAAGAGCTGGACATTGAGCTGCCCCCGTTCGGTGTCCACCAGGCAGGGAAGGCCTCCCCAGGTGAGTCCGAACCAGTTGCCGGAGAGGGTTCCCCAGACCAGGATGCACAGGGACATTCCCGTGAGCAGCTTCATGGAGGGAAGCAGTTCCGGGCGCTGGCGACGGCACCGGCACAAGCCCCACAGGGAGAGGGCGGAGAAGATGGCACCGTAGCCGGCGTCTCCCACCAGCATGCCGCAGAAGAGGGAGAGGAAGACCATGACGGCCACGGAGATATCCACCTCGTGGTAGCCGGGAAGGATGCCGATGAAATCCAGGATCACCTTGGCCATCTCCCAATGACGGGGCATGGTCAGCTTGGTGGGCACCTGGGGATCCTCCGGCTGGACGGCCTCGTAGCGCAACGCCCAGCCGTGGCGGCGGGCTGCCTCCCGCAGGGCCTCCAGCTGGTCCTCGGGCACATAGCCCTGGAGATAGCACAGGGCCTGTCCGGAGCGCCCCATGCCGTCCCGTGTGGCCAGAAACTCCCCTGCCCTCTCCAGACGGGCGTGCTCCCGGGCCAGCAGCGCCCCGTCCACCAGGGCGTGACGCCGCAATTCCTCCGTGGCTTCCCGGCACTTCTCCCGCAGGGCCTGTTCCCGGCCCTCCAGGGCCGCCAGATCCATGCCCTCGGCGAAGCGCTGAGGCACCAGGGGAAGCCCCTCCAGGGGCGCCGGGGAAAGTACCAGGGAAAGAACCTGGCCCTTCTGGCGGGAAACCACCAGCTCCACGGTCCCCTCGGGGCGCTCCTTCCACTCCTGGAGCCAGTTTTCCTGGTTGCGGCCGTTGCGGGCCAGCAGGGCCAGATGCCAGCCCCGCTCCTCCAGGCGTTTCAGCAGGGAGGCGTCAAAGTGTCCCCAGGGGGCCAGCTGCCGGCAGGCCTGCTCCACCTTCTGGAGTTCCTCCTGATTCCGCTGGAGTTCTTCCCAGAGGGCCAGGCACGCCTTACGGCAGGCGGTGCCATCCTCCGCGGCTTCGCCGGCAGGGGGCGCGGCCACCTTTTCCGCCGCCAGCCCCTTCAGGAAATTCAGGAGCCGGGCGGACTGGGCCACTTCCTCCCGGGCGGTCTTCAGATCCTCCGTCTCCTCCGCCACCTGGCGCACCACATGGACGCTGCCCAGGCTGCGCAGGCCCTGGAGACTTGCCTCCCGGTCGTCCGCCAGGCAGACCACCGTTGTCTTCAACATTCTCTCGATCATGGCAACTCAGCGTCCCTTTCCTGGCATTTTCCCTTGGCGATCTTGGAGCGTCCCACAGAATTGGTCTGCTGGTCGCCGATGTAGATGTTGATGCGGCGGATGTTCTCCTGGGCGGAGGGGATCTTCACCTTTTCAAAGAGGTTCACCCGCTGGTTGACCACCCGGAGTTCGTCCTCCAGACAGGCCAGCTGCTCCTCCATCAGGCGGCGGCGCAGCCGCAGTTCGGTCTGGTGGGCCACCAGGGCCAGGGCGTCATCCAGCCAGATGGGGGTGGAGAGAAGATCCACGGGCTGATTCTCCCACTCCAGGCCCCGGTGGGCGGGCACTTCGATGCCGGCGATGTTCCGGGTGGCCACCCGCCACTGGCGCACCTTGGCCACGTCTTCCAGGTCCATGGGATAATCCCCGAAGACCTTCAGGTCGTCGGGGCGGGCCTCCAGTTCCCGGCGGTCCTCCTCCTCCAGGGCCGCCAGTTCCTCCCGGGCCTGGCGCACCTCCAGCTGCAGCTGCTGTTTCTTCAGCTGCAGCGTGGGCAGATAGCGCTGGAAGCGCTTCAGGGCATCCCGCTGGAGCTTCAGCTCGTTTTTGGTCAGCTTGATCTTCCCCATCGGCGTCTGCCCTCCTAGGCCTGGGCGGTCTCCTCAGAAGGCGCCGCCGGCGCCGCAGGCCAGAACTTCCGCAGCAGATCGCTCTTCACCCCCGTCTCCGCCGGATCAAAGCACTCGCCCAGAATCTTCCAGCCCCGGTCCAGGGCCTGCTCCAGGGGAATGTTCACCTTCAGATCCATCATCTGCTCCTCGAAAAGCTCCCCGTATTTCAGAAGCTTCTGGTCCCAGGCGGACATCCGGAAGCCCATGGACTGCTTCTCCAGGGTGTCCTTGTACTGGGCGTAGAGGCGGATCATGGTATCCATGAGGGTCCGGTGGTCCTCCCGGGTCTCCTTGTTCACATTCTGCTTCAGACGGGAGAGGGAGCCGAAGGGCTCGATGTGGCCGCCGGAAAGGTAGAACTGTCCCTCGGTGATGTAGCCGGTGTTGTCGGGGACGGGGTGGGTCACGTCGTCACCGGGCATGGTGGTCACCGCCAGAATGGTGATGGAGCCCGCATTCTCTCCCCGGAACTGGACCGCCTTTTCATAGCGGGAGGCCAGCTGGCTGTAGAGGTCGCCGGGATATCCCCGGTTGGAGGGGATCTGCTCCATGGTGATGGCGATCTCCTTCAGGGAGTCCGCGAAATTGGTCATGTCCGTCAGCAGGCAGAGAACCCGCTTCTTCCGCTCCACGGCGAAGTATTCGGCGGTGGCCAGGGCCAGATCCGGCACCAGGGTGCACTCCACCGTGGGGTCGGCGGCGGTGTGGATGAACATCACGGCCCGGGAGAGGGCCCCGTGCTCGTCCAGGGTGTTGCGGAAGTAGAGGTAGTCGTCATGCTTCAGGCCCATGCCTCCCAGCACGATCACATCCACCTCGGCCTGCATGGCGATCCGGGCCAGCAGGGCGTTGTAGGGTTCCCCGGGGATGGAGAAGATGGGGAGTTTCTGGCTCTCCACCAGGGTGTTGAAGATGTCGATCATGGGGATTCCCGTGCGGATCATCTTCCGGGGAATGATACGGCGGGCGGGATTGACGGAGGGGCCGCCGATCTCCACCATGTTGTCGGTGAGGGCGGGGCCGCCGTCCCGCGGGGAGCCGTTTCCGGTGAAGACCCGTCCCAGCAGGTCATCGGAGGCGGAGACCTGCATCTGGCGTCCCAGGAACCGGACCTGGGAATCGGTGGAGATTCCCCGGGCGCCGGCGAAGACCTGGAGGGAGACCCGGGGTCCGTCCAGCCGGATGACCTGGGCCAGGGAGCTGCGGTCTCCGCTCTTCACCTCGGCCAATTCTCCATTGGCCACATTCTCGGCCTCCAGGGTGATGACATTTCCGCTGATCTGGAGGATGCGGTGGTAGATTTTTCTCATGGGATGGGGCTCCTTCCTATGCTTCCGCCAGCTTGGCGTCCAGTCGTTTCTCGTTTTCGGCGAACTCGGGGGACTCCCAGGGGCAGAAGTTCCAGTCGATGAAGATCTGGCGGAGGTCGGCGAAATATCTCCGGGCCGTCGCCTTGTCCCCGAAGGTGAAGTTCTTCCGCAGGATGGCGTACAGTTTGGCGAAGACGTATTTCTGGCGCTGGGCGGAGCAGGAGCTGTCCACCTTGTCGAAGGTGTCCTGCTGGAGGTAGACCGCATCCAGGAATTCGCTCTTCAGGTAGACCACGAAGTCGGCGTTGGGGGTGCCCTCCTCGCCGATGACCTTCATCATCTGCTCCACCTCGTTGCCGTTCCGCAGAATCTGGCGGGCGTAGGCCACCTCGTCCAGGGCCACGGTGCTCTTGTATTTGCTCCAGGATTCCAGGGGATGGATGGAGGGATACCGGCGGGCATTGGCCCGGTCCCGGGAGAGGGCCAGGAAGGCACCCACCACCTTCAGGGTGGCCTGGGTCACCGGCTCCTCGAAGTTGCCGCCCGCGGGGGAGACGGCTCCGCAGATGGTGATGGATCCCTTCTCGCCGGTGTTCAGACGCACCAGACCGGCACGCTCGTAGAAGCTGGCCACCAGGGACTCCAGATAGGCGGGGAAGGCCTCCTCGCCGGGAATCTCCTCCAGACGTCCGGATTCCTCCCGGAGGGCCTGGGCCCAGCGGCTGGTGGAGTCCGCCAGCAGCAGCACGTTCAATCCCATCTGCCGGTAGTATTCCGCCAGGGTGACGCTGGTGTAGATGGAGGATTCCCGGGAGGCCACGGGCATGGAGCTGGTATTGCAGATGATGATGGTGCGGTCCATGAGCTTCCGTCCGGTGCGGGGATCCTCCAGCACCGGGAACTCCTGGAGAATCTCCACCACCTCGCCGGCACGCTCGCCCACGGCGGCCACGATGACGATGTCCGCCTCGCTGCGCTGGGAGAGGGAGTGCTGGAGGACGGTCTTGCCGGCGCCGAAGGGGCCGGGGGTACAGAAGGTGCCGCCCTTGGCCACGGGGAAGAAGGTGTCGATGGTGCGCACCTGGGTGATCATGGGCTCCGTGGGCAGCAGCTTCTCCCGGTAGTTGGCAATGGGAATCCGCACCGGCCAGGACTGGACCATGGTGATCTCCCGCTCCTCTCCGGCCTCGTTGGCGGCCTTGGCCACCACGGTGCGGATGGGATAGGCGCCCGCG
>JAEDNW010000101.1:0-9138 GCA_016302315.1 Lentisphaeria bacterium
ACTGCCAAAAAGCAAAATTATGCTCACGGTTATATCAATTCCCTAGAGTTTCGGTTGTTTCTCTTCCGCCCCTGATGCTTCCCGCTTGCCAGCACCGGGAATCCCCGCCCCACATCCCCGCAGGATCTCCCGAATAGGGGCATCTCTCCTGCCCAAATCCCCCGAAAATCCAGGCCAGAGCACGCCTTTCTTCAGACAAAACCGGGCTATTCCAGCCTCCTGAACCACCCCGAATTCCCAATATCTAGTGTAGTATAGTAAATTCTGTTCTGGTATTTCGCCCCTTTGCCGAGAGGGGAGATAACCAGATAACTCTTTTCTATTGAAATCGATATCTCCTGGATCTTCTCCGCTGTTGCGAAAGCAGACATGTGTTTTTGCTTTATAGGATACTATACTAAACACAAAAGATTTAATTGTATCATAGAGGGAGTGCTCTTGGTGGCCTCTTCTGCCGATTCACTCTACTTTACTTTTCTACACCCAACTACATTCTACCATATTATACCACACTACATAACGTTTCCCGTTGAAAATGAGGGATGAAAAGTTGAGGTAAGGAGAGGTTGCCGGCCGGAAATTAGAGTATAGTATGTTCCTGTTCATAACTTTTCCCTTGGTGGTTTTGCGGGAGACTTTGCCGCGTGTCATTGTCATAGCGAGGATTGGAGAGGAAGTCAGAGCGGAGCATTTTTCCTGGCGTGGGAGTCCTGCGGGGCTTATTTTCTGGGCTCTGGGAATGAGAATGTGGAGGAAGTGTGGTGATGTCGGGTCAAGGAGAATTGTTTCTACAGCAGCTGGATCGTCTAGGCGAGGAGCACTTTTTGGTTTTGCTGTGGGCAGCCATGAGTGCGGACAAGAATCGGAAGTACAACATCACCAACTGTTTTGACGACCTGAAGGCGGGGGGCATCACGCGGACGAAGCAGACAGCGGTAGCGGTGGTGGAGGCGATGCATTTGCTTTGTCTGATTGATGTGAAGGACGAGCGGAACCGGAAGAACATTTACCTGACGAACTTTGGGGGTCAGGCGCTGGCCAAGCTGGCGGAGAGTGGTCGTTTTCAGTCGAGGAAATCCCATTTTTTAGAGGAGACCTGTTAAGACATGCAGAAGATCATAGGCATCGGCGGCGCCGGGAGCAAGATTGCCACCAAGCTGAGCCAGGACTCTGTCGTGGTGAATGTCAGCGAGGTGGAGTTAGGGAAAGTTTCGGCCCGCGAGAAGATCCAGGCGGTGTTGCGTGGCGGTGCCGGTGCGTACCGTGGTTGCCGGATGGATCCGGAGCTGGGGAACGAGGCATACGCCTCTGTGAGCCGTGAGCTGGAGAGCCGGATTCGCGGGGCTCTGGTGATTGCGGCCACCGGCGGCGGCACCGGCAACGGCATCACCAAGGGCGTGATGCGCTATCTGGTGGGACGCCAGGAGCAGATTCCTGTGGAGGAGAAGACCCTTTTTGCCCTGGTGCTGCCCTACACCAAGCTGGAGTCCGCCGAGTTTGTGGAAAACACCTCCATGTTCCTCAACGACTCCGTGGCCCCCGCCATCGACAGCGGCAATACCGGCAACATCTTCATGTTCACCAACCGCCTGAAGTTCGAGAACCGGATTCCCGAGGACCACTTCAACCAGATGATCGTGGATTCCCTCCAGGACTTCCTGGCCATTCCCCGGAAAAATGCGGAACTGCGTCTGGTGGACGGACATGTGGACCAGGAGGACTTCGACCTCTTCCTCTCCAAGCCCTACTTCAACCACTTCACCTCCTTCACCTACGATCCCATGCAGGAGTTCGGCCGCCAGCTCCAGGATCACGGCAATCCCCTGCTGCTGCCTGCGGAGCAGTCCATCGAGGCCCTCTTCCTCATGGAAATTCCCGCCGGCGGGGACCAGACCGCCTTCTACAACCTGGTGGAATTCTTCAACCGCCAGGGTGTGAAGCCCATCTACAGCGTGGCGGAAAATCCTGCCCTGACGGCGCCCCGGGTCACCGTGGCCCAGCTCTACAGCCGGAAGCCCGCGGAATTGGTCCACGACTTCAACACCGTGGCGGACGAGCATGCCCAGACCAAGGTGAAGAAGACCATCAACCAGTTCGTGCAGCTGGAGCACCTGGAGGTGAACATGGCCGAGGAGGCCCGGAAGGTGAAGGCCACCGGACAGGATGACATCGTGGCCCTGCTGAAGCGCATCCACAAGATCTAAGGAAGGCCCTCCCTTCCTCCTCTTTTCTCCTTCCCCTCCGGGGCGGTTATGGATAATTGTTTATAACACCTTGGTGTGGAAGGAGTTACATTGTGATTCTACGAGAAAAAGGGAAGACATGCCCTCTCCTGCCGGCAGGCGGAGCGGGGGGATGTCGGAAGAACCGTGTCTGCCAAACGATACCTGAACGATGAAGAATTAGGAGGCGCCCCCTCCCCTGCCCCGGCTGCCGGGGACGGGAGGAGATACCTTTCTCCCTCGGAATGGAGGGGGGAGAAAGCTCCTGCCTCCCCCTCCCCTGCCCCGGCTTCTGACGGGGAGGCGGAGAAGAGCCCTGTGGCGGTGAGTCCCCTGCGGGATGTCCTGACGGCGGGAGGCGGGAGCCGTGTGGTCATGCCCTCGGCGGAATCCCTCCGTGCCCGGGAGGCAAAGAAGAAAGCGGCGTCCCGGAAGGTCGCCGGGGCTTCCCTGGGGAGAGGCTCCCTGGAGGAGACCCGCCCTGGCCGGATGCCCT
This sequence comes from Lentisphaeria bacterium, assembly GCA_016302315.1. GTDB lineage: Bacteria > Verrucomicrobiota > Lentisphaeria > Oligosphaerales > Oligosphaeraceae > UBA1724. Next base: position 2,719 of record JAEDNW010000101.1, read on the forward strand.
CTGCCGCCGTTTCCTCCCTGGAGGAGACCCGCCCTGGCCGGATGCCCTCTGCTGCCGTTTCCTCCCTGGAGGAGACCCGGCCTGGCGTGGTGGGGACGAAGGCTCCCCGCCGCAGTCCCGTGGTGAACCTGGAGGAGACCCGCCCTGGCCGCGCCATCCCCGCGCCGGTCGTGACGGCGCCTGCGCCGGAGGCGGACATTCCCGTGGCGGCTCCTGCCCCGGCTGCCTTTCCCGGCGGATTGCCCCGGCGGAGCGCCTCGGCCCTGCAGGAGGTCGCCCCCTTCAGCGAGGGTGTCCTCTCCCATCTGCGCTCCCGTCTCCCGGAAACCCTGAATCTCCTTTCTCCCGAGGCAAGCCGCCGGGTGGTGGAGAAGCTGCGGGAGGGCGCTCCCTACGCCATTGGCTCCCAGCTGGCCCGGGGCGCGGAGAGCATTCTCTACCAGGGCTCGGTGGAGGGATATAACTTTCTGGTGAAGTCCATCCGGAATTGGAAGGATCACTGGCTGGGAGATGTGCGCACCCGGAAGGATGAGGGGCGGATCTCCGGCGGCGTGGCTTACGCCACCAAGGTTCGCCACCTCACCAACGAATGGAGTGTGGGGCAGAATTTCCAGGAGGATGGGGGCGCCCCGGTGCCGGTGCAGCTCTATTCCCTGCGGAAGGTGAGCCGCCTGGGCCTGGAACTGGGCTGGGATCTGCTGATGGAGCGCATCAACGGCGTGGATCTGTCGGACAAACGGTTGCTGGCCTCCATGACCCTGACGGATAAGGTGAAACTGTGCATCCGCATGGCGCAGGCCATCTCTGTGCTGCACCAGAAACGCTTCATCCATCTGGACATCAAGCCCAGCAACTTCATGCTGGACCGCCAGGGACGCGTCCGCCTCATCGACTTCGGCATCTCCGTCTCCTCCGGATTCCAGAGCCGCACCGTGGCCGGCACGGCGGGATATTTCTCCCCGGAACAAATCTCCTGCCGCCCCCTGGGGGAGGACACCGATATCTTCGCCCTGGGCATCACCTTCAATGTCCTTTTCGGCGGCAGAATCCTCCTCCAGTCCCCGGACGAGGCCAAGAGCCGCCAGGTGCGCCACGACGCCGCCTCCGACCTGGAGAAAAATACCCTTCCCGCCGTCTCCGACATCCCCGAGCTCACCGCCGGGTATCGTCCCTTGGCGGAAGTCATCCGGGAGTGCACCATCTATCGTCGCCTGAACCGCATCGGGAATTGCACCCAGCTTATCAGCCGTCTGCGCCAGGCGGCCCTCCAGTGCGGCCTGACCCTGTAATGCGGAGGGCGGGAGAGTAGCGCGCCCTCCCGCCTTCTGCCTTCTTTCCCCAGCTTCGGACGGAAAGTCTTGCCATGCGTTCTCTCCTTTGGACGGTCCTGATTCTCGGTGCCATCCTGGCGCTGCCGGTGGCCCTGCGCCGGAGGGATGTCCCTTCTTCCGGGGGGGAGGCGGAGCGCCGTCTGGTGGTGATCACCGCCAACAACGAGGCCCTGCGCCACGAAACCGAGCTGGCTTTCCGGGCGTATTATGCGGAGCGTCACGGGGGGGAGCAGGTTTCCATCGACTGGCGGGCCCCCGGGGGCACCTCGGAGATTGTCCGGTATTTGCGGAGCACCTTCGAGGCCAATGTGCGTCACGCCTGGGGGCGTCAGGGCGGGGCGGGGGTGCCCTGGAGCGAGGAGGTGGCCTCTGCCGTCTTCGGGGCCAGATGTCCCGAAGAGCCCCGGCTGGCGGAGGTCTGGCAGTGGCTGCGGGAGAGCCAGGTGGGGGTGGATGTGGATGTCTTCCTGGGGGGAGGGCAGTATGACCATGAGGGACTGCGGCGCAGCGGGCTGCTGGTGCCCTCCGGCGTGCGGCAACGGCATCCGGAGTGGTTTGCGGGAGCGGATCCCGTCCTTTCCCCGGGGGGCGGCGGCGAAGTCTGGTATGATCCCCAGGACTGCTACTACGCCGTGTGCTTCGCCACCTTCGGTATCGTCTACAACCGGGACCGCCTGGCCCAGGCGGGATTCTCGCCCCAGGAAATCGAGAATTTCGGAACCCGGTGGAGCGATCTGGCCGATCCCCGGCTCTACCGGGCAGTGGGACTGGCCGACCCCACCCAGTCCGGCTCCATCACCAAGTGCTTCGAGATGCTGATCCAGAAGGAGATGCAGGAGACCCTGCAGCGCCTCCATCCCGGGGTGCCCATGGCGGAACTCCAGCCCACACCCCAGGAACGGGAGCAGGCCTGGGAGGCCGCCATGACGCTGCTGAAGAAGCTGGGAGGCAATGCCGCCTATCTTACCTTCTCCGCCAGCAAGGTCCCCGTGGATGCCGCCCATGGACAAATCGCCGCCGGAATGTGCATCGACTTCTATGGACGCTCCCAGGTGGAGTGGGAACGGGCCCAGCTGGGACGGGACCCCATTGCCTACCGCACCCCGGAGGCCGCCTCCACCGTCTCCGCCGATCCCGTGGCGATCCTCCGGGGCGCCCCCCATCGGGAATTGGCCGAGGAATTCGTGGATTTCCTCCTCTCCCCCCAGGCCCAGACTCTCTGGGGAAAACGGGCGGGAACTCCGGGAGGCCCACAGGACTACACTCTCTATCGCCTTCCCGTCCGGCGAGATATGTATCAGGGAGAAGCCCTGGCGAACACCGTCTTCGGGGAGGAACGACCCTTCGCCCTGGCGGAACATTTCCACTACCGGGGAGACTGGACCGGACGACTTTTCAGCGCCATCCGCATCCTGGTGAAGGTGATGCTTATCGACTGCGGCCCCGAACTCCGGGAAGCCTGGGGACGCATCCTGGCGCAGGGCGGGTGGGAGGCCATCTCCCCGGAGGCCCAGGAGGCCTTCCAAAGCCTTCCCTTCTCCTACCAGGAGGCCGCCCAGGCTACCCGCACCCTGGAATCCCCCCAGGAGGAAGCCCGGCTCCGCCGAAGCTGGATCCAGTTCTTCCGGGAACAATACCACAGGGCAGGGCAGGGCGAAGAGTAACGCCAAAACGCGCGGGGAATGCCCCCCCCCCGATCCCCCGTTGCCCTGATGTTTCCCCGTTCCGTGGTTACCCCGGGGAACGAGGTCTGGGGCGTATGCGCGAGAGAAACGCGCGGGGTAAGAGGTACCCCTCGCCCCCATCCCGCCATCCCCTGTGGGGAAGTCGGGGCTTGTGGATCCGCCATGGTCGTTCTCGTCCGGGGAATCCGTTACTGCCGGCTGGTCGCCTGGTGGGATGGCGGGGGAAAGGTGTCCCGGGAGTTCGTGGCCTATAGTATTTCCCGTGCCCGGGGCAGTCAGTCCTGGCGGGCAAACGGATCTTCCTTTTTGACGGGGTTTGGCAATGTCCACTGAGAATCGTCTTCGGAAATTTTGTCTCCAGATGGAGGAATGGGGGTGCAGTGACCTATTTTTGAGCGTGGAGCGTCCGCCCAGTCGTCGGTGTCAGGGGAAGGTGGAGGCCATTCCCGGGGAATCGCCCTTATCCCTGGAGGAAGTGCGGGAATTTCTCCAGGCGTGGCTGCCTTCGGGGACCTGGGAGCGTCTCCAGCAGGAGCGGGACATGGATCTGGGGACCCATCTGGGGACTTCCCGGCGATTCCGTTTCAATCTCTCCTTCCGCATGGGGCATCCTGCCCTGGTCATCCGCCAGGTGCCCTCCGGGGCCCTTTCCTTTGAAAGCCTCCACATTCCTCCGGTGGTGCGGGATCTGGCGGAATCTCCCCGGGGGCTGATTCTTGTGACCGGCGCCACGGGCTCGGGCAAGAGCACCACCATGGCCGCCATGCTCCACTGGATCAACTACCACTTCGCCAAGCACATCATCACCCTGGAGGATCCCATTGAGTTTGTCCACCAGGATCAGCTTTCCGTGGTGACCCAGCGGGAGATCGGGGGGGATTCCCTGGACTTTTCGCAAGCCCTGCGCCACGTGGTGCGCCAAAATCCCGACGTGATTTTCCTGGGGGAGCTGCGGGATCAGGAGACCATCCAGACGGCCATCAGCGCCGCCATGACGGGACATCTGGTGGTGGCCACGGTCCACACGGTGGATGTGGAACAGACCCTGGAACGCCTCCTGAACTACTTCCCCGAGGGACTCCGGGAACAGATGGCCCAGGATGTTGCCCTGGCTCTCCAGGGGGTCGTCTGCCAGCGGCTCCTCCCCACCGCCGATGGCACGGGACGCATCCCCGCCTTTGAAATCCTGGTGGCCACTCCCCTGGTGAGGCGTCTCCTGGGCCGTCGGCAAATCCAGGAACTCTACCAGGTCATACGGGACAATGCCTCCCTGGGAATGGTGGACTTCCAGCACTCCCTTTTGGGGCTGATCCGCCAGGGCTGGATTACCCGGGAGGCCGCCATGGCCGCCGCCACCAACGCCAACGAACTCTCTCTGATGCTCCAGGGGATGGAGGTGGGGGCGGACACCTTCCGCCAGGCCGTGGAGGATGAAACTACCCCCAACGGCTTCAATCTGAAGCGATTGCTGCGGGATGCCATCACCTACGGCGCCAGCGATCTCCTCCTCACCGTGGGCGCCCCGCCCACCATCCGGCTGGATGGCCTCCTCCAGCCCTTCGAGCTGCCCGACCTCTCCCCGGCCGACACCCGGGATCTCCTCTTCAGCGTCCTTTCCCCCGCCCGGAGAATCCATTTCGAGACCACCAAGGAGATCGACTTCGCCCTCTCCATCACCGGGGTGCACGGCGAGGAGGACACCACGGAATACCGCTTCCGGGTCAATGGATTCTTCCAGAAGGGCAGGGTGTCCGTGGCTCTGCGCCTCATCCCCATGGAAATCCCCCGGCCGGAAAGTCTGGGACTTCCTCCGGCTCTGGTGAACATGGCCCGGAAGCAGCAGGGGCTGGTGCTGATTACCGGCCCCACGGGCCACGGAAAGTCCACCACCCTGGCCGCCCTGGTGAATCTCATCAACGAACACCGCCCCTGCCATATCATCACCATCGAGGACCCCATCGAATTCGTCCATCACCACCAGCAGGCCCTGGTGGAACAGCGGGAGGTGGGGGAGGACACCCACTCCTTTGCCAACGCCCTGAAATACATCCTCCGGGAAGACCCCGATGTCATTCTCATCGGAGAAATGCGGGATCCGGAAACCATCGGCGCCGCCCTCACCGCCGCCGAAACCGGACACCTGGTCTTCGCCACCCTCCACACCAACGATGTCTGTCAGGCCGTGGACCGCATTATCGACGTCTTCCCCGCCGACCAGCAGGAGCAAATCCGCACCCAGCTGTCCGCCTGCCTGGAATGCGTGGTCTCCCAAAGGCTTATGCCCAAAAACTCTCCCAAGGGAGGACGCATCGCCGCCTTCGAGGTCCTGGTGGGCACCACGGCAGTCCGATCCCTGATCCGGGACAACAAAACCCACCAGATCCCCTCCCTCCTGGAAACCTCCTCCAAGTATGGCATGATTACCCTGGCCAAGGCACTCCGCACTCTCTTCGACCAAAATCTCATCACCCGGGAGACCTTCCGCAGCATGCTCCCCCTGGGTGTGGATCCCGATGCCATAGCGTAGTGTAGTGTAGTTCGGACGGAGAAAAAAGGGGGGCGGTAGTATCGGCGGTGGGCGAGATAGAGCCCGATCACGTCCCAGAACTTCTTCTCAAAGCGCGGGTCGCTGGGAAGATTGAAGCCCCTACAGGTGCGGCTTTATCCCGTTGTGGCGCCAGATGCGGCTCACGGTGCTGCGGGAGACGCCCGTCGCGGCGGCGACCTTCCGGCAGGAGTTCATGGAGTGGTCGCCAGCGGGAATGGAGATGATTCTCGCCTTGACCTCCGCGGAAATCTGCGGCGCCCGCCCGGAGCGGGGCTTGTCGCCAAGGCCGGAGACGCCGGACTGCAGGTAGCGGCGGCACCATTTCGCGATCGTCCGCCAGGTGCAGCCCAGCTCCTCGGCCGCGGCCATGAAGTCACGTCCCTCGGCAGCCAGGACGATGGACGCACGGCTGGCGAGCCTGTGATCCATCGTCGGGTGGTGGGCCAGGGCCTCAAGATCCCTTCTCTCGGATTCGGAGAGCGTGAACAGTTTCGCGTTGCTTGACATGTGCTTTACCTCCATTGCCTGTTGATGGAGATAATATAACGCACATTGAACGGATTTAGAAGACACTACGCTAGGCGAGGGTGGAGGTGTTTCCCAGCGTCGCCATCATGGGCCCGGCGCGGTGGCCGGGAACCCCCGGGAGCGGTGCGGGCGGCTTGTTGTCCCCAGGGGTGAAGCGGAGCGGGAACCCCCGGGAGTGGAGGATGCATACGGAGGAGCGATTGGCGGAACACATTCCCCCGCTGGCGGGGGGCACAGGGGGTATCCTCATGAACCCCGCTTGCCGGGGTGACAGGGTGGAAGGTGTAGCGCCAAAGGTTTTTCCGTGTTTCCCCGTCTCAATCCGTTT
>JAEDNW010000102.1:0-9138 GCA_016302315.1 Lentisphaeria bacterium
TCTTCACGCTTGAGAAAGTGGCTGAGAGGGTTGGCGTTGTCGGTTTGGAGCAGGAACAAACCCGCACTCATGAAGAGGTCATGTTGGAGGCAAAGCGCAGGCTAGAGGCGAGGGTGGAGGCAGAAATTCCAGCGGTTGATGCGGAGAAGGTCCGGGCAGAGGCCGAGGAGGCATGTCGCCTTTGGAAGGTAGGAGAAAGGATTGAGTTCACTGATCGCCGTGGACGTAAAATTCAAGGCAAACTGACCTTTGTTTCCTCTAGTAGCATTCGGGTTGGTGGGAAAAACATTGGCAGTGTGGATTTCACACCTGAGGTCATGGTTCACATTGATGCTGCAAAGTCCCAACATGCTATCATCAATACCATTCAGAAGATATATGAGGAGAATTCGGTAAAACGTGAAGGCCTCAGCCAGAAACTCTTGCCAAGAATCACAAACGAAGTCTATCAAGAGTCGGGGTTTGTTAGGTTTGGCAATGCGTGGTATAACAGACAGGAAGTGACGTCTTTTCTGGAAACGCAACGCAAAACGTTACTCCAGGAAGAATATGACAGGGGGATTGCGAGACATCTTCGGGCGAATGGCTTTGTCCAGTTTGAATCCGAATGGATTCCCAAGGAAATGGTGGCTGAGAAAGAAAAGGAGAAGGCGCAACAACGCGAGGAAGAAGCTCGGCAGGTGGAGCAGCTACGCAAGGAAAAGGCTCGTCGAGAAGAGGGATGGGATCGTTGGGCGAGGGAAACGCTTGCGGAAGCGCAAAATAAGGCATCCATTCAAATCCCGGCAGTCATAGAAGGCTTACTTCGTGCGCAAGCCCGAGGGGATGTTGGCAGTATGTACTGGAGTTCAACGGCATTGCCTTCCAAACTGTTTGCGCCAACCGATTGGGAAATCATGAAGGTTTCTGTTGATGGCTTATCCGGGCTTGCTGTCGTCCGGGTTGATTCCTCTACTAGGGGTGGATTTCAGATACGTAAACTATGGAATTTCTATATGGAGTATGAAATGGGAGTTCTAGGCGGCTGGAAGGTCTTTATCATTGGTGAGAATTGATACGTACGGAAACGCAAAGTCGAGGAGTTTCTCCTGAAATTCCATGAGGTCAGGTGATTTTATGTTTTGTTGATCGGAATTTCGGGGAACCCTTGGTCTCGGGGATTGGTGGAGCGTGCAGAGGTATATTTCGTGTCTTTCCCGGGAAGAGGGCAGGGGGGCATCACGGGTTCCGTTTCCCGGGAGAAGATTTCAGGTGGCGCGGCCCAGAATCCCTTCCTCCCATTCCATGGTTTCCCTGGCTGCGCCTTCCCGTCTTTCTCTTTTTCCCAAACCGGTCTTTTTCGCTTCCCATGCTTCGCCTTGCCATTTTTGATCTGGACGGCACGCTCCTGAATACCCTGGGAGACATAGCGGCCAGTGCCAATTTCGCCCTGGCGGCCAATCATCTTCCCACCCATTCCCTGGAGTGTGTCCGCCAGTTTGTGGGCAACGGCATCCGCAGGCTCATCGAACGGGCTTGCCCCGCCGACGCCTCGCCGGATCTCCTCGAACAGGTCAGCGCAGACTTCTGTCGCCACTATGCCCGGCATTGCGCCGACACCACGGCACCCTATCCCGGGATTCCGGAACTTCTGGAGGGCCTCCGGCAACGGGGCATCCTTACCGCGGTGGTTTCCAACAAGGCCGATTTTGCCGTCCAGCAGCTTTGCGCCCAGTTCTTTCCCGGGCAGTTTGATGCCGTGGTGGGGGAGCGGGAGGGGATTCGTCGCAAGCCTGCCCCTGATTCCGTTCAGGTCATATTATCGCAACTCCATGTGGATGTGGAGGATGCTATCTATATTGGCGACTCCGAGGTGGATGTGGAGACGTCCCGGAATGCGGGGATTCGCTGTCTGGCGGTCACCTGGGGCTTCCGGGACCGGGGGGGCCTGCGCCAGGCCGGAGCCCAGCACCTGGTGGATTCCCCCGCGGAGATTCTCACTCTGTAGCCCACCCTGGCGGGGGACGGGGAATTTATTCCTCCGGGGGGTGCCAGAGCATCTGGGGGGGGAAGGGGACATCCGGGGCCACGAGCGTCAGAAAGTCGGCCAGTTCCTGGGGGATTTTCCAGGCGGGGACGGCCTTGACGGGATCCAGGGCCAGGGAGTGTTCCAGGGCTTCCCGGGAAATCCCCGAGAAGTCTTCCCGTTCCTTTGTCCAGAGAAGGGCGGCGTTTTTTCCGCCCTCGGCAGTCCATTGCTCCATGTGCGCCAGCAGGGCCTGGAGTTCCCGGGGATGGGTTTCCGCCCAGTGGGTGTGGACGGCGATGCCCGCCCAGGGCACTTCGGGGGGACAATTCCGCACTCTCCCATAGTATTCCTCCAGGGAATCCACCCGATGGAAGTCGGGGGACTTTTCCAGAAGGACAGTGGCGAAGGGCTCCGGAAGGAAGAGATCCTCCACCTTCCCCTCCAAGGCCTTGAGGAGCAATGGCTTGACATCCAGGGGAAGGAGGGTGACCCCGGTTTCTCCGGTCTCCTGGAGGAGGCGTTCCAGCAGGAAACGTCCCGCCCCGTCCGCCGGGGCGATGGCCACGGTGCGTCCCTGGAAATCCCGGGGGAAGGTCACCCCGGTCCGTCGGGAGAGCAGGTGCCACTTTCGCCAGCCGGTGATGGCCAGGAGGCGCAGAGGGGCGCCCCTGCGGTAGGCCCGGGCGAAGCCTTCCAGGTGTCCCACCCAGAGGTCCCCGTCGCCGGCCAGGAGGAGGCTTTGGAAGGCCATGGTGGTGTTCCAGGCATGGAAGGCGAGGGGGGGCTCCGGGGCGGCCAGCAGAGGGAGAATGGGGGTGGTGGCGGCGCTGTGGCACCAGACCGCCGCCGGGGATTCCGTCTGGTCCTGAGGGGGGCGTGAGGGGGCGGGGGAACATCCCCAGGCCAGGGCCAGGGCGAGAAGCAGAAGGAGTGGGGGAAGGAGACGCATGGGGAAAGACTACTCCTCCCGGCGGGTGTAGTTGGGGAAATACTGGAGCATCTCCTGGTGGATGATCCCGTTGGTGGCCAGGATGCCCTGGCGGGGATATTCCGTGCCTCCCCGGAGATCCGTGACCTTGCCTCCCGCCTCCAGGAGGATGACCATGGCGGCGGCGTAGTCATAGGGCTGGAGATTCAGTTCCCAGAAGCCGTCGGATTTTCCGCAGGCCACGTAGCAGATGTCCATGGCGGCGGAGCCGAAACGGCGGATGCCGCGGCAGTGGAGGCCGATGTTGGCAAAGAAGGGGACGTTGTTGCCCCTGGTCCAGCCGGCGCGGAGGCAGGAGAAGCCGGTGGAGACCACGGAATGTTCCAGATCCCCGTGGGAGCGGACGGCGATGGGGCGTCCGTTGCAGTAGGCCCCTTTTCCCGCCTCGCCGTAGTAGAGTTCGTCCAGGGCGGGGGCGTAGACGGCACCCGCCAGGGGTTTCCCGTCCTTCCAGAGGGCGATGGAGGTGCACCAGTAGAGCTGTCCCTCGAAGTAGGAGACCGTGCCGTCGATGGGATCCACGATCCAGCAGTAGGGGCTGCCGTTGTCCTGGGATTTCCCCGTTTCCTCTCCGTAGAAGCGGTGGGTGGGGAACTTTTCCTCGATGGCCTTCCGGATATGCCGTTCCGTGGCCTGGTCTGCGGCGGTGACGATATCCCGTACCGTGGCCTTGCAGGAGACATCTCCTTCCTGGAGCTGGGCCTGGAGGGAGTGGGCGAGTTTCCCGGCCTGGACGGCCAGGTGGGAGAGGAAGGGCTGGAGCGTATCCATGGCGGTGGGTAGGGGTTTGGGGGAAAAGAAAAACGCCGCAGAGCGTCATGGCTCAGCGGCGTGAAGATTGGCAATCCCAACGGGAGTCGAACCCATATTTACAGGATGAGAACCTGTTGTCCTAACCATTAGACGATGGGATCCCTGTTTGATTCAGGAAACGGCGTTACTCTAATGCCCCTCCTGCGGATTGCAAGGTGCCCCGGGGAATTTTTCGTGAAAAACCGGGCCCTTTTCTCTGCCGGGGGGATTACGCCTGGGGCGGAAAGACGCTCTGGCGGATTTTCAGGGTGGCCAGTTTCCGCACCCATTCGTCTGCCTGGTCCTTCAGGGTGTCGCCTTCCGGGCCGAAGAGCTGACGCACCTCCAGACCCCGAAGCTTTTCCTCGATCTGGGCGAGCTGCCGGAGGCACTCCTGGACTTCCTGCTGCAGCTGTCTGCCCCGCTCCTCCTTCTGTGCCTGGGAGAGGGCGGCGGCCTCCTCCAGGGCCTGGGCTTTCACCTGCTGTTCCTCGTCGCCCTCCAGGGCGGTGCTCATGATTTGGGAGAGGGAATCCAGAAAATCCGTCATGGGGGGAAGGTGGGGTTGGAGTGGGGGGGGAGGAAAAAGCCTCCTGTTCCGCCGGGGGATTTCCCGGGGAAAGGAGGCTATGGGCCTAGGGGGGACGGGGTTAGGGAATCAGGTGGAAGGCCTTCACCAGGTCCTCGATCTGCTTGGCGGTGATGGGCTTCATGCCGCCCAGGGCCTTGCAGGCGATGGTGGCCTTGGCCGAGTATTCCGCCACTTCCAGACGGTCAAAGGCCTGGATGAGGGTGGAGCCGGTGGTCACCAGGCAGTCGTTCTGGATGATGATGACGGGATACCGGGGAGACAGGGTCTTGCTCACTTCCTTCACGTCCCGGAAATGGGTGCCGAAGGGGAAGGAGGGCACTTCCCGAAGGAGGATGTAGCTTTCGGGGATCACCCGGGGATCGAACTTGGCGTCGGTGACGGCATAGGACATGACGCAGGGAGGATTGGCCAGGATCATGGAGTTGATTTCCGGCTGGGCGTCGAAGATGGCCTTGATGAACCAGGTGGCCCGGGAAACCTGCTTGCCGGCTTCCCGGCGATGTCCCGTCACCAGCACCAGATCCTCCGGCTGGATGGTGCCGCGGTCCAGTCCCCGCTGGGTCACCAGGAAGGAATCCTTGTCCACCCGGCAGGCGAAGGTGCCTTCCGTGCTGGTGAACAGCTGCTGGCGGTAGGCCCGCTGGATGAGCTGGCTCATCTGGTAGCGGACATCCATTTCCTTGCTGGAGCGGTTGGTGGGGACATATTCCTCGAAGTCCTGGTTCCGGTCCAGGGCATGGAATTCCAGGTCGGTGTCATTGAGATACCGGGGGGTGCCCACCTGGAGGGCGCCGGAGATGAGGCGGGCGCAGAAGTCCAGGGTTTCGAAGCGCTGGAAGGCCTGGAGGAGGCTTGCGCCGGCGCAGCAGGTGCCGTGGTTTTCCAGGAGGATGGTGCTATGGCCGGCGGCGAAGGCGTTGGAGACGCTGTGGCCCAGGGCCTCGCTGCCCGGCACTTCGTAGGGGGCGTAGCCCACGGTGCCGCAGATGTTCTTGGCATTGGGGAAGACGGTGGTGTCGGGGATCTGGCCGGCCACGGAGAAGCTCACCAGTGTGGGGGGATGGGCGTGGACGATGGCCCGGACATCGGGGCGCAGCTTGTAGATGTCGTTGTGGAAGGGGAATTCGCTGGAGGGCTTGTGGGGGCCCAGGATGTCGCCCTTGGGGGTGACGCACATGATGTCCTCCCGGCGCAGATTTCCCTTGTCCACGCTGGCGGGGCTGATCCAGATGTTGCCTTCCGGATCGAGAATGGAAAGATTTCCGCCGCTGGTGGTGGTCAGGCCATAGCGGTAGATACGACCCATCATTTCCACGATTTGGTCGCGGGGATGGACGAAGTTCATGTTCTTCATGATTTGCCTCTGTTGTCTTGCTGTCCCGGCGTGGGGGCCTCCGTCATGGGGGTCCTTTTTGCCGGGGACGTGGGGGAATGCCGCCTGGGGGGGCTGGGCGCCCAAGGGCAGGCGGGGGGGATCAGGTGCGGGAGCAGGCGGCCATGCCCTTGCGGAAGGCGGCCTGGTTCACTTCCAGGTGCTTTTCCGGCACGCACTGGCGGATGGCGGTCTCCCAGATCTTCCGGGAGATATGTCCGGCCATGCCGGCCAGGGCGCCCAGCAGCACCAGATTGGCGGTGCGGGGGTTGCCCAGTCCCTGGGCGATGCCCAGGGCGTCCAGGTAGCTCAGGTGAGGGAAGAGTTCCTGGAGGATGGGTTCGGGTTCGGGGTAGGCGGCGTTGCCGCTGGAGACGGTGACCGGGATGATGCGCTGGGTGGAGACGGCGGCCACTCCCGTGGGTTTCAGGTAGTGGTGGCAGCGGATGGCCTCCACGGGTTCCAGCCCCAGCAGGGCGTCGGCGCCGCCGGGTTCGATGACCGGGCTGTAGACCTTGCCGCCGAAGCGGATGCAGGCCACCACGGAACCTCCTCGCTGAGCCATGCCGTGAACCTCGTTGGTCTTCACATCGTAGCCGGCCAGCAGGGCGGCCCGGGCGGTGATTTCACTGGCCAGGAGGATGCCTTGCCCTCCCACGCCGCACATGAGAACGCTGATGGTCTGTTCGCTCATTGGGGCGCTCCTCCGTTCTTGGGCTCGGTGGGGGCGATGGCGCCGAAGGCGCAGACCTCCTGACAGGAGGCGCATCCCAGGCAGAGCAGGGGATTGATGCGGATGGCTTCGCCGCTCTTCTCCAGGGCGGGACAGCCCAGTTTCAGGCAGGCTTGGCAGCGCTTGCATTTTTGGGGATCCACGGCGAAGGGCGGGGCCATGGGCTTCCGGGTGCGCAGGGGGCAGGGGGCCTGGGAGATCACCAGGGAGGGTTCCGGGGCCTCCAGTTCCTCCCGGAGAACCTCCACCATCTCCCGGATGTGGTAGGGGTTCACCACCCGGATCCGGCGGACGCCGCAGGCTCTGCCGAATTCCACGATGGAGGCCTCCCGGGTCTCCTCGCCCATGAGGGTGCGTCCGGTGCCGGGATGGTCCTGGTGCCCCGTCATGGCGGTGGTGCGGTTGTCCACCACCACCACCAGGGAGGTGCCCTTGTTGTAGACCATGTCCAGCAGCCCGGTGATGCCGCTGTGGAAGAAGGTGGAATCCCCCACGACCCCCACCACCTTCCGGGATTCCCCGGCCTTCTCCAGGCCGTGGGCCATGGAGATGCCGCCTCCCATGCAGAGGATGACATCCGTCCGGGAAAGGGGCGGGAAGACCGCCAGGGAGTAGCAACCGATGTCCCCGGTCACCAGCACGTCAAATTTGGTGAGGGCGTAGAAGAGTCCCCGGTGGGGGCAACCGGCGCAGAAGACGGGGGGACGGGCGGGGAGCGGGCCCCGGGGATGCCGGGGCTGGGGAATCAGGGCGGGGGTGCCGTCCAGCTGCTCCCGCACCCGGCGGAGAGCCTCCGTGGACAATTCCCCCACAGGGGGGACGATGTTCCGTCCGTCGCAGCGGATGCCCAGGGACTTCACGTGTTCCTCCAGGAAGTCCTCCTGTTCCTCCACCACCAGGACCCGGTTCACCTTTCCGGCAAAGGAGAGGATCAGGTCATCGGGGAAGGGGTAGGGGAATCCCAGTTTCAGCACGGAGGCTTCGGGAAAGACTTCCTTGACATACTGGTAGCAGACGCCGCTGCAGATGATGCCCAGGCCGGGATCCGCCAGCTCCATGCGGTTCACTGCGGAGGCCGTGGAGACGGAGGAGAGAATCTGCATCTTCTCCTGGAGCTTTTTGCGCATGGGGCGTCCCCAGACGGGAAGGGGGCAGTGGCGGGAGGGATCCCGGACAAATTCCTTGGGAAAGGAGGAGGGGACATGCCGGGCCTCCTCCACCTGACTGCGGGAATGGCTCAGCCGGGTGGTGCTCTTGAGAATCACCGGCAGGCGGAACTTCTCCGAAAGCTCCAGACCATATTTCACAAAGTCCTTGGCCTCCTGGGAGTCCGAGGGCTCCAGCAGCGGCACATGGGCCAGACGGGCATACTGCCGGGTGTCCTGCTCCGTCTGGGAGGAGTGCATCCCGGGATCGTCCGCCACCACAATCACCATGCCGCCTTCCACCCCGATGTAGGCCAGCGTCATCAGGGGATCCGCCGCCACATTGAGACCCACGCATTTCATGGTCACCAGGGTGCGGACCCCCTCTAGACAGGCGCCGGCCGCCGCCTCCAGGGCCACCTTCTCGTTGGGAGACCACTCGCAATACACCCGGGGATCCGTATACTTCACCAGGTTTTCCAGAATCTCCGTGGAGGGAGTGCCGGGATAGCCGAAGGCGGCGCGGACGTCACCCTCCCAGGCACCACGGGCAATCGCTTCGTTGCCGGATAGAAGAAGCATGGGGAACGATTCTCCTTGTCTTGGCAAAAAATCAGCCGCCAACCCCCCGGGGACCAACCCCCCGGGAAAAAACAAAAACGACGGCGACCGCCAGCCGCTGCGCTCTACCGGGGATGCGGGTCCACCCCGGATAACCATCAAAGGAAAAACAGAAACAGAAACAGGATTTCCGCTTTGTGACGATTCGCGACAGAATTGGACATCACAGACGAAAACCCGAAAACCGCCTTAATATAACCCCCACGGGAATTTTCTGGCATCCCTCCCTGTCGGAATGGACAGAAGGGGAAATTTTCCGCCGATTTCCGCCTGTTTCCCTCAAAAACCAGCACCGAAGGAAAAAAGGGGATTACAGTACCGGAAATTCAAACACAAGATTTCAAACATTTGTTCCTTTCCCGGGGAACTGGGTGTGGGGTATCGTGTCTGAGGGAGCGAATCTATTTCCCGTGGTGGGGCGTGGCATCTGTCGTGGGGAGTTTTTTCCGGGGCGTCCCGGGGAGTTGGTCATTTTTCTTTCGTGGAAATCCTTTGCTGTTTTTCTGACCCCATGAACTTCATCCGTTTTCATCGTTCCCTCTTGATGGCCGGGGTGGCGGGCAGCCTTCTTCTGCTGGGGGCCTCCTGCGCTTCCCTGGGAGATCCTGGGGTGGCCCGTGCCCGCCATGTGACTGCCTACGGGGAGGAGCTGGCGCGTCGGTCGGCGTGGCTGTCCTCCCCCCGGAGCCTGGAGGAGTGTCTGGGATTTGCCCTGGAGAACAACTACACCCTGCGGCTCAGTGCGTTGCAGCGTCGTCTGAGCGAACTGGATGTGGACGCCTCCTTCGCCAACTTCCTGCCGGTGGTGTCCTTGGAGGGCAGCTGGACGGGGTGGCGGCATCAGCAGACCATGAAGGGCTCTGCGGTGTCCGACCGGGACTACTTCA
>JAEDNW010000103.1:0-9135 GCA_016302315.1 Lentisphaeria bacterium
CGGAGAATTGAACTACCAAATGGAAAGCACGGAGGCCACCAGACAGGCCATGGCGAAGGTGGCCAAGGCCATGGAGGAGAGAGGAGGCGGATGCCGTCGGGAAGTGCGCTTCGACGACACCCTTCAGGCCCAGCGGGTCTATTCCTCTTCCCTGCCCTACGATCCCCAGAGTCTGGGGGCCCCGGACCTGAAATTCCACTTCTCCCAAGGGGATGACGGCTGGTGGTTTGTGCTGCGCCCCTCCGGAAACGAACCGAAATTGCGCCTCAATGTGGAGGCCTGGGGCCGCGAGGCCGCCCGTCAGTGCCAGGATAAGGTGCAGGTCCTAGAAGCGCTCCTCCTGGCTTCCGGCGCCCAAAAGGCATAGCATGCCCCCCTCCTTCCCTCTTTTGCTTCTCTCATGCTCCAACTCGACTTCCAAAAAAATCCCGACGGCCTCGTCCCTGCCATTGTCCAGGATGGAAAAACCGGACAAGTCCTCATGCTCGCCTATCTAAATCAGGAGGCCTGGGAGCTATGCCAAAAGACCGGTCTAGGCACCTATTGGTCCCGCTCCCGCCAGGAAATCTGGGTCAAGGGAAAAACCTCCGGCAATCTCCAGAAGATTCAGGAGATTCGGGTGGATTGCGATTTGGACACCGTGATTCTCAAGGTGGAGCAAGTGGGCGGAGCCGCCTGCCACGAAGGCTATCCCAGCTGCTTCTTCCGAAAGCTGAACCCCGATGGCACGCTGACAGTGGTGGAGGAACGAGTCTTCTCCCCGGAAAAAGTCTACGCTCCCAAGCCCCCCTCGCAGACCTAGCCCCCGGCCCCTGGGGCGCACACGGAACAAAGAGGGATATTTCCCACGGCGCACCCAGAATCCCCGGCAGGCCGAGAGAGAGAGAAACCCTAGAGGGGCGGCCTGCCGCCCATCCTCGCTCCATGTTCCGTGAATAACTCGATGGCAAAAGAACGCCACACCGTGGAAAGGATGCAGGGCGCCTTTCTATATCATCATATCTCCTTGTGCTGCAATAGTTTATAAAAAACCAGGCGAGCCTTCAAGAGAGAAAGAGGGACTCTTGAAGGCCGCCTGGTCGGGAACCTTGGGACGCCCGTTAAGGCTTAGGGGGAGTTACAACTCTCCCCGGATCAGCAAGCGTCCCACATGCCACCAGCAAAAGCCGGTGGAAAGAATAATCACCGTGGCGATCATAGCTCCAAAGCCAGGGGTATCGCCCTGGCTCCTCCAGCGTCATCCGTCTTCCCTACCCTGCCGTCAGAGCAGGGGGACGGCGGGAAAGAACGCCTCCGCCCGTTCCCGACGGCGGCTGTTCCCTGTCCATTCTGCGGCATTCAGCGAGAAAGGAGGGGAAAAGGAGAGAACGGGGGAGAGGATCAACAGGATGCTATGAACAGGAGAAAAGGTCCGGCGCGTACGGGGAGGCTGCGGGTGCCCTCCACCCTTCGGAGCGTGTCTTTCTTCCAACGGATGGAGGGAGAGAGAGAGAGGGCAGATTCCGCCGAAAGCGCCAAGGGGAGGCCGCCCCGGGGCATCCAGGAGGAGCCGAACAGGGGCGCGCGTTTTCGGGGAACGGGAGGCGGGGAGAAGCGGCGGGCCTTGTCCTGCTGTTGGCGTAGAGCGCAAGGCGGCCGTTCGGGGTAGCCCGGGCGCAGGGCAAGTCTCTCCTGCCGGGGAGACTCCTCCAGAGAATGTGCCCTTTGCCGGAGAGGGGCGAACCGGTTGGCGTGGGCCGAGGAAGAAGAGAGACAGAAAAGGAGCAGGAGAAGGAGAGCGCACAATCTCTCCTTCTGGCGTCTTCTCCCTTTGCCTGCTCCTGGCTTTCTCATGGCCGAATCTCCTCCCCGGGGAGGCGCCGCCGGGGACCCATAGGATGGTTACACGGACTTATGCAGGGCGCTGGTATCCACCTTGGCCAGGGGATTTTCCGTGTAGATCTTCTCGTGGCCTGCCTTGATGAACTCATTCCAGGGTTCGCGGTAGACTTCGGGGGCCGCCCAGCGGATGGCATTCCCCAAAATCTTCTGGACATTCTCGTCGTGGTAGATGGGGAAGGTTTCGTGGCCGGGGGAGAAATAGAAGATTTTTCCATTGCCCCGGAGGAAGGTCACGCCGCTGCGGAAGACATTGCCTCCCTCGTACCAAGAGAGGAAGAGGACCTTCCCGTCATCGGGAATGTCAAAGCTCTCCCCATACATCTCCGTATGGGGAAGGACAAAGGTTTCGGGCACGCCCTCGTAGATGGGGTGACGACGGGCCACCTTCCACACACGCTCCTTTTCCCCCACTTCCCGCCAGTGCAGAGAGCAGGTGGTGCCCATCAGCCGCTTGAAGATCTTGGAGTAGTGGCCGGAATGCATGACAATCAGCCCCATGCCCGAAAGCACCCGGGCCTGGATCCGATCCACCAAGGCATCCTCCACCCGGGCATGAGCCGCATGTCCCCACCACATCAGCACATCGGTGTTCTCCAGCACCTCCTGGGGAAGCCCCTGCTCCGGCATATCCAAGGACACCGCGCGGATTTCCAGATCCTCCGCCTGCAGGGCCTCCTTCAGATAGTTGTGGATGCCGTGGGGATAGAAGCTGCGGCAGAGATCCCCCAGGGCGCTCTCCTCCGTCTCGTGGACATTCTCATTCCAGATGGTGACACGAATCTTTTTCATCGTAATTACCTGATTTTTAGATGGTTACAAAGAAAAGAAAGGAAAATTACCGAATCTCCAGCAGTTCCACATCGAAGACCAGGGTAGCCTGAGGCGGGATGACGCCGCCGGCGCCCGCTTCCCCGTAGCCCAGTTCCGGGGGGATCACCAGAGTGGCCTTTCCCCCGACGCCGATGCACTGCATTCCCTCCGTCCAGCCCGGGATCACCCGGCTCAGGGAGAATTCCAGGGGTTCTCCCCGGTCCACGGAGGAATCGAAAACCGTTCCATCGATGAGGCGGCCCGTGTAGTGGACCTTCACCACATCGGAGGCCTTGGGGTGGCGGGCCGGATCCCCGGGCTCCATCACCAGAACCTGGAGTCCCGAAGGACGGGTCTCCACGCCGGGACGGGCGCCGAACTCCTGGCGATAGGCGTCTCCCTCCTTCTGGTTCTTCTCCCCGTCCTGGGAGCCTCCGTGGCAGTCGCCGTGGCAGTCGCCGCAATCCCCGTGGCAGCCGCTATGCTCCATGGAATGGAAAAGCTTTTCCAGGAGAGCCATGCACTCCTCCTGGGGGACCTGGGGTTCGCGGCCCTCCATCATATCCCGGATTCCCTCTGCCAGGGCGTCCAGATCCAGATCGACGGGGAAGCGGGAGAGTTGGGCGCCCATGTTCAGTCCCAGGGCATAGGAGGACTTTTCGTTTTCGGTTTGCAGAGCCATGGATGGATGGTAGAGGGGGAAGAGAGAGAGGGAGGCGGAAGGTCCTTCGGCTCCTCTGTTCGGCGGCGGGAAACTCCTGGGTGCCGGAGCCTGGGGTTTCAGGGGAAGAGGAAGACCGGGGCTTACTGTAATCACTTCCTCCCTGCCCACCCTTCCCGGAGAAGGAAAAATCCGGGGCTTTCCGGGGGGGGGAATCCGGCCCGTGACAGGCCACTGAACATGCCTTATGTTACGGAATCTTTTGTCGTGGAACGACGGGGCGGCAGGATTGCCTTTTCTCTCCGGAACCCCCTTGCCCGGAATCGGATCATCCCCGCAAGCTCCCCCTCTTCTCCCTGGAATCCCCTTCTTCTCCCCATGAACATCATCATTATCGGCGCCGGAGAACTTGGCCAGCTTGTGGCCGCCAAACTATGCTCTTTGAACCACGATGTGGTCGTGGTGGACACCAATCCGGAAAACCTGGAGGCGGCCAGCGAAGCCCTGGACACGGGATTGCTGGTGGGCGCCGCCACGGACGTGGAAGTCCTCAAGCGGGCGGGAGCCAAAGAGGCCGACCTGCTTCTGGCCCTCTCCGGAGACGAACCCTCCAACGTGCTGGCCTGCGCCATCGCCAAACGCCTGGGCACCAAGAAGGCCATCTGCCGGGTCTTCTCCCGCGGCGTCTTCTCCGAGGCGGACGGCATCACCCCCACCTCCTTCCACATCGACCACGTCTTCTCCTCCATCGACGAGAGCGTGGACCTGATCTACAGCATCCTCCAGAACCGGATCCTCCAGCAGAAGATCACCTTCCAGCATCCGGAGGCCCTGGTGGACGTGGTGAACATCCCTCTGAACTGCGCCCTGGCGGGGGTTCCCCTCCGCAATTTCTCCGAGGAGGAGACCCTGAAGAAGGTGCGTCTGGCGGCCATCATCCGGAAGCGGGAGCTGATTGTGCCCCACGGGGACACCGTCCTGATGCCGGGAGACAAGCTCTATGTGGCCGGGCGGGAGGAGAATGTCACCGCCTTTGTGGAGTGGCTCTCCCACGACCGGAGCGTTCCCCTGAAGAGCATTGTGGTGGCGGGGCTGAGTCCCATTGCCCAGCGTCTTCTCCTCCGGCTTCAGAGCCAGGGGCTGCAGATTCGGATCATCGAGCAGGACCGGGAGCGGGCGGAGAAGATGCTGGGCCAGCTCCAGGAGGGAAATCCCATGGTCTTCCAGGGGGAGATCACCAATCCCGACATTCTCTCCGAGGCCGATGTGGACAGCTGCGATGTCTTTGCCGCCCTCTCCTCCCGGGATGAAAACAACATCCTGGCCTGCCTGCTGGCCTCCCGTCTGGGGGCCAAGAAGGTCATCGCCCTCACCAGTACGGCGGAATACATGGACATTCTTCCCTCTTTGGAGCAGGCGGGATGCTGGTTCAACACCACCCAGATTGCGGCCAACGGCGCACTGCGCCTCCTCTCCAACCAGACCATCCGGGTGGATCCGGAGCTGCGGGCCCTCAATGCCCGGATTGTGGAGCTGGTCCTCACGGAGAAATCCTCCTACGTGGGAAAGAGAATCATGGACTGCGGCCTCCCCCAGGGCTTCCTGATTGCCCTGACGCTCCGGGGCGCCCAGGTCCTGGCTCCCACCGGCGAAACGGTGAATCAGGCGGGAGACCAATGGATCGTCTTCACCAGCCCTGCGGAACTGCAGAAGGTCCGTCACCACATCTAGCCCCCCTATCCCATGAATTCCCGCAGTGTTCTTTTCACCACCTCGGTCCTGACGTGCATCCTGGGGGTGGGCATGCTGGCGGCCATCGCCGTCGGCCTCTCCCGGGGCGACCCCCCCCATGCCCTCCTGGGCTTCTGGGGCAGCACCGCCGTCTGCCTGGGCTACAGCCTCACCGCCGCCCTCTTCTCCCGCCGTCCCTGGGCCATCAACCAAGTCCGCAACTCCCTGCGCTACGGATTCGTCACCATCTCCATGGCCTGGGGATCCGCCATCCTCCTGGGCGCCCTCCCCTTTGTGCTGTGCTGCCGGCTTACCCTGCCGGACGCCATCTTCGAGACCGCCTCCGGCCTGAGCACCACCGGGTCCTCCATCCTGGCCAACGGCATCCAGCTTCTTGGAGGCAAGGAACTGACCGGGGGGCTTACCGACCTGCCCCAGGCCATCCTCTTCTGGCGTCAGCTCCTGAACTGGTTCGGCGGCATCGGCTTTGTGATGTTCGCCCTGATCTTCCTGCCCGCCCTGGGAGGCGGCAAGCAGCTCTACAATGCAGAGGTTCCCGGCCTGAAGAACATCTTCGACCAGGTCTCCCCCCGCATCGCCACCACCGCCCGGATCATGCTGAGCTGCTACGTCCTGTGGACCGTCATCCTGATCCTCGCCTACCGCTTGGGAGGCATGGATTCCTTCTACGACGCCGTCTGCCACACCTTCTCCACGGTGGCCACCGGAGGATTCTCCCCCTATCCGGAGAATTTCGCCCACTTCCCCAAGGCCATCACCCAGTGGATCTGCACCGCCGGCATGCTCATCAGCTCCCTGAACCAGCTCCTCATGGTGAAACTCCTCTTCCACTGGCGCGCAGAATACCACCGGGACGAGGAGACCCGGGTCTTCCTGGCCATCTTCCTGGTGTCCGTTCTCCTCATTCTCTGGCACATTCCCAAGCTGGCCGGATGGCAGATCCAGGATATCAACGGCACCCCGGTCCCCCCCAGCCTGGAAAACACCCTGCGCGCCGTGGCCTTCCATGTGGCCGCCATCGTCAGCACCACGGGATTCGCCACCTCCGACTACACCGGCTGGCCCAACGTCCCCTTCCTGCCCATCGTCTTTTTCTTCCTCCTGATTGTGGGAGGATGCGGCGGCTCCACCGCCGGCGGCATGAAGCTCACCCGTCTCCTGGTGGTCTTCAAGCAGAGCATCGGGGAGATCCGGCGGAAGATCTTCCCCCATCTTCTGCCCAATGTCACCCTGAATCGCCAGCGTCTGGACATGACCTCCGTCCACCAGTGCATGGCCTTCTTCTTCCTCTACCTCGCCTCGATCTTCCTCTGCGCCTTCCTCCTGCTCATCCTCAACGCCAGGGGGCTCGACGGCGTCCCCCTGGATCTGGAGACCTCCCTGACCACCGCCCTTTCCTGCTTGAGCAACGTGGGGCCTGGCCTGGGTCGCATCAGCCCCTCCTACACCTTCGCCGACTTCTCCGCCTCCTCCAAGCTCCTGATGGCCTTCACCATGATTGCGGGGCGCCTGGAACTCTATGCGGCCTTTGTGCTGCTGCTCCCCAGCTTCTGGAGCCGCCAGGGACGCAAGCAGGAAACCCGCCTGCGGCCTCCCGCCCCCCGGGGAAAAGCCATTTCCCGGATCCCGCACCCCTAACCCCCAGACGCCCATCATGTCCCCGGTGGCCCATTTTCTCGCCCTGTATCTGAAGCTCTTCTTCCTGCTGACGCCCTTCTTTGTGCTGGGCGTCTTCCTTTCCCTAACGGAAGAGGCAGAGGATGCCCTGCGCACCCGGCTGGCGGTGAAGATTTCCCTGGGTGCGGCGGCGGTGACCCTGCTGATCTTCCTGCTGGGCACCCAGATCATGGCCCTTTTTGACATCACGGTGGATGCCTTCCGGGCGGGAGCGGGGGTGCTGCTGCTCCTGACGGCGGTGAGTCTGGTGCTGGAGAAGAAGGGGACTCCCCACCACCATCCCAACGCCGCCCGGCTTCTGGATCTGGCCGTGGTGCCCATGGCCACCCCCATCACCGCCGGCCCCGCCACCCTGGGCGCCCTGATGGTCATGGGCACGGGAACCCCCTCCCTGACAGAAAAGGCCACCACCGCCCTGGCCATTCTCCTGGCCTGCTTCTCCATCGGCGCCATGCTCCTGGCCGCCCGGAAAATCCAGAAGCTTCTGGGAAGCGACAATATTGCCATCCTCAGCAAAGTCACGGGACTTATCCTCAGCGCCATGGCGGCCCAGATGATTGTCGCCGGCGTGAAAAACCTCTGGCTGGCCCCGTAGGGACTTCTGGCGGTTCCGCACCCCGGAAAATCCGGGAATCAGGTTATAGTAAAACGCTTTTTCGTGCCTTCCCTGAAGGCCGCGTTTTTCCGCCGTTCTTTTCCGGCACTCCGCCCCCCTGTGTTCCGCCTGTCTTTTTGACCGGCAGAGCTGCCGGCGGCCTTCCGCCTCTGCCCATCCATCCTATTGTCTCATCCCCCCTAGGAGCCAAACCATGAATCCGGAGCTGCTTTCCCAGAAGGACTACCTTGAACGCCCCCAGCTGGAGGCCATCCAGCTGGAACGCCTGCAGACCATCGTGTCCCACGCCTATCAGAATAGTCCCTTCTACACCAAGGCCATGGATGCCATGGGCGTGAAGCCCCGGGACATTCAGAGCCTGGCGGACATTGTGCGGCTCCCCTTCACCCAGAAGACAGATCTGAGAGACCGCTATCCCTACGGCCTGAATGCGGTGCCCTCCGAAGAGATCGTGCGCATCCACGCCTCCAGCGGCACCACCGGAAAGCCCATTGTGGTCACCTACACCAGGGGAGACCTGGACATCTGGACGGAGACCACGGCCCGCTGCTTCCTCATGGGCGGCGTCACCAACCGTGACGTGGCGGTCATCGGCTACGGCTACAGCCTCTTCACCGGCGGCATGGGCGCCCACCAGGGCATGGAGCGCATCGGCGCCACCGTGATCCCCATGGGCGGCGGAAACACCGAAAAGCTCTGCATGATGATCCAGGACCTTGGCGTCTCCGTGCTCTGCTGCACCCCCTCCTACTTCATCCACCTCATGGAAGTGGCCCAGCGCCTGGGCCTGGATCTACGGAAGACCACCCTGCGCCACGGATTCTTCGGCGCCGAACCCTGGACCGACGAAATGCGGGAACACATCGAGGCGGGCTCCGGCATCCACGCCCACGACATCTTCGGCCTGTCGGAAATCATGGGGCCCGGCGTGGCCGGTTCCTGCGATGCCCACAACGGACTCCACATCTTCGAGGACCACTACTTCCCGGAAATCGTGGATCCCGCCACCGGCGAGGCCCTGCCTCCGGGGGAAGAGGGCGAACTGGTGCTCACCACCCTGGACAAGTTCGCCATGCCCCTCCTGCGCTACCGCACCCACGACATCACCCGCCTCCACTATGAAAAGTGCTCCTGCGGACGCACTCTGGTCCACATGGATCCCATCCGCCGCCGCAGCGACGACATGCTCATCATCCGCGGCGTGAATCTCTTCCCCTCCCAGGTGGAAGCCCTCCTCCTCCCCATCCACGGCGTGGTGCCCCACTATGAACTGGTGGTCACCCGGGAAGGAGCCATGGACGAACTGGAAGTGCGGGTGGAAATCACCCCCGACATGTTCGGCGACAAGGTCTCCGTCCTGGAGGGGCTCCGCAAGCTCATCTCCGAGAAAATCAAGGGGATGATTGGCATCAGCGCCAAGGTCACCCTGGTGGAGCCCGGCGCCATCGCCCGCTGCGACGGCAAGACCCGCCACGTGGTGGACAAGCGGAAAAAATAGCCTTCCCTCCCCTTCCCCCTTGGGCGCCCTTCCGGCGGGCGGGGGAGGCGTTTCCCTCCCCCCTGGACCTCCCTCCCGCCCATTTCCGGAAGGCCCCTGTTCCCCTTCCCATCCCCCGACGAATAGGAGACAACGACGATGACAAAGGATATCCGGCAAATCTCCATCTTTTTGGAGAACCGCGTGGGACGCCTCGCCCAAATCACCCGCCTCCTGGGCGACGAGGGCATTGACATCCTG
>JAEDNW010000005.1:0-34211 GCA_016302315.1 Lentisphaeria bacterium
TGTTGTGCCTGTTTAGCCTCAAAACACCCCCCGAAGTGCGAAAGATGGGCTAACAATAGAAGAAGTTCCAAATTGCTTTTCTCTTCTTCTAGAACAGATATCAGACGCACTAGACTGCTATCTGGCAATGTGGTGACTGGGGTGGTCTCTGGGGTGATTTTCTTCCTGTTGGATTGATGGGAAAGGCGTCACGTGGGAAACGGCTTTCGTCCCTCATGGCGCAAAACCACGAAGAAATAAGTAACTTATTGAAAACCAACTACTTACAAAACAAAAAAGTCGTCAAGGAAATGTTCCTTGACGACTCTCATGCAAAAAAGATGGTCGGGGTGAGAGGATTCGAACCTCCGACTTTCACGTCCCGAACGTGACGCTCTAACCAGGCTGAGCCACACCCCGCCTTAGCGGGAAACCGGGGTAATTTAGCGTCTGGCCTCTAGACTGCAAACGCCGGGCACTACCCCACACCTTTCTCTGTCCCCCCCGTCCTCTCCGAAGCGGAGAGTCGGGGAGAAGAAGAGGTGTTTTCTTCTAGGCCTTCTTCAGCCGGGCAGCCTCGGCGGCGGCATTCTTGTCCTGAATGCTGCGCTTATGCCAGCGGCGGATGAAGGCGGTGGAGATGAAGAGGCTGGAGAAGGTGCCGCAGATGAGACCGAAGAGCATCACCAGAGCGAAGTCCAGGATCACGCCGCCGCCGAAGATCATGAGGGTCAGCACCACGAAGAGGGTGGTCAGGGTGGTGAGGATCGTCCGGGAGAGGGTGGCATTGATGGCGCTGTTGATCAGCTGGCCATAGGTCATTTCGGGATGGCCCTCCGCCTCACTGCGGATGCGGTCGAAGATGACGATGGTGTTGTTGAGGGAGTATCCGATGATGGTCAGGAAGCCGGCCACGGTGGTGAGGGAGAGCTCGCCCTGGAACACCAGGAAGAAGATGCCGGCGGAGACCAGGACGTCGTGGATCACAGCCACCACGGCGGCCACGCCATACATCCACTGGAAGCGGAAGGCCAGGTAGATGCAGGCCAGGATGAAGGAGAAGAAGGCGGCCTTGAAGGAGTCGCTGCGGAACTTGCTTCCCACGGAGGGGCCCACCTGGTAGATGGAGGACTGGGTCATCTTGCACTCGGGGAAGGTGGTGTCCAGGCTTTCGCTGAAGACATCGGGGGTCTCATGGAGCTGAGGCACCACGATTTCCAGCTCCGTATTGCCGGACTGGCCGCGCTTGTAGCCCACCTTGGCGTTGCCGTATCCCTTCTCCGAGAGATACTGGCGGACATTGGAGACCTGGGGGTCTTCGCCGTCGCAGCTGTAGGTGATCTGGGTTCCGCCGGCGAAGTCGATGCCCATGAGGCCGCCGCCCCGGACGCAGAATCCGATCAGGGAGATCACCACCAAGGAGATGGAGAGGATCACGGCGGGCTTCATGAACTTCACGAAGTCGTAGCGGGAATCCCGGAGGAACTTCATTTCGCTCATGGAGATCTTCTTCAGCCATCCCTTGTAGAGGAGCAGGTCGAAGATGGCCCGGGTCATGAAGAGGGCGGTGAACATGGAGGCCAGCACACCGAAGGCCAGGGTGACAGCGAAGCCCTGGACCGTGCCGGAGCCGAAGACATAGAGCATCCAGCAGGTCAGCAGGGTGGTCAGGTTGGAGTCGAAGATGGCCCCGAAGGCGCCGGAGTATCCGCTGCGGATGGCGTTCTCCACGGAGCATCCCTTCCGCAATTCCTCACGGACATGCTCGAAGATCAGGACGTTGGCGTCCACCGCCATACCCACGGTGAGCACCATACCGGCGATACCCGGCATGGTGATGGTGGCCTTCAGGATGGCCATGGTGCCCAGAACCAGCACCGTATTCACCAGCAGGGCCACATCCGCCACCACGCCGCAGAAGCGGTAGTAGGCGATCATGAAGACCAGGACGATGGCCAGGCCGAAGAGGCCGGCGAAGAGGCCGGAGTGGACGGAGTCCGCACCCAGAGAAGGCTCGGTGCCGAACTCGGAGGAGATGTCGATGGAGACAGGGAGATTGCCGGAGCTGATGACGCCCGCCAGACGCTTGGCCTCCTCCAGGGTGAAGGAACCGGTGATCTGGGCGTTGCCGCCGGTGATGGCCCCGTTGATGCGGGGATCGGAGTAGCAGGTGTCATCCAGGACGATGGCCAGACGGCGGCCTACATTGGCGCCCGTCACTTCCCCAAAAGCCACAGCGCCCCGCTCGTTGAAGGACATGGAGATCAGCCAGCGTCCGAATTCGTCGGCGGTGGCGAAGGCGCTCTTGATATCCTCGCCCCGGATGGGGGCGGGGGTGCGTTCCAGGAAGACGGTGCGGGTGAACTCCTCGCCATTGCGCTCCTCCACAATATCCTTCCGGATCACATCGGGAGGAGTCACGAAGGTGGGATCGCTCTCATACTGCTGCACCAGGGCGTCGTCGTTCTGGCTCACCAGATAGAACTGGAGCTTCGCCGCATCCCGGATGGTGGCGCGGATGCCGGTCTTGTCGCCCTCGTCCACGGAGGGCATGCGGATGGAGATGTCGGTTTCGGTGATACCCTTCAATTCCGGCTCGGTGACGCCGCTCTTGTCCAGCCGGTTCCGGAGGATTTCCAGAATCTGGTCCCGGACGATTTCGCTGGTGACGCCATCGGGGAGATTCTTGTCGCTGAAGGAGACCACGAACTCGGTGCCGCCCTGAAGATCCAGTCCCAGGTGCAGCTTGCCAGCGGTGCGGTTTCTCAAATAGCGGAGGACGGTTTTGTTGTTGACGCTCTTCACATGGGGAACGGGAATGAAGTTCACCAGGCGGATGGGGCGATATTCATTGTAGTCTCCCCGGGCGGCCTCCTCCAGCACCTTGTAGGCGGAGAGCTTGCCTTCCGGACGGGGATTGCCGGCCAGATCCTTCCCGTTGTCCAGATTGTCCATGCGCCGTTGCAGTTCCTGCCACTCCTTCAGGGCATCCGCCGCCGGGATGCCCGTGGTGGCCTTGGTCTTCTCCAGCTTCTTGGACAGATCCTGGTATTCCTTGGAGGCGCGATCCGCCACCGCCGCCAACTTCCCCTGAAGTTGCTCCGCCTCCTGGGCATCCTTCTGCAACTTCGCCACGCTCTTGGCGGAAATCCGGTCGAACTCCGCACGCAGATCCCGGTCCTTCATGGGAAAGATGGACAAGCCCCAGCCCAGGACGATGGCCAGGATGACAATCCAGCGGATAATCAACGAGTTTTTCATGGATAAGGGAATGGGGAGGAAGTCAGAAGGAAGGAAAATGGGCCAGCGGGGAGCGTCTGGGTCGGCGGTCTCCGGGCGGTCGGAGCAGCAGGAAGAAGGGAGGCCAAGCCCTCACTTTCTCCCCCCCTGCTCCGCTAGCCAGGGAAGATGGAAGAGGATTCTAGGATTTCTTCTCCGCTTCGCCGGGGAACTCCTTGAGAATCTCCGCCACGGCGGCACGGACGAAATCCACTTGATGCCCGTCGGCAAAGGAGACCCGGACGGTCTTTTCCGCCACGGACACCACCGTTCCCAGAGCACCGCTGTTCATCATCACCTTGTCTCCCGCCTTCAGCTGCTGAAGCATCTCCTGAATCTGCTTCTGCTTCTTCTGCTGAGGCCGGATCATGAGGAAATACATGAGCCCGAAGATGGGGATGAAGATGATGAAACTGCCCCAGCCGGATCCGGCGGGCTTGGCGGCAGGGGCGGGAGTGGCGGCGGCAGCCTCTTGGGCGAGGAACAGCGTCTGGCTCAGAAAGGTATTCAAGGCAGGAACTCCTAAAGTAGGAAGCAATGAGAGAAAAAGGGGGGCTTCTCGGCGGAAATCGGGAGAAGGAGGGCAGTCCGGGGAGGGGAGGCATGACGCCTCGGCGCATTTCCCCGCCCGAAGAAAAACGCAACCCCGTAATTTAATTCCAATCGCCCTGTTTTCAACCAGTACGGAAGGAGGGAGAAAGGGGAGGAGAGGGGGAAACTCCCTCCCCTTTCCAGGGTGGCCTCAGCCGAAAATGCCGAAGGAGTTCAGCAGAATCAGGAGGAGGCAGGGAATCACTACCACGCACATGCACAGCTCGAAGATGAACTCCCGCCGCCACTTGCCGCCGGCGCGGATGGTGGCGCTGAACTTCTCCAGGCCGATGACCCCCACCACCAGCACCGTGGTGAAGATGGCCGCGATGGGCATCATCACGTTGTTGCTGACGAAATCCAGGGAATCCAGAATGTCCATGTTCTTGCAGAATTCCAAGAAAAACAGGGGGCGGACCTGGGAGAGGACGCTGTATCCCAGGATGGTGATGATGCCGATGGAGATGATCTCCCCCATGCCGATGATGATGGCCTTCCGGCGGGTCATCTTCAATTCCTGGCCGATGGTCTGGACGTTGGTCTCCAGGAGAGAGATGGCGGAGGTGGAGGCGGCGAAGAGCACCAGGAGGAAGAAGACCACCGCCAGGATCCGTCCGGCGTGGGGGATGCTGGCAAAGACCTGGGGCATGGTCATGAAGACCAGGCCGGGGCCGGCCTTCTGGGCCGCCGCCTCGCCGCCGAAGGCCACCACGGAGGGAATGATCATCAGGCCCGCCAGGAAGGCGGCCAGGGTGTCGAAGATCTCCACCTGATTCACGTTCTGCAGCAGATTGTCCTCCTTCCGCATGTAGGAGCCGTAGGTAATCATGATGCCCATGGCGATGGAGAGGGAGAAGAAGAGCTGTCCCATGGCGGCCACGATGGTCATGAAGCTGAACTTACTGGGATCGGGCTTCAGGTAGTATTTCAGTCCCACGGAGGCATTGGGCAGGAAGAAGACATAGACGCAGAGGCCCACCAGCATCAGGAAGAGTCCGGGCATCAGGACCTTGTTGAAGCGCTCCACGCCCTTCTCCACGCCGAAGGCGATGACCAGGCACATGATGGCGGCGAAAATCAGGAAGTAGACCACCGGCTCATAGGTGGAGCCGATGAAATCCACGAAATACTTGGTGGAGAAGGGGACCTGGCTTTCTCCCATCATCACCAGATTGTCCTTGGAGAAGAGGTCGATGGGATTCACCAGCATGGCCACCAGATATTTGGTCACCCAGCCGCCAATGACGCAATAGTAGGGGACGATGATCAGGGGGACGATGGCGTTCACCCAGCCGCCCACGCGGACGAAATGGAGGAAAGTGGAGGACTTGCTGTCGCAGAGGTCGCGATAGGCGCCGATGGGGCCCTTGCCCGTGAGGCGTCCGATGTTGTTTTCGGAGACCAGGAGGGCGTATCCGAAGGTGAGCACAAGGACCAGGTAGGTGAGCAGGAAGATTCCTCCCCCGTATTTTGCCGTGAGATAGGGGAATCGCCAGATGTTGCCCAGTCCGACGGCAGAGCCGGCCGCCGCCAAGACGTACCCGATTTTGCTGGAAAAGCCAGAATTGCCTGTGCTACTCATGATGTTGGAGAAGGAGTGACCTATGGTTCAGGGGGGAAAAATAGAAAAGAAGAAGGGGAAGGAGAAGCCAGCCTCCCTCTCCCGCTCCCTGATTCTTCAAACCCGGGAGCAAAGAGAAAGGAATGTAATCTGGTTTTCCGTATACGAAAGTCCCCGGAAGAGATTTCTCTTCTTCGGGGGGAGGAAAGGAGCCCTAGGCCTGCGCCGGCTTCCAGAGACCCTTCCCCATCATGGCGTAGAAGCCCACGGAAACTCCCGCCAGCTCGCCAATGCGCAGCCCCAAGGCGCTGGTGCGCACGGTGCAGGTGGTGTAGTATTCTTTCCACATGAAGCGGGGCAGAAGCCGCTGGAGGGGCTCCATCAGCAGATCCCCGGAGTGGTAGGCGGTGGTGCCCAGGACGATCACTTCGGGATTGAAGGAGGTAGCCACGGCCCCCACGCCCTGAGCCAGACGCAGACAGAACTCGTCCCACCACTCCAGGGCCAGGGGGATTCTCTCCCGAACGCCCTCCAGGAGAGCCTTGAAATTCAGGTTCTCCACCTTTCCCTCCACGCAGGGGAGGCGGAAGAAGGCGTGATTGGGCTTGTCCTTCAGGTAGGCCTGCATCCGCTGCTGAATGGCCCGTCCGCCGGTGTAGGCCTCCAGGCATCCCCGCATGCCGCAATTGCAGAGCGGTCCGTGGATGTCCAGGATGATGTGGCCCATTTCCCCGGCATTGCCTCCCACGCCGTGGAGGAGATGGCCGTCCGCCACCACGCCGGCGCCCACCCCCGTGGACATGGTGAGGTAGACCACATTCTTCTTGCCCTTTCCGCTGCCGAAGAACCACTCCGCCAAGGCGCCGGCATTGGCGTCATTTTCCAGGATGGCGGGAATGCCCAGAGCTTTCTCCAGATCCGCCTGGATGGGAATCTGGTCGCCCCAGGGCATATTGGGGGAGCGCAGGAGCATTCCCCGGGTGAGATCCAGGGGGCCCGGAGCGGAGATGCCGCAGGCCTCCACCTGCTGGAGGGTGATGCCCTGTTTGCTGGTCAGTTCCCGGGCCAGCAAGGCGATGTTGGCCAGGGCATCCTCGTAGCGGGCAGTGGAGGGGAAGCGGGCGCTGTCCAGGATTTCGCCCTTTTCATTGGCCAGGCAGACGGCGATTTTGGTGCCGCCGATATCAATTCCGAGTACGTTCATGGATGTGGGGAAGGGAACAGAGAAGAAGAGAGGGAAGAAAAGGGGCTGTTAGTAGAGCATGGGGCCGGAGGGGCCGTCGAAACCGCCCATGGGGCCGGAGGGGCCGTCGAAGCCGCTCCCCAGAGGACCGGAGGGGCCGTCGAAGCCGCCCATGGGGCCGGAGGGGCCGTCCTGCCGCAGAACGGGGGCGACAGGCGCCTTTTTGGCAGGGGCGGCGGCCTTGCGCCGGGAGGGAGCCGACGCCTTCGGGGCGGCGGCGGGGACAACCTTCCCCTTCTTGGTGACAGGCGCCTGCAGGCTCACAGGCCCGCCAGGCTCGCCCAGGGAAAACAAATCCACATCAACAGGGACATTCAGCATGTTTGCTCCTTTCTCGTTGCTCCGGGGGCATAGTATCCTCCGTAGCGGTGAATCTTCCAAATGAAATCCAAGTATCGGCGGTAGCGTTCCGTCACAGCCGCCACGGTGAAGCGCTCCTCCGCCCCCTGGCGAATCCGCCGTCGATCCAAAGCGGGAGCCAGGCGCACCGCCTCGGAGAACTCCGCCTGGGTACGGCACCGGAAACCATCCACCCCCTCCCGGACGATTTCCGGGAAGGAGCCCCAATCTGTGGTGATGACGGGGGTTCCGCACATCATGGCCTCGATGGCCACGTATCCAAAGGGTTCCAGGTAGAGGGTGGGCATGAGGACGGCCCGGGCCTCTCCCAGGAGCCGGGCCTTCTCCAGGCCGGCGCATCCCCGGTGGACCTCCCGGAACTCCAGCCCCGCCAAGGCGGCGGTCTCCCGGGCCAGAGCCACGCCCTTGTCCTCGGCGGCCCGCCCCAGATAGACCAGATACTCCCCCGCCTCCGGCTGGAAGGGATACTCCCCGGGATGGAGGAAGTGGGGGATCACGGTGTCGAAGTAGCGGTCCTTCTGGGTTTCCGGCTGGCGGGTGTAGATGACCTGCTGGTGGGCGTAGCTGGGGAAGACCCGGTAGTGGGTCCAGCAGGTGCCGTAGCCCAGCATGGGCTCGAAGACCGGAACCCCGGAGGCCACGGAGACATCGCACTGGGCCACGCCATAGATGGAGGCCACCCACTCCGGCTCCCCGTCATCCTGGAGATGCTCCCGGAGGGCGGCATTGAGGCGCCGGGTGTATTCCCGGTGCCAGGCGCTGCGGAAGGCCCAGCGCTCCGGAGACTCCCCCAGGGAAACCACCACCCCCTGCCCTCCCGGAGGACATTGGGAGCCCTCCGCCCCATAGTAGGCGTAGGGAATCCCCAGAGCCTCCGCCACCTGGCAGAAATTCCAGCAGTTGAAGAGCTGAGAATCCTCAGGATGGGCGGAATCTCCCAGGGGAAAATCCGGGTGGCCTAGAATGTGGAGTCGTGGGGCCATCGTAGGAGAGGGGAGAGGCGGCAAAGGAAGCTCCCCGCCGCCCCGGTTCCGGTCCATCAGGTGTGGTAGTCTGCGTTGATCTTCACGTAGTCATGGCTCAAGTCGCAGGTCCACAGGACGAAGCGCCCCGGCCCAGGCCCCACGGAAAGGGAAACCTGGAAGGAGCGTTTCCGGAGGACTTCCGCCAGGCGTTCCGGGGAGGAGCCGGGCGCCGCCAGACCGCTGCGCACCACCGGGAGGCCGTCGAAATCCAGATCCACCTGGGTGGGCTTGAAGGGAACGTGGCTGTATCCCGCCGCACAGAGAATCCGACCCCAGTTGGGATCCGCCCCATACCAGGCGGTCTTGCAGAGGGGCGACCGGGCAATGGACTCGGCAATCTGCCGCGCCCCCTGGTCATCCAGGGTGCCGGAAACCTGGAGTTCCACAAATTTCGTGACCCCCTCCCCGTCCATCACCATGGCCTTGGCCAGGAAGACCGCACAGGCCTCCAGGGCATCGGCAAAGGCTTTGGCCTCGGGGGTATCCGGACGGATGACGGCATTGCCGGCCATGCCATTGGCCAGCACCAGCATGGTGTCGTTGGTGGAGGTATCGCCGTCCACCACAATGCGGTTGAAGGAGCGTCCCAGGGCCTGGTCCAGGGCCTGCTGGAGGGCTTCCCGCTCCACCGCGGCATCCGTGGTGAAGTAGGCCAGCATGGTGGCCTGGCGGGGACGGCTCTGGCACAGGGTCATCTGGGGGGCGATCATGCCCGCCCCCTTGGTCATGGCCCCGATGGTGACGGGGATATCCCCCAGGGAGAAGGTGACCGCCACCCGCTTTTCCTGGGTGTCGGTGGTCATGATGGCCCGGGCGGCGGCCTGGCTGGCCTCGGGAGAGAGGGCCTCCACGGCCAGGTCAATGCCGTGGCGAATGGTCTCCATGGGCAGGAATTCGCCGATGACCCCGGTGGAGGAAACCAGCACCTCGTCCGTCTCCACCCCCAGACGCTGGGCGGCATAGGCGGCCATGGCCCGGGCATCCTCCGCCCCCCTGGCTCCCGTGCAGGCATTGGCCACGCCGCTGTTCACCACCACGGCCCGAACGGAACGCTCCTTGCGGATCACCCGTCTGTCCCACTCCACGGGAGCGGCGGCAAAGAGATTGCTGGTGAAGGCCCCCGCCACCTGGGCAGGCGCCTCGCTGAAAAGCATGGCCAGATCGGGCTGTCCGCTGGGTTTGAGACCGGCGGTGACACCGGCGGCCCGGAATCCCCGGGGGGAACAGACGCCGCCATTGGGAGACAGTTGCAATTCCATGGAAGAAGTCAGGGAAAAATCGAGAGAGCGAGAGAGAAAGGGGGAGGGGTGATGGGGGGCTAGAATCCGGCCTCCCGGAGGCTGTCCCAGGTTACGGAGGAGGAGGCGGGGTTCTGGAAGCTGGCCACGTATCGTCCCACAATGTCCGCCTCCAGATTGACCTTGTCCCCCGCCTTCAGCCACTGCAGGGCGGTATTCTGCCAGGTATGGGGAATCAGGCAGACCGTGAAGGACTCCGCCGTCAGCCTGGCCACCGTCAGGGAGACGCCGCTGATGGCCACGGAACCCTTCTGCACCAGGGGAAAGTCCCCCGGGGCCGGGCGGCGGATGGTGAGGGTCCGGTCGCCACCCTGGAATCCCACCTCCAGCACCGGCTGGGCGCAGTCCACGTGGCCCTGGACAATGTGGCCTCCCAGGCGTTCCCCTACCGCCAGAGCCGGCTCGATGTTGACCCGATGGCCGGGGCGGTACGCGCCGAAGACCGTGCGCCGCAGGGTCTCCTCCAGGCAGTGGAAGGTGCAGAGGCTCCCCTCCCGGGCCACAATGGTCTGGCAGCATCCATCCACCGCCACGCTGTCTCCCAGGCGCAGGATTTCCGGAGGGAGGCGCGTCTCCACCTGGAGGCTGGCGCCGGAGGCGGTGCGCTGGAGGCTCCGGACCGTGCCGATGGACTGGACAATGCCGGTGAACATGGGGAGGAAGAAAGGCGTTGCGGGAAAGAAGGAGAAGGGGGCTACTGGCAGTTGTCCGGATAGCCGATGTACAGGAGATCCTCCCCCACCATCTCCAGACGGATCCGGGAGAGATGGATGGCCTCCTCCAGGCTGGCGGGGGCGTTTCCCCCCACGGCGGGCACGGAGTTCCGGCCTCCGATGATCTTGGGGGCCACGAAGAAGAAGATCTGGTTCACCACGCCGCAGGCCAGAGCATTGGCGGCCAGTTCCCCGCCTCCCTCGATGAGCAGCACGGTCTTGTCCTCCGCTCCCCAGATGGAGAGGAAGGTATCCCAGGCTTCGGGGGTATCGGGCTGGGTTTCCACCAGGGGGCGTCCGGTGGCCATGGTGAGATGGAGATCGCTGGGGAGGGGCTGGCTGGTCCAGATCACGGGAATGGGCTGCCGGCTCCAGTCGGCGGGTTCCCGGACGGTGAGCTGGGGATTATCCCTCCGGGCGGTCTGTCCCCCCACCATGATCATGTCGCTGAGCTGGCGGAGCCGGTGGGCCTTGCGGCGGGCCTCGGGGCCGGTGATCCATTGGGAGGTGCCGTCAGGCAGGGCGATTTTCCCATCCAGGGAGACTCCCAGCTTCAGGATGACCCAGGGGCGTTTTTTCCGGATCCACCAGAAGAAGTGTTCATTGAGGCGGTGGCATTCCTCCTCCCGGCAACCGGTCTCCACCTGGATTCCGGCGGCCTGGAGGCGCTCCACGGCGGCTCCCCCATGGGCGGGGTTCTCGTCCAGGCATCCGATGACCACGCGGCCCACGCCGGAGCGGATGATGGCCTCGCAGCAGGGAGGGGTGCGTCCGGTGGTGGTGCAGGGTTCCAGGGTCACGTACAAGGTGGCCTGGGAGAGATCCTGGCCGGGGGGAAGAGCCTCCAGGGCGCGAATCTCCGCATGGGCTTCCCCGGCCTTGGCGTGGAAGCCCCGGGAGAGTTCCGTCTCCCCCTGGGCAATCACGGCCCCCACCATGGGATTGGGGGAACAGAGTCCCCAGCCCTTCTCCGCCTCTTGCAAGGCGACCTGCATCCATCGTCGGTCTATGTCACTTAACATACAGTGGTTTTTTCAGGGTGGAAACAAGGCGGCCTCCCCTGCGGGAGAGGGAGAGGCTACCTGCCGGACATGGCCCGAAGAAGCCATGCCAGCGCGGGTCGGGGATCCAGGAAGGCCCCGTGGCGGCGGGCGATCCGGTAGGTCTCCCGGCGGGCCAGGGCCCGGCTGGAGTTGGCCAGCCCCCCCAGCTGCATGTGGATGCCCACGGGATCCAGAAAGCGCCAGGAAATGCCGGCCCGGCGACACCGCCAGATGAAATCGTAGTCGGCGGCAATCCGGTATCGCCCGTCGTAGAGCCCTACCTTCTCGTAGGTGCTTCGCCGGAAAAAGGTCCCCGGATGAGGCACCGGCATCCGCCAGGGCAGCTGGCCGAACGAGGAGGGGCGGAAGACCCACTCCTTCCGGGGGACCGAAGGATGCATCCGCACCGGAAGAGAAAGCGCCCCCAGGGCGGGATCCTGCTGAAAGGCCTCCCACACCCAGGTCAGAACCCCGGGATCGTACCAGTCATCCGCATTGAGGAGGGCCACCACCTCGCCACGGACCTGGCGCAGCCCCTGGTTCCAGGCGCCGGGAATGCCCGCCTCCCCCGGCTGGCGCACCTGCCTCTCCCGCCGGAAATCCACCCCCGCCGCCCGGAAGCGGGGTTCCCACTCCGCCAGGAGTTCCCAGGTGCCGTCCTGGGAGCCGCCGTCCACCAGGAGGTATTCGGCGGGGAGGGTTTCCTGGGCCAGAATGGAGGCCAGGGTCCTGGGAAGGGTTTCGGCGGCGTTCCAGCAGATGGTGATGAGGGAGATTCCGCCGTTCATGTTTTTTGGGGGGAGGGAGGGGACGGAGGCGTGGCGTCAGAGGGGAGCTGGCGGGGGGAGCGGAGGGCGATCTGCCGGGTCACTTCCGTCAGCTGGCGTTCCAGGCGGCGGATGCGGGCCAGGACAATGAGCAGGGCCCCGTAGCCGGCCAGGACGGCCAGATAGAAGAGAAGGTCGGTGCCCCGGCCCACCCCCACCTTGGCCGCCAGCCAGTTGGCGGTCTCCGGGAAGAGAACCAGGAAGACGCCCAGGCAGAACTGGACCACCAGGAAGAGGCGGGCACCCAGGCGGCTCTTCAGGGAAGCCAGGGCCACCAGGGTCAGCAGGAGCAGTCCGGCGATGAGGATGATGCGGATGGGCATGGGGAGAGGGCGCCTAGGCGGCGGGTTCGCTTTCCAGACGGCTGCGGATGGTGCGGTAGTCGGTCTTTCCGGTGCCCAGCAGGGGGACTTCCGGCCAGAGGCGGACTTCCCGGATGGAGCAGATGGGGGAGAATCCGTCCTCCCGCAGGGCCTGGTTGGCCTCCTCCCGGGAGACGGCGACGGTGGTCACCAGGGTGATGACGGGGGCGGCATCGGGGCCGTAGGCCTCCACAGCCAGGGCAGGCCCCTTGG
This sequence comes from Lentisphaeria bacterium, assembly GCA_016302315.1. Taxonomy (GTDB): domain Bacteria; phylum Verrucomicrobiota; class Lentisphaeria; order Oligosphaerales; family Oligosphaeraceae; genus UBA1724. Next base: position 12,495 of record JAEDNW010000005.1, read on the forward strand.
CCAGGGGATTGGGGAAGTGGTTCGCCAGGGACTCCTCCAGGGCAGGCAGGGAAATCATCTCCCCGCCGATCTTCACGAAGCGCTTCAGGCGGCCCTTGAAGGTGATATACCCGTCCTGGTCCATCTGGACCAGGTCACCGGTGCGGTACCAGTTGCGGCCGTTGCGCACCACAAAGGGGCTAGCCCCCTTGTAGCCCAGATAGCCGCTGAAGACCGTGTCGCCGCAGACCACCAGCATCCCCGTCTCTCCCGGGGGGAGCACCTTTCGGCAGTCCTCGTCCATGACCACGCCCTGGGTGCAGGGGAGGAGTTTTCCGATGGTGCCCAAGCGGCAATGCCCCGGCTTGTTCAGGGAGACCACGGGCCCGCATTCCGTGATGCCGTAGCCTTCGTAGAGTTCCGCTAGAGGCGCCTTCTCGTGGAGGAGGCGGAAGGTGGCTTCGGGGCATTTTTCGGCGCCGCAGACCACCAGGCGGAGAGTCTCCAGCTGCTGGGAGGTGCCGTTGCGCAGGATATTGGCCACAAAGGTGGGGGTTCCGCAGAAGAAGTTCACCTTGTAGGCGGCGGTGAGGCGGGCCAGCATGGCGCCCTCGGTGGGATTGGGATGGTAGACCACCCGGATGTTGGAGGCGCAGGGGAAGACGATGCTGAGGAGAGTGCCGAAGGAATGGAAGGGCGGAAGCATGCCCAGGAGGCAGTAGTCCTTCTGGATCCCCATGTCGGCGGCGGCGTGGGTCACGTCGGTCATGAGATTTTCATGGGTCAGGGGCACCGCCTTGGGCAGGGTCTCCGAGCCGGAGGTGAAGAGAATCACCGCCGTTTTGGGGATGGGGGCCTTCCAGAGTTTCCGCCACCAGAGACGGCTGCGGAGGAAGGCCAGCAGCTTCGCCCCCAGGCCGATGGATTCCCGGATGGACTCCACCGTCACAAAGCGGTCTTCCAGGCCCGTGAAATCCACCCCGGTTCCCTTCAGGCGCTCCACCAGAACCCGGGCCGTGAGGATCTTCTCCAGCCCGGAAGCCTCCACGCAGTGGCGGAGATTCCGGTTACCCACCGTCCAGTTCAGCATCACGGGCACCTTTCCGGCAAATTGGGCCGCCAGATACATCAGGGTGGCCGCCACGGTGCCCGGCATGAGGATGCCCAGGCGCTCGCCGGGCAGTTTCTGCAGCTGGGGAGTCAGGGCCATCACCGCCAGCACCATCTTCCGGTTGGTGAAGACACCGCTGGTCTGGTCCGCCCACACGGGACGCCCGGGATCCTTTCTGGCGTTTTTCAGGAAAGCCAGGGGCACGCTCTCCGCCTGGGTGACAGTCAGGGGACGGGGATCATCGTAGTACCACTGGGCGGGCACGGGCAGGAGGGGTTCCATGCCGGCGCTCTCGCCCATGGCGGCGATCAGCAGGCTTGCCACCGTGCGGAGCTTCTCCGGGCTGGGCACCTCCTTGCCGAACTCCTGGGCCAGCCACTGCTGGAGTTCCACCACCACCAGGGAATCCAGGCCCAGATCCGTTCCCAGGGTATCCGTATCCCGGATCATGCGCTTCCCCGTCAACTCCCGGAGCTTCTCCTTGACCTTCACCCGGATCTCATCGGGAACCCGGCTGGTGTCCTCGGCGGAATTGCAGGCGTCCGGCTCCGGCAGAGTCCGGGGGCGTCCCCCGAACCAGGTGTAGGGCACGTAGGTATTGGGGCGCATGGCCCGGTTGTAGAAGTTCTCCAGATAGCGGTTCAGGAGATCCTTTTCGGAGCCGTCGGGCAGATCGTCGGGGCGGGTCACGAATTCAATGGTCACGGGACGCCGGGGCATGAAGAAGATGCCCCCTAGAATCACGTGCCAGAAATGGCGTTTCAGGCAGACGCCGAAGGGAAGCTGATACCCCTTGGCCCGGCCGAAGTCGCTTCCCCACAATCCCGTGGTGCGCACCAGAACCACCTTGCAGGAGGGATATTCCTGGAGAATCCGGGAAACCCCGCCGTTGCCCCGCAGCTTCTCCATGCGGGAGCGATAGATTCTCCCCGCGGGATAGAAGAGGAGGTTGTCTCCGGCCTTCAAGGCCTCCACACAGCGCTCAATCTGGGCCAGCACCGCATCGTGGCCCGCCATGCCCGCCACCCCCAGATCCGGCAGAGGCAACACCCGGATGCGCCAGCCAATGTGCCGCAGAATCGTGGCCCGCACCTGCTTCTCCGTCACCAGGGCCCGGGGATGGAAGCGTCGCCACAGGACGGTGGAGAGAATCACCGGGTCGATGAGAGCGGGGTGATTGGGCAGGAAGAGAATGCCGGAGCGGCCGTAGCGCTTCACCACCTCGTCCAGTCCTTTGACCCGAATCCGGTAGCGCAGCCGCACGGCAATGAAGACAACCACCCACAGAAAGAAGACGATCAGGCAGTTCATTCCAGGTTCTCCCATTTTCCGGCGGACGGGGATTGCCGCCGATACTGTCGCAAGGCGTCAAAAAGTACCACGCCGGCGCAATTCCCCACGTTGATGGAATTTTTGCGGCCGCAGGCAGGCAATAGAAGGAAGGCGTCGCAGAGGGCCAGGGCCTCCGGAGAGATGCCCAGGGCCTCGTTGCCCAGGACAAAGGCGGCGGGGAACCGGAGAGTGGCCTCCCAATAGCATTGGGCGCCCACCACCGTGTCCACCCCGTAAATGGTGTATCCCCGCCCCTTCAGCTCCCGCAGGGCCTCCTCCGCATGATCAAAATGCCGGCAGGGCACGGTCTCGTCGCATCCCCGGGCGGTTTTGGCCAGCTTGTCATGGGGCGGGCAGGGAGTATAGCCGCAGGCGTAGATGGCCTGGGCATTGACGGCGTCCACCAGACGGAAGATGTTCCCCGTATTGTAGGCACTGCGCAGCGTGTCCAGCACCACCACCACGGGAAGGCTTTCCTCCCGGGGACTCTCCTGGTCCCCCACTCGCATCTGCGGCACGGCATCCATGTTCTCTCAAGAGATTCCGGAAAAGGATAAGGGGCAGAGGAGAGAGGGGGGAGAGACAGGAGGGAGGGGCTAGCGGCCCCCTGCCGGACGGCGGAAGGGAGGACAGCCCCCACGGCCGCCATGGGAAGAGGAGGAGGAACGGCCAAAGCCCCCGCGGCCCGACCGGCTATGGGAAAAGGCGGAGGAAGAGGAATGCCTCTCCTCCCGGCTGGGAAGCTTGACCCCGGCGGCCGGAGGCGGCATCACCAGCATCTCCTCCGGCGGCTGCACGGAGGGAAGGGGACGCCCGATGTACTGCTCGATCTCCGGCATGACAAAGGCGCAGTCCTCGTCCGCAAAGGAGATGGCCCGCCCCTGATGCCCCGCCCGGGCGGTGCGCCCCACCCGGTGGACATAGTCCTCCGCCTCGTAGGGCAGGTCGTAGTTGAAGACGTGGGTGATGTCATCCACCTGGATGCCGCGTCCCGCCACATCCGTGGCCACCACCACCTTGACGGTGCCATTGCGGAAGGCCTCCAGGATGTTCAGGCGCCGGTTCTGGTTCACGTCGCCGGAGAGCATTTCGCAGGGGATTCCGTATTTCATCAACTGGTATCGGAGATCTTCCACATCCCGGCGGCGGTTCCGGAAGATCAAGGCGCGGTGGACATCCTCGTGCTGGAGGACCCAGAGGATGATGGCCAGTTTTTCCTGGGTTGTGCAGGCGTAGACGGTTTCATTCACGCCCTCGGCCACCACCCGTTCCGGCTCCACCTCCACCACGGCGGGATCGGGGCGCATCCACTGGCTGGCCAGCGCCATGATGTCCTTGGAGAGAGTGGCGCTGAAGAGCATGGTCTGGCGCTGATCCTTGGAAGGCAGATAGTGGATGATGCGCTTCACATCGGGGATGAAGCCCATATCCAGCATCCGGTCGGCCTCGTCCAGAATCAGGACCTTCAGCATGGAGGTATCGATCACCCGCTTCTGGAGGAAATCAATGAGCCGCCCGGGGGTGGCCACAATCAGGTCGCAGCCCGCCTGGAGCAGGCGGCGCTGCCGTTCGTAGTCCATTCCTCCGAAGACCGCCACGGTGCGCAGGGAAGTGTAGACGCTCAGATTATCCGCATCCTTGGCAATCTGGATGGCCAGCTCCCGGGTGGGGGCCAGCACCAGGGCAAAGGGCTGGTTCAGCTTGCGCCCACTGCCATGACGCACAAACTGATCCAGCATGGACATGAGGAAGACCGCCGTCTTCCCGGTGCCCGTCTGGGCTTTGCCCGCCAAATCCGCTCCCGTGACCGCCACCGGCAACGCCAGTCCCTGGATGGGGGTGCACTTCCGGAACCCCATGTCCTCCAGGGCCGCCCGGAGAATCTCCCGGGCCAGAGGGAAATCCTGGAAATACTTCACGCCCTCCTCCCGGCTCTCCACCGCAGGAGCCTGCCAGTCCCCGACTTTCTTCTTGTCCAGAATCCGGTGGGCACGCTCCTCCCCCAGACGGGACGCCTCCCCGGACTCCGCACTCACCGCAGGAGACGCCACCGCGGCAACCCCGTTGCCACGGCCCCCCTTCCCCGCACCGCCACGGGAGGGACGCCCCCCCTGACGACTGCTCCCGGAAGAGGACTCCCCACGGGCCTCCGGCTTCCTCTCCCCCGCCCCACGGCGGCGAGAAGGCTTGCGCCCCTCCTCAGAGGAAGGCGCAGAAGAAGAACGGGAGGAAGGGGCAGCGGCTTCGGCAGGCGCAGAACCGCCCCGGAACAGGGAACAAAGCCCCTTCCAGGCACGACTGAATAGACTGGAACTCAAAATGGACTCCTGATTCTAGAGGGAAAAACCGGAAAAATAACACCGCACCAGGGACAACAGGGCAGGCACACAATGCCCCAACCCCTCGCCCCAGCGCATTTTCGAGGTAAGACACTTAATATAACCCCCGCACTCGCCCCTCTCCTATCCCCCTGCCCCCCGGGGCGGAGAACCACTGGCTCCTTGCGCATTTCCCCTGGGCGGAAAACCTTGGCGGAGGGAAAAACAAGGGCCCTTCGCACGGTGGCGAGGGGCCCTGATTCGTATGAGAAGATGTGCGGGATGGGAGGCTACCGGCGGCGCATATTCACGGCCCGGGCCTCGTTCTGCGCCATCTGCAGGAAGGGGCACTTGGTGGGGATGTCGCAGCAGCAGCGGTAGGCCATGTTCAGATCCACATACTTGTAGGGCATGGTGCGGCCGTGGCGCTGGGCCACCTTCAGGCCGTAGGACTTCACGGCGCCGCAGTCCCCGGCGATGCCGTCATACTCGGGGATCAGGTTGCCATCGGGTCCGGTCTTGGCCGTCATGATCTTCTTCCAGCCGAAGTTGGGGGCGTAGTGGCACTTCACGTGCTCCCGCAGCTGGGTGGTCAGTTCCGTGTTGTTCAGCCCCTGGGCCCACTCGGGGACCTCCACCTTGAAGGCCTCGTCATAGACGTTCTTGTTGGGCTTGGGCTCCGGCGGCAGAGGCGCATTGCGATCCGGGGCGGCCGGCCCCCGCGTCTCGGGCTGCTGGGGCTTGTGAAGGAAAGAAAAAAGGCGATCGAAGAAAGACATGGTACCTTGAAAGACGGGTTCGGCGAATTATGGTTGCCCCCTAAGCCAATGACCTCCGCACGCTCTTTCCCTCCTCGCCAAAGTCACCCTTGACCAAGGAAGCCAGATCTGCGGACTCTGGCGCGGCGCCGGAAACACCTCCCTCCAGGGAATGGAAACCAGGCACGGAGCGCCAAATATAACTCGAAACATTTTTTTTGCCATTCATGAAGGCATTCCTCACCATTCTCTGCCTCCTTCCCCTCTGCCTGGGGGCCGCCCCCCTGCGCATCGCCCAGCTGGTGGCGCCGGGACGGGCCATGGAACGGGGATATCCCAACGCCCTGGCCAGCCTGCTGGAGACGGTGGCGGACACCACGGGACTGGACCTGGAGACCACCCCCATGCTGGTGGATTCCTTCCGGGATCCCCGGCTGCACCAATGCCCCTTCCTCTATGTGAACTGGAACGACCGGGAAGACTGGGAAACCATGCCCCGGGAAGAGGTGGAGGCCCTGGGCCAGTTCCTGGCCAGCGGCGGCTTTCTCTGGTTGGACGCCGGGATCGCCGCCGAGTTCCTGCGCCAGGCCGGCGCAGATGCCGCCCAGCACCACAGCTACGGAGAATGGCAGGTGGCCCCGGAAGTCCAGCGGTTCCTCCAAAAAGCCCTGCCCGGACACCCCTTCCTCCCCCTCTCCCGAAAAGATCCCCTCTTCCGATGCTTCTTCCAGGGCCTTCCCGATGTCTCCCTCCTGCCCAGGGAGGTCCAGCAATACGTCACCGAAGAGAAGTGGCCCGGGGGCACCTACTCCGTCATGGGCATCCGGCTGGAGGGAAGGCTGGCGGTCATGGCCACCCCCATTCTTTCCATGGGATGGGGAAAATCCTCCCTGGGCGGCTGGACCAATGAGATCCGCATGAAAACCCTGGAACAGGGAGAAACCCTGGGAGTCCTCCTTCCTCAGGCCGCCGTCCTGGGCCCCGCCTTCCCCGCACGACGGGAAGACGGCACCTTCGACAAGGTCTTCTGCCAGGGAAACGCCGTCCCCGCCTGGCTTCAGGAACCCACGGGGCAGTGGAGACTCTTCCGCTACCACGACTCCCAGCAGATCAACGACTTCATCCACATCTTCTACTCCCGCCTGGGGGCCAATTTCATCCTGGCCGCCCTCATGGGAGAGTAAGCCCCCCCCAAAAAACTCCCCGAAATCGAAAGGACGGGGCAACACTCTTTTTTCAGGGAAATTCCCGCGGCTTTACGACAATTCTGGACAATTCCACACAACAGGTCACAACTCTCTGCGCCACCCGGAAATCGGCAGGGATAAATTTCCTGTTTGTCATTGGATAAACCGTCTGCCGGGAATTATCTTACGCCCATACTTGTTTCCCCGCATGAGGTCGAGGGTGGCGGAATTCTTCGTTTTTCCCCTTCCCTTCATGCCCGGGATGCGGAAGTTTTTTTTTCATCCAAGGGGATTCTCCCCGCTGTCCCTGCCTGTCTTTTTTTCGGTGCGGGGGCACCTCTCCCTCCAACCCAAACCCAACCCAAGGAATTTAGGAAATGGATTTAAAGTGGATTCTTGTTATGGTCGTTGGCTTTGTCGCCGCCATGGTCGGTATGAATAAGCAGAAGAGCGGTGCCGCCTGGGGTCAGATTCTGGCCATTGTGGGTGCCGTCATCGCCGTGGCGGGTGCCGCCATGAACCTGACGGGTTTCTTCCGGGCCGGCTCCCAGAGCCGCGACCGGGAAAACCGCTACATGTATCTCCAGGCCCGGATCCTGGCGGATCATCTGAAGGAAGCGACCAACGCCAAGAAGGTGGCGGTGATCTGCGATTCCAGCATCTTCCTGGACGAGTGGGGCGATCCCCTGCCCAAACCCCGGGCCAACCCCTGGCTGGACGCCGTCAAGGATGCCTTCAAGGGCGCTGAGGTGGTTCCCGTCTACAAGAAGTTCAAGATCAAGAAGCCGGCCAACGAGCAGGCGGGCATGATGATGCCCCCTCCCATGGCCTTCGGCATGATGTCCGGCGCCGATTGGAAGAAGATTGTGGATGAGGTGAAGAAGGCGAAGCCCGATGTCATCGTGAACATTCACACCTTCCCCCAGGAGGGCAAGCTTCCCGCCGCCCTGGCTCTGCTGAAGGGCTACAAGATCGGCTTCCTGAACTCCTGCTCCAACGACGAGCTGCGTTTCGCCTTCAAGGATGGCGGAAAGGCCATGGCCGAGGTGCTGGCGGTGGTGATGACCAAGAGTGATGCCAAGTACGACGACACCATCCCCTCCAGCGACAAGAAGGCCTTCGCCCGTCGCTTTGTGCTGGTCACCAAGGACAACTACGAAGCCGGCATGAAGGAGGCCTCCAAGGGCGGACGGTAGTCTTCCTCCCCTGAGGGGAGCCGGGGATTCTCCCGCTCCCCTTTCCTCCTGATTCCTGCACAGGTGAAGGCGGTCGGTGGCTTTGCCCCCCGGCCGCCTTTTTTTGTGGATTTGTTTTTCCCTCCCCTCATCCCCCTGCCATGATCCACGATACCCTGGAGAATTTCTCCCGTTATCTCCCCCTGCATCCCCGTTTTGCCAAAGTGGCCGAGTTCCTGCAAACCACGGATCTGGCCGCCCTCCCCCAGGGACGGGTGGATATTCTTCCCGAAGGAGAAATCTTTGCCAACGTGCAGCGTCCCCGGAGCCGCACCCCGGAGGCGACCCCGCTGGAATACCACCGGAAATACATCGATGTCCAGATTCCCCTGGAGGAGGCGGAAATCATGGGCTGGCTTCCCCTGGCCAAAGTGCCGGATTCCCTGGTCTACAACCCGGAGACCGACGCCGCCCTGGGCCCCGCTCCCCACACCAGCCGCCCCACCGTCCTCCCCGGGGAATTCACCATCTTCTTCCCCCAGGATGCCCATGCTCCCTGCATCGGAGACGGACGGGAAATGCCGAAGATCATCATCAAGGTGCTGGCGGAGTAGCCCTGCCGTCGTCCCCTGATCCTCCTGAAGATGACCGACCTGCTTCTCAATGTGGGAAATACCCGTGTGGCCCTGGGGAACGGCACCCCCGGAACCCCGGATTTCCAGGTGGACTACTTCCCCACGGAACATTTCCTGTCCCAGTGGACGCCTCCTTCCCGGGAGAGCGGCGCCTGGAAGGTCTGCGGCGCCTGCGTGGTTCCTGCCATTGCCCGCACCCTGGAGGCCCGGTTCCCGGGACACTTCCACTGGATCTCCCCCAGGGACTTCCCCCAGCTGGACTGCTCCCTCTACCCCCCGGGACGCCTGGGGGCCGACCGTCTGGCCAATCTGGCCGCCGCCCAGGCACTGGCCCCATGCCAGGCCGTGATGGTGGTGGACTGCGGAACCGCCCTCAACTCCGTCTGCCTCTCCCCCCAGGGAAAGTTCCTGGGAGGCGTCATTCTGCCGGGACGGGAAACCGCCCTGGCCTCCCTGGGACGCAATACCGCCCAGCTGCCGGAGTTCGCCGTCTCCGCCGCCCATGACTTCAATCCCCTGGGAACGGATTCGGAAGCCGCCATCCGCAACGGCGTGGATCTCGGTATCCTGGGGGCGGTGGAAAAGGTGATCCGCGCCACCCGAAAACAGGAAGCCATGGCCCAGTGCCGTGTCTGGTTCACCGGCGGCGACGCCCCCTTCTTCGTAGAATATCTTCCCCGGGAACTCCAGGCGGAGCTGGCACCCCTCCCCCTCACGCTCTACGGCATCTCCTTGGCCAAAAAATCATAATCTGCGCCTTTTTGTTGGTTTTATTATAAGTCTTTTATTATAAAGTAGTTATATTATACACCGCCGAGGGTTCCCGCACCCTTCCACTCCCGGGGGACTGAACGGGATCGCCTGGAAGAGGCGGCAGGGGGAGGGAACAAAAACGCCCTCCCGTTCGTAAGCGGGAGGGCGCTGTGGGGTTCTGCCTTCCGCCTCAGAGGAGAGGGGGAAGGCAGGGAGGGTGGTTTGTCTGCGTTAGGCCAGGCGGGGCATCTTCTCCAGGACGATGCGCTCCGCCTCCAGATTCCAGAGGCCGTTGTGGCGGCGGCACGCCTCGTCCAATTCGGCGAAGACGGGATCCGTCTTCCCCTTTTCCGCGAAGTCGGCGATGGCCGTCAGGGGGAAGTCCTGATGGGTGTAGATCAGCTTCTTCCCGCCCTTGATGGAGGGGAGATTGAGGGTGGTCTCGCCGGCGGCGGTCAGGCCGCCCACATGGGTGATCATGATGGCGGGATTGAGGACGCCCTCTCCCATGAGCTTCAGAGCCTCCCGGATGTCATCGGTGTTGCCTCCGCTGGTGCCCACGATGTGGGTGCCGGAGTAGTGGACGTTGTAGAAGTTCAGCTTGGCGGCGAACTTGGGGTCCATGGGGCCGGCGAAGAAGTTCATGCAGCCGCCCTTGCCCAGGATGGCGTCTCCCTGCTCCACCAGAGGAGCCACAGGCGCCATGACGAAGACATCATCATATCCGGTGCCTTGGGAGAGAGCCAGGAGATCCGCCGTGGCCGTGGGGGAGGAGGTGTTCTGGTAGACCAGCTTCACGCCGTGGGCGGCGGCATCTTCCACCGTCAGCACAGAGGCCGCCCGGTCCAGCCGGGCCTGGTCGATGTCGGTGACCACCACCAGGGAGGGGGCCATGGGGCCGTGGAGCAGATAGTCGATGAGACCCAGTCCCATGGGGCCGGCGGAGGCGATGCAGGCGCACTTGCCGCCCTTCTTGACGCCCATGGTGTGCTGGTAGGAGCCCGGGGTCTCCATGCGATACTGGGCGTGGCAGGCCCCCACCAGGCAGCTCATAGGCTCCGAGAGGGAAGCCATGAAGAACGCCTCGCCGGTGTATTTCAGGAGGCAGTCCATTTCCATCACGCAGGAGGGGATGCGAATGAAGGTAGAATCTCCGCCGATGGTGGGGAAAGAATATCCGGGGGCGTCCAGGGAGCCCTTGTAGTTCAGGGCGGGCTGGATGCCGAAGCGCTCTCCGGGCTGGAACTTGTCCTGCCACTTCTTGCCCACCTGGCGGATGATGCCGCAGAACTCATGGCCCACGATGACGGGGTTGGTGGCGCAGTCGTTGGGGACCCTTTTGTGCCCCGCACCCTGCTCCGCCGCCTTGAAGGAGGACATGCAGATGGAATCGCAGACCACTTCGGCGATGATGCCATCGTCGCCGCATTCCGGCAGTTCGAAGGATTCCAGTCGGAGGTCATTCACGCCATAGAGGCGGAGGGCGGTGGTTTTCATGGGGGCGTATTCTCCTGAATGATGTGTTTTGAGGGAAGGGCGAGAGAGAAATGGGGGGGATCAGGGCATGTCCTGGAGGGCGTCCTCCAGCTGGCGGTTATGCTCCTCGTTGAGATTTTGGATCTTCTCCTTGCTCTGGTTGTAGCTTTTGCCCACCGTGCCGCCGTAGTCCAGCGTCTCCTTCACCCCGTCCGTCACAGGGGGCTTGCCGGATTCGGATTTGCCGCAGGAGGGAAGAACGCCCAGCAGAAGGGCGCCCAGCAGGAGGACCGTCAGGGATTTCAGCATGGAAAAGACTCCTTTTGCAGGATGACAGGGAAAACCGGGAGGAGGGGGGCCGGATGGGAAAGCGCACCGGGAAACCGCCCCGTTCTTTGCGGGACACAAAACGGGTCTAATTTAACCCATGTCGTCTCTGCCGCCAGCCTGAAAACCTCCCTCCTCTCCCCCCCCTCCTGCCCCACAAAACGCCGGCTTCCCGGCCCTTTCCCCCGGCTTTCCCCCGGGAGGGAAAGATTGGGCTTCTTTTTCCGGCCTATGTTTTCAGGAACAGCGGAAATGGGAGTACATTATGCCGTTTTCGGCCAAATTGGCCCAGACGGCGGGGAGACCCGTCCCCGTAGAAAGATTGACACATCCACCTGACGCCGCAGTCCGTTCCCTGGTTTTTTCCCGGGGGAGGGGGGGGGAGGCTCCTTCGGCATCGGGGCCCACCACCATCCACCGGCAAGGAGCACCATGGCGCAAAAGAAAGTTCTGGGGTTTGAGGCGAAAGAGTATCTACTGGGAGTTCAGCACCTGCTGGCCATGTTCGGCTCCACGGTGCTGGTGCCCCTGATTACCGGCATTTCCCCTGCCGTAGCCCTCTTCACCGCTGGTGTGGGCACCCTGGTCTTCCATTTGATCACCGGAGGAAAGGTCCCCGTCTTCCTGGGTTCCTCCTTCGCCTTCATCGCCGCCCTCTGCACCGTCATCGGCGACATGGGTATTCCCTACGCCCAGGGAGGCATCATGGCGGCGGGCGCCGTCTATTTCCTCTTCGCCCTGCTGGCCTATTTTGTGGGGAGCGAGCGGATCCGAGCCCTCTTCCCTCCGGTGGTCACGGGTCCCGTCATCATTATCATCGGCCTGAGCCTGGCAGGAGTGGGCATCTGTGACTCCCTGGGATTCATCATCGGCAACGCCAGCACCTACGTCTTCAACACGACCACCCTGCTGAACGCCGCCATCGCCCTCATCACCTTCACCTTCATGGCCGCCGCCATGAACTGCACCAACGGCATCCTGAAGCTCATCCCCATCCTCCTGGGCATCGCCGCCGGATACCTCCTGTGCGTCATCCTCCACTTCTGCGGCCTCTTCTCCATGGACTTCAGCGCCATCCAGAACGCCACCTGGCTCAACATCCCCTACAAAGGCGACTTCCTCTCCCTGCCCAAGTTTGATCCCGCCGCCATTGTCACCATCGCCCCCGTGGCCTTGGTGACCTTCATGGAGCATATTGGAGACATCACCACCAACGGCGCCGTGGTGGGGAAGGACTTCTTCCAGTCTCCCGGTCTCCACCGCACCCTCCTGGGCGATGGCGTGGCCACCATGATCGCCGGCTTCTTCGGCGGCCCCGCCAACACCACCTACTCGGAGAACACCGGTGTGCTGGCCACCACCCGGAACTACAATCCGGCCATCCTCCGTCTGGCGGCCATCTTCGCCATCCTCCTGGGCTGCATGGGCAAGTTCGGCGCCATCCTCCTCACCATTCCCGGCCCGGTGAAGGGCGGCGTGGAAATCATGCTCTTCGGCATGATCGCGGCCATCGGCATCCGGACCATCGCCGAATCCAAGTTGGACATGACCAACAACCGGAACCTCTCCGTGATGGCGGGCACCTTCTGCGCCGGCCTGGGCCTCAACGCCATCGGCGGCATCAATCTCACCTTCCACGGCATCAACCTGAACATCTCCGCCCTCTTCGTGGCCACGGTGGTGGGCGTCCTCTTGAACCTCTTCCTCCCCGGCCCCCGCAATTCCAAGATCGCCGAGCAGAAGTAACCGCCCCCTTTCCCCCTCAACCCTGGCAAGGAGACCCAAGATGAATTCCGAGAAGCTCCATATCATGAACCATCCCCTCATCTCCCACAAAATCTCCATGCTGAGAAGTGTGGAGACGGACACCAGGGATTTCCGGGATCTGGTCAGTGAGATCGGCCATCTCATGGGATACGAGGCCACCCGGGATCTTCCCCTGGTGGAGACGGAGATCCAGACTCCCCTGGCCAAGACCCAGGGAAAGGTGCTGCCCCATCAGGTCTGCCTGGTCCCCATCCTCCGGGCCGGCCTGGGCATGGTGGACGCCATGCTCACCCTGATCCCCGCCGCCCGGGTGGGACACATCGGACTCTATCGGGACCCCAAGACCCTGAAGCCCGTGGAATACTACTGCAAGCTCCCCACCGACGTCGCCCAGCGCATCGTCCTGGTGCTGGATCCCATGCTGGCCACGGGCGGCAGCGCCTCCGCCGCCATCAGCTTCCTGAAGGCCCGGGGCGCCTCCCGCATCAAGATGGTGAACATCATCGGCGCCCCCGAGGGCGTGGAAGTGATCCAGCGGGATCATCCGGATGTGGACATCTATCTGGGCAGCCTAGATGAGAAGCTGAACGACCACGGCTACATCCTGCCCGGCCTGGGCGATGCGGGAGATCGCCTCTTCGGCACCCTCTAGCCTGCCTCCCCCTCCCCCATACCCCCACGCCCCGCCGCCGTCTCCCCCCGGCCCGGGGCGTTTCCCTTTTCTGACGGCCCCCTTCTCCCGGGGCGGATCCGCCATGGCGGCGGGACGCCGGGAAAGCCCCGAAAGGAGGAATATATTGCCGAGCGTAATGCGTGCGCGTACACGCACGTGAGGCCCCTTCCCCTTTGTCATTGACCCATCAGCCCCCTTTTCCCTGCCCATGCGACTCTCCCAAATGCTCGGACAGCGTCTCCGGGAAGCCCCCCGGGACGCCCAGACCGTCAGCCATAAATTCCTGGCCCGCGGCGGATACTGTCTGCCGGTGTCTGCCGGCATCTTCACCCTCCTTCCCCTGGGACTGCGCATCACCCGGAAGATCGAGGCCATCATCCGCCAGGAAATGGATGCCATCGGCGGCCAGGAGATGCTCATGCCCGTGGCCCTCACCGCCGAATTGTGGCAGCAGAGCGGACGCTGGGAGAGCGTAGGGGCGGAGCTGCTCCGCTTCAAGGACCGGAACGGGAAGGACATGATGCTGGGCATGACCCACGAGGAAGCCTGCGTCCACGCCGTCCGCGCCAATGTCAGCAGCTACAAGCAGCTGCCCTTCATGACCTACCAGATCCAGACCAAATACCGGGACGAGGCACGGCCCCGGGCGGGCCTGATCCGCACCCGGGAATTCACCATGAAGGATGCCTACAGCTTCCACGCCACCCAGGAGGATCTGGAGCAGTACTACCAGGTCTGCCACAAGGCCTACACCCGCATTTTCCAGCGCATCGGATTCCGGGAGTTCATCAGCATTCAGGCGGACTCCGGCATCTTCGGCGGCAACCGGTCCGACGAATTCATGGCCATCGCCGACTGCGGCGAAGACACCCTCTTCGTCTCCCCCAACGGCAACTACCAGGCCAACCGGGAAGTGGCCTGCGCCGCTCTCCAGTATCCCCAGGAGGAGCCCCTCCCCCTGGAGAAGGTGGCCACGCCCCACGCCAAGACCATTGCCGAAGTGGCCGATTTTCTGGGGGTGGACGCCGCCCACACCTGCAAGGCCGTCTTCTACCGGGATTCCCAGGACAAGCTGGTCTTCGTCAACATCCGGGGCGACCTGGAAGTCAACGAGACTAAGCTGGCCAAGGTGGTGAAGGACTCCAACCTGGCCTTCGCCAATGATCAGCTCATCCGGGACGCCGGGGCCGTCCCCGGCTACGCCTCCCTCTACGGCCTGGATCTCTCCCGCATCCGGGTGGTGGTGGATCCCTCCGTCGTCCGCTCCCCCAACCTCGTGGTGGGGGCAAACCAGGAGGAGTTCCACTATCGCAATTTCAACTACCAGCGAGACCTGGCCGACACCGGCAATGTGACGGTGGCCGACATCGCCTGCGTCCGGGACGGGGATCCCTCCCCCGTGGACGGCGCCCCCCTCAAGCTCCTCCACGGCATCGAGATCGGAAACATCTTCCAGCTGGGCACCAAGTACTCCCAGCCCATGGGATGTCTCTTCCTGGACGCCGACGGCAAGGCCAAGCCCATGGTCATGGGCTGCTACGGCATCGGTGTGGGACGCTCCATGGCCGCCATCGTGGAACAGCACCACGACGACTACGGCCCCATCTGGCCCATGTCCATCGCCCCCTACCAGGTGCACATCATCGGCCTGAAATACAACGAGGAATCCGTCCGGGAAGCCTGCGAGTCCCTCTACGGCGAGTTGCAGAAGGCCGGTGTGGAAGTGCTCCTGGACGACCGCGGGGAGAAGGCGGGAAGTGCCTTTGCCGACGCCGACCTCCTGGGAATCCCCCTCCGGGTGGTGATCTCCCCCAAGACCCTGGCCGCCGGCCAGGTGGAATTCAAGCATCGGGACTGGGGCAAGGATTGCCAGATGAAGCCCCTGGAAGGCCTGGCCGCCTTCCTCCAGGAAGAGATTCGCACCGCCATGGCGGCGCTGGATCCCCAGTAATCCACCCTCTGACAGGAGAACGCAACCATGCCTATCTGCCGCATCTACGACTCTTTAGGAAAAGAGCTGGCACAGTGTAGCACCGCTGCGTTCCCCCCCCATGCCAAAATCTCCTTCGGGCGCTCCTCCCAGTGCGATATCTGCCTGAAGTCCGTGGCCGAAACCAGCATCTCCCGCAACCACTTCTACATCCAGGAGGGCATCGGGGGACAGTGGACCATCTATGACAACGGCTCCCGGGCCGGACTCATCCAGAACGCCAAAAAAATCAAAACCGCCCCCCTGGTGGACGGCGCCATCTTCCGCTTCGGGGGACTCTTCTTCGCCTTCGGGGAAAAGGGCGTCCCCTCCCACTACCAGCTTAAATGGGTGGGATCCGACGGAAAGGAGCACACCGGAACCCTCTGGGAAGGCACCAACTCCGTGGGCGCCTCGCGGGACAACTATGTCACGGTGCGGGAAGGGGATATCTCCCGCTTCCACGCCCACCTCATCATCCGGGGAAAGTCCGTCCTCCTGGAATCCGTGAACTCCATCCTGGAAACGGAGGTGAACGGACAGCGCATCGACGGCGCCGTGGAACTCCATCCCGGCGACATCCTCTCCCTGGCGGGATATTCCATCGAGCTGGAATACCTGGACATTGCGGAAAAACGGGCCCCCGTCCTCCTCTCCCAGCAGGAAGTCTCCTTCCGGAACCAGAGGATGCGAACGACCCGGAACACTTCGAGAATCGTGGCCTGCTGCCTCCTGGGAACCGCCATCCTCTGCCTGGTGGCCCTGGGAGTCATGGCCATGAAGTGGCTCCCTGGCGCCCAATGAGGCGCCTCTCCTCGTCCATGCCGTAGCCACGAAGAGAGAGGATTCCTCCCATGCCCAAGCTCGAAGAACTGCTCGCCCAGGGTAACCTGGCGGAACTCCAGAAAAACCTGCGGGAAATGAACCCGGTGGACATCGCCAATGAAATGGGCGAGATGGACACCGCCGACATGATCCGGGTCTTCCGGCTCATGCACAAGGATCTGGCCGCCGAGGTCTTCGCCTACCTGGACGCCAACGACCACAACACCATCGCCCGGCAGCTCACCTCCGAGGAGGCCCGCCTCCTGGTGGAGGAAATGTATCTGGACGACGCCGTGGACTTCCTGGACGAACTGCCCAGCGACATGGTTCGCAACATCCTGGCCAAGGCCGACCCCGAAACCCGGAAGCTCATCAACGTCTTCCTCAAATATCCCGACAACTCCGCCGGCAGCCTCATGACCGTGGAGTTCGTCCGGCTCTTTGAAAGCCAGACCTGCCGGGAGGCCATCGCCTATATCCGGACCTCCGGCATCGAAAAGGAAACCATCTACACCTGCTACGTGGTGGACGCCGCCACCCACCTCACCGGCATCGTCTCCCTCCGGGAAATCCTCACCAGCAAGGACGATACCCTCATCCGGGATATCATGAGCCGGGACTTCGTCTACGCCACCACCACCCAGGACCAGGAACTGGTGGCCCAGGACTTCCGGAAATACGACCTGATCGCCATGCCCGTGCTGGATCTGGAATCCCGCATCGTGGGCATCATCACCGTCGACGACATCATGGATGTCATCGAGGACGAGCAGACGGAAGACCTGGAGCGTCTGGCCGGTATGCAGCACGCCGAAAAGGGGTATCTGGACTCCACGGTCTGGGAACTGGCCAAGAACCGCCTTCTCTGGCTGCTGATCCTCATGGTCTCCGCCACCCTCACCGCCAGCCTCATCAACCACTACAACCGGCTTCTGGAGACCATGGTGGTCCTCACCGCCTTCATCCCCATGCTCATGGACACCGGAGGCAACTCCGGCAACCAGGCCTCCACCCTCATGGTCCGGGGACTGGCCACCGGGGAAGTCACCTTCCGGGACTGGGGAAAGGTCCTCTGGAAGGAGCTGCGGGTGGGCCTGCTGTGCGCCTTCATCCTCGCCTCCATCAACTTCCTCCGCATCGCCATCTTCGCCCAGGCCGTCTGGACCGTGAACCTGGTGGTGAACCTGACCCTCTTCTTCACCGTGGTGGTGGCCAAGGTCCTGGGCTCCAGCCTCCCCATCGCCGCCAAGATGGCACGTCTGGATCCCGCCCTCATGGCCAGCCCCATCCTCACCACCATGGTTGACCTCTTCACTCTCCTCATCTATTTCCTCATCGCCACCCACCTCCTCCCCCTCCTAGGATTCCAGCCCGCCACCCCCGGAGTCTGATGCTCATCGTCCCCGCCTTTCTTGATCTCCACGTCCACCTCCGCGAACCGGGGCAGACCCACAAGGGGGACATTGCCCACGAGACCCGGGCGGCTGTGGCCGGAGGATTCCATACCCTCCTGGCCATGCCCAACACCCTGCCGCCCCCGGATTCCCCGGAGCGCTTCCAGCAAATCCAGGAACTCCTGGAACAAAAGGCGGCCTGCCAGGTCTTTTCCTGCGCCTGCATGACGGTGGGACGGGAGGGGAAGCGTCCTGCCCCCATCGGGGAACTCCGGCAGGCCGGCGCCCTGGCCTTCTCCGACGACGGCTCCACCACCCAGGATACCGGCGTGATGCGGGAGGTGGCCTACCAGGCCGCCCAGGCCCAGGCTCCCCTGGTGGACCACTGCGAGGACGGCCCCTCCTCCCGTCTGGGAGAGATCCGGATGGTGGAGCGGGACATTCTTCTGGCCCAGGAAACCGGGGCCCGGTTCCATCTTCAACATCTCTCCGCCCGGGAGGCGGTGGAGCTGCTGCGGCAGGCCCGGAGAGACGGCTTGCCGGTCACGGGCGAGGCCACACCCCATCATCTGGCCCTCACTGCCCGGGCCCTGGAAACCTGGGGGACGGATGCCAAGATGGCGCCGCCTCTGCGGGAGGAGGAGGACCGGCTGGCCCTGGTGCAGGCCGTGGCCGAAGGTGTCATCACCGTCATTGCCACGGACCACGCCCCCCACGCTCCGGAGGAAAAGGCCCTCCCCTTCCCCCAGGCCCCCAACGGCATCCTGGGGCTGGAATCCGCCTTCTCCGTCTGCAACCGGGTCCTGGTGAAAAGCGGCGCCATGACCCTGGAGGCCCTGCTGGAGCGCCTCACCACCGGCCCCGCCCGGGTGCTGAACATTCCCCTCCCCGAAAAGACCATCCGTCTGGAACCCGAGGGAGACTTCCCCATTCCCCCGCCTCAATACTCCTTTGCCCGGAACTCCCCCTGGACCGGCTTCCTCGGCTGGGGACACATCCTTCCCTAGAAAACCCCGCCGGCAAAAATCCCTTTCCTTTCTATCCCAATCCACCCACCCCTAACGCCAGGAACCCCTGATCATGGCCAACGAAGAAAACGCCCCCAAGGCAGACGCCCCCTCCTACACGGAGTTCATGAACAAGCTCACCTCTCTCTGCAAACGGAGAGGCATCATCTTCCAAAGCTCCGAAATCTACGGCGGCTTCAACGGATTCTGGGACTACGGCCCCAATGGCGCCCCCCTGAAGCGCTCCGTGGAACGGGCCTGGTGGAAATACATGATCGAAGACCGGGACAATGTGGTGGGACTGGACTCCACCATCATCTGCCACCCCGAAGTCTGGAAGGCCTCCGGCCACGTGAGCCACTTCTCCGACCAGATGACCGACTGCCGGGACTGCAAGAAGCGCTGGCGCGTGGACCAGCTCCCCGTCCCCGGGGAATGCCCCGCCTGCGGCAGCCATAACCTCACCGAACCCCGGGACTTCAATCTGATGATGCAGACCTACGTGGGCCCCGTCTTCGACGAGGACCACAAGGCCTACCTCCGGGCCGAATCCTGCCAGCCCATCTTCGTGGACTTCAACACCATCCGGGTGGCCACCCGAAAGCAGCTCCCCTTCGGCATCGCCCAGACCGGAAAGGCCTTCCGCAATGAGATCAATCCCCGGAACTTCACCTTCCGCTCCCGGGAATTCATGCAGATGGAAATGGAATTCTTCTGCGATGACCACGACTCCCTGGACTGGTTCGACTACTGGATGAAGGAACGCTGGAACTTCTACACCAAGATCCTCCGCATCCCCGAAGACAAACTCCGCTGGCACTGGCACGACAAGCTGGCCCACTACGCCAAGAAGGCCGTGGACATCGAGTATCTCTTCCCCTTCGGATGGGATGAAATCGAGGGCATCCACCACCGGGGCACCTGGGATATGTCCCAGCACGCCGCCTTCTCCGGAGACAAGCCCGCCTGCTCCATCTTCAACCCCGAAACCAAGGAAATCTACTTCCCCACCGTGGTGGAAACCTCCTGCGGACTGGACCGCATCTGCCTCATGCTCCTCTGCAACGCCTACGAGGAAGACACCGCCGCCTCCAAGAAGGCCGACCGGGACGAGGATCTGCGGGTGGTGATGCACCTGCCCGCCCTGGTGGCCCCCGTCCAGGCCGCCGTCCTCCCCCTCTCCAAGAAGCTGGAAGCCCCCGCCCGGGAACTGCTGGCCACCCTCCGGAAGCACGACATCCGCAGCGACTACGACGACTCCGGCTCCATCGGCAAGCGCTACCGCCGTCAGGACGAGATCGGCACCCCCTTCTGCGTGACCTACGACTTCGATTCCGAGAACGACCACGCCGTCACCGTCCGGGACCGGGATTCCATGCAGCAGGAGCGCGTCCCCGTGGCTGACCTGCCCGCCTACCTCTACACCCGCATCCACGCCTGATCCACGGGCTCGAACCTCTCCTCCTCTCCCCCCTACCCATGAAGAAGGCCATCTTTCTTTCTGTCCTTGCGGCGTTCCTCCTCGGCAACGCCATCGTTGGCTATTCTCTGCAAAGCAAGGAGGAAAAGGGAGGAGAGGAACTCCAGGCCACGCTGGAGAATGTGGATCTCTTTCTAGAGGTCCTTCAGCAGGTCCGCGCCAACTATCTGGATTGGGAGAACACGGAGATCGACAGGCTCTTCGAGGCCGCCATCAAGGGGATGGTGTCCTCCCTGGACCCCTTCAGCGAGTTCATGACGCCCGAGGACTACCAGGAGTTCATGGCGGAGGAGAGGGACACCTTCGGAGGCATCGGCGTCCAGGTGCATCTCCAGGAGGGGATCCTTACCATCTCCTCCGTCATCCGGGACACCCCCGCCGCCGCCGGCGGCCTGATGTCCGGGGACCAGATTCTCGCCATTGACGGGGAACCCCTGAGGGGAAAGAAGCTGGAAGAGATTGTGGGAAAGCTGCGGGGCACCCCGGATACGGAGGTCAGAATCACCGTCCGGCGCCCCCAGGACGAGGAGGAAGAGAAGACCTGGGAGTTGACACTGGTGCGCCAGAGCATCGAAAATCCCAGCGTCAACGATGTCCACGTCATCCAGGGCACCAAAACCGGATTCCTGCGCATCGACTCCTTTGTGACCCCCACCGCCGTTCAGTTCGGAAAGGCCATTCTGGAACTGCAGAACCAGGGTATCGACAGCCTGATCCTGGATCTCCGGGGCAACCCCGGCGGACAGGTGCAGACCTGCGTCCTTGTCCTCAGCTATCTCCTCCCCAAGGACTTGCTGGTGGCCACCATGGAAAACCGGAACGGGGAAGTGGAACGTGCCTGGTACACCCAGGATTGCCCCGTCCACCTCCCCCCTGAAATCCCCATTGTGGTCTTGGGAGACCGGGGCACAGCCTCCGCCGCCGAACTGGCCATCAGCTGCCTGCGGGACTACCATCGGGCGGCTTTTGTGGGAGACCGCACCTTCGGGAAAGCCCTGGTCCAGGATGTGGCGAATCTGTCGGGAGGCAACGCCCTCACGTTAACCATTGCCCAATACTACACCAAGGAGCGCACCCCCATCCAGGGCAAGGGAATCCGGCCGGACTTCCCGGACCCCCTCACCCGGCAGCAGCACCTGGAAATCTTCGCCGGGAAAAACCTGGAGGAGATCGACCAGAAGGATCCCAATATCCAGACCGCGCTCCAGTTCTTCGCCCAGGGAGCCCAGTGGCCGGTCTACCAGGGAAAGCCCGAGGGAGACTATGAGGACATCCTCCCCCAGTGGCGCCGAGACTCCCAAAGACAGTATCAAATGCAGGATTTCATCCCCTACATTCTCGAAAAGGAAAATCCCGAAACCGAAGGTGCCCCGGGAGAAGAGCAGCAGCCCGCCGGAGAGGGGGAACTCCCCGCTCAGCAGGAGCACTAACCCCCCATGGCCATTCGCACTGTCGTGACGGGCTCCGCCAGGGGCATGGGAAGGATGCCGGTCGCCCAGGTCCTCCAGGATCCCGGACTTCCCCTTTCCGGAGCCCTGGAAAGCCCCCCAT
>JAEDNW010000104.1:0-9041 GCA_016302315.1 Lentisphaeria bacterium
CGACCAAACCCCCGGTAGGCGATAATAAAGAGTCTGAACCCCGTTTACGGGGTGGCAGGATCAATAGACGGGGGTGAAGCGTTAGCGGGAACCCCCGGAAGCGGGAACCCCTGGGGGCACAGGATGTATTTTGGGGGAAAGAAACGCACGGAGTCCTACCATCCTGCGCTATACCATCCCCCCCCGAACCCCGTTTACGGGGTGGCAGGATCGATAGACGGGGGTGGAGCGGAGCGGGAACCCCCGGTAGCGCCCCCCCCGGTAGCGGGAACCCCTCGGAGCACAGGACGCCCCCGGAATCCTCTGGCGGAACAACTCCCCTCCCAGGGGCGGGAATCTCTCAGAAGTGGTTCCGCCAGGTGAAGTCGGTGGCGGGCCGATGTTGGAAATGGCCCTCGCCGGGTTTCGCCTGAGGGGCAGGATAGCCCAGGGGCAGCAGGGCCACGGGTACCAGTTCCTTGGGAATCCGCAGTTCCTGCTGGAGTTTCGGCCGGTCGAAGAAGGCGACCCAGCAGCATCCCAGGCCCAGGGAAGCGGCCTCCAGCATCATATGAGTGGTGACGATGGCCGCATCGGTCTCGCCAATGGGTTCTCCCTCGGGATTCACCCAGCAGCCGTGGCGGTCGTAGCAGACCACGATGGTCAGCGGGGCATGGAACTGGCAGGGAGTGCAGCGGCGGATGGCCTCCAGCACCTGGGGATCGTCCACCACCAGCAGCCGCTGGGGCTGGCGGTTACAGCCGGTGGGGGCCAGCGAGGCGGCTTCCAGAATCGCCTTCACCTTTTCCTCCTCCACAGGAGTCGGCGCATAGTTTCTCACGGAAAAACGTTCACGGGCCAGGGCGAGAAAATCCATTGTCCTATTCTCCTCCAGTTGATTTGGGATACGAATCTTCCCCCAGGGCGGGAAGGTTTTCCCGGGGCCACAGGGGGGGAGTCACAGAGCAAAATATAACCCTGTCCCTATTCCCCTTTCCCGCCAGCCCGGAAGAGAAGACACGGCCTCCCGACAGGGCTATATTATCCCCCTCAATTCTCTTACCCAGGACGCAGAGCACTCCCCTATGCAACTCTGCACGATAGGGTCGTATCCACACGCTTCCCCATAAGGAGAGTCCTCATGCGCCCACCCATGATGTGGTTGGACTGGGGCATTGTCGCCCTTCCCCTCATTGCCGTCGTTGTCATTGGCTTTATTGCCGAGCACTATGTGCGCAGTGTTTCCGACTTTCTGGCGGCGGGCCGGCGGGCGGGCCGGTATCTATTGACCGTCTCCGAGGGGACGGCGGGGATGGGCCTGATTTCCGTGGTGGCCATGTTCGAGCAGAAGTACAAGGCGGGATATGGGCTGGACTTCTGGAGCGGCCTCACCTCCCTGATCTATCTGGCCATGACCCTGACGGGATTCGTCACCTACCGTTTCCGGGAGACCCGGGCCATGACCATGCCCGAGTTCTTCCAGAAGCGCTATAGCCGGGGCTTCCGGATTCTGGCCGGCCTTCTGGCCTTCATCTCCGGCGTCATCAACTACGCCCTCTTCCCGGCAGTGGGGGGACGCTTCCTCATCTATTACTGCGGCCTCCCCTTCTCCCTCCACCTCTTCGGCCTGGAAATCTCCACCTACGGCCTGGTCATGGCCCTGGCACTGGCGGTGGCCCTGGCCATCGTCCTGGCAGGGGGACAGCTGACCACCATGATCACCGACTGCTGCCAGGGCATCTTCGCCTACTTCGGCTACGCCGTCATCACCATCACCCTCCTCTGGATGTTCTCCGCCCAGGACATGACCGATGCGGTGCTCAGCCGCCCCAACGGGGAAAGCTTCTTCAACCCCTTCAACATCGGACACCTCTCCGACTTCAACATCCTCTTTGTCATCATCTCCATTGTGGGGGCCGTCTACGGCCGCAACGCCTGGCTGGGCTCCCAGGGCTACATGGCCTCCGCCAGCAGTCCCCATGAGCAGAAAATGGCGGGGGTGCTGGCCTCCTGGCGCACCGGTTTCCTGAACATCTCCCTGATGCTCCTGGTCATCGGCGCCTACACCTACATGAACAGCAAGACCTGGGAACAGGGGCGCACCGCCGTGCTCACCGAGCTGGACATGCGCACCGCCGAAGACTTCCGCCTCCAGGAGAAGGAGCAAAGGACCCAGGCCCTGTTCCGGGGCGAGGAAGCCCAGACCTGGGAAGTGGAGGCCTACCGGGCCGCCCAGACCGACCTGGAAAAAGCCCAGAACAGCGCCCGTACCATCGGCACCCAGATGCTGGTGCCCGTGGCCCTGCGGCACATCCTTCCCATCGGCGTCACGGGCATCTTCTGCGCCCTGATGATCTTCCTGATGGTCTCCACCGACACCACCTATCTCCATAGCTGGGGCACCATCTTCATCCAGGATGTGGTCCTGCCCATCCGCAACAAGCCCATCAGCGCCCGGGCCCAGATGAACCTGCTGCGATGGGCCATTCTCTCCATCGCCGTCTTCTCCTGGTTCTTCAGCTACTACTTCCAGCAAGGGGACTACATCATGCAGTTCTTTGCCCTGACCGGCACCATCTTCCTGGGCGGCGCGGGTTCCTGCATCATCGGCGGCCTCTATTGGAAGAAGGGGACCACGGCAGGCGCCTATACGGCCATGCTAGTGGGCTTCTTCTTCGCCATCCTGGGCTTCTTCCTCAACCAGCAGTGGGCCACCCTGGTCTATCCCTGGCTCTCCCAGGCTCATCCCACTTTCCTGGAGAGCTTCCGGGTGGCTCTGGAAAATCTGGGCAACGCCCTCCCCATTGTCCAATGGAACACTGCCCCCCAGGACTTTGCCTCGAAATTCCCCATCACCGGCCAGGAGATCTACTTCCTGGGGATTCTCTTCTCCGTGGCAGGCTACATGGTGGTCTCCCTGCTCACCTGCCGGCAGCTCTATGACCTGGACGCCCTCCTCCACCGGGGAAAATACAATCTGGAACACACCGTGTCTCAGGACGCCCCCCAGAAAAAAGGCTTCTCCCTGGCCATGCTGGCCGGCATCACCCCCGAATACTCCCGGGGCGACCGCCTCCTGGCCTGGTCCGTCCTCATCTACTCCCTCTACGGCTTCCTGGTCTACCTCGTCCAGATGCTTCTGAACGCCATCCCCGCCACCCGCTGGTCTGAGGAAACCTGGGTCAAGTTCTTCCTCTACTACACCCTGCCTCTCTCCCTCCTCATCGGCATCGTCACCACCATCTGGTTCACCTGGGGAACCATCCGGGATCTGGGACGCCTCTTCCGGGCACTGAAAGAAAACTATGAGAAGGGCGGCGCACTCCCGGATGACAATCAGGACAATGGACAGCTCCTCACCAAGTGATTCCCCGGAATCCCCGAAGCCTAACGCTCCCCTGACTTCCTCCCGGGATTCCCGGGAAGCCGGGGCCATGCCTCTTCAGGTGCGTCCCGCCACACGGGAGGATATTCCTGCCATTCTGGCCCTTCTAGAGGAGTTTGTGCGGCAGCAGCTGGTGCTCCCCCGGACCCCGGAGGAGATGGCGGAGAACTACCGGAACTTCGTGGTGGCGCTCCGACGGGAGGACGGCACCATGGTGGGCGTGGGGGCGTTGCGTCCCCATGGAGAGGGTCTCTTCGAGGTGCGTTCCCTGGCCGTGTCCCAGGTCTGCCACGGACAGGGGATCGGCTCCCGCATTGTGGAGGCCCTTCTGCAACGGGCACGGGAGATGACGCCCCCCGCCCAATGCGTCTTCACCCTCACTAAACGCCCGGCGTTTTTCCGGAATCTGGGCTTCCGCCTCGCTCCCAAGGAGGATTTCCCCGCCAAAATCTGGACCGACTGCCGTCTCTGCCCTAAATATCATTGCTGTGACGAGACGGCCCTGCGGTGGGAACCCTAGCCCGCCCCTCCCCCAAAACTGCACCCTCCTTTTGGGGAAGGGGGCCCATACCGTTGGTATGGAATCTGATAAGCTCCTGAGTATCTGAAAGTTACATTCTTTCTATCCCCCTCCCCCGGGGGTTGCGCTGCCGGGGGTTCTGGGTGGATGGTGATCGCGCCCCAGACGGGGGACACCCCCGTGCCCCCGGTTCAGCCAGCCACAGGGAAATTTGGCGCCCATCCGGGCACGACATAGCCTCCTCTCCGGGAGAAACCCTTGGCGCTATATCCACTCCCGCAAGCAGGGATGGAGGTTGCCCCAAAGGCTTCCCTGTGACGGAAGTTCGTATCCCCAAAGTTGCGCAACTTTGGGATAGCGCCAAAATGTTGCTTTGGTGGGGAACAGATTGGTGCGGGGGAACATTCCGCCTTTGACGCGAATCCCATCCACCCAGAACACGATCGGGGGTGAGAGGCGGGGCCTATTTTCCCGGCCTGTTTTCCTGGATTGCATGCATTTTTCTTGGGGCAGAGTGTAAGAGGCGACCCGTTTCCCGATAGTTGCGGATGTTGGTTGTCCTCCCTGTTTTTCCTTTCTTTCCTTCGAGAAGATGCACTCTCTTTCCCTCCTGCAATTCCTACGGGCCAGCGTCCTGGGCCTGCTTCTCCTTCCCCTCCTGCTCTCCGGCGGCGACCGCGCCACCTTTCTGGAGGAAATGCACAAGAGACGGGAAGCGGAGCTAACGGCGGAAACCCTGCCCCTTCATGCAGCCCAGGAGCAATGCGATGCCTTCCTTCGGGAGTATCGCCTCGTCCACTTTCATAGCCGAGACGAAGTCGCCCGCATCCTGCGCCCCCAGGCAGAGAGAGAGCTCGCCCGGCAGGGCATTGACATTGATTTTGGCCGCCACCCCTTCCAGTGTTCTTCGGATGATTTCATCTCCTACCAGGAGATTGTCAAGAACATCCAAGGGGAGTTTGAGGCAACGCGGCGATCCATGATCGAAAAGGCCCAAAAGGATGTCAAGGATCCCGACTTTCTGGCGAAGAAGATTCAGGCCCTTTGCCAGGAGAGGGCAAGCATCCAGAGCATTGGCAACATGGGGGAATACAACAACATCAACCTGGAGATTCCCTGGAATCTCTGTCTCAAAGAACCCGCCCGAAAACTCCAGGAGCTCTACGACCAGGTATTCGCCCGCGTCCAGGAGAAGGTGAAATGGGAATTCCAACTGGAGAAGAAACTGGCCGATCTCCAAAAGGCGGGACGGCAAAAATTCAAGCTCTTCAAGCCAAAGCAGAAGGTGGATCTCTCCTATACCAGCGCAGGAAAGATTCCCACCATCCTCAAAGGCTATCTCATGAAGGTCACCCCCGACCGCATTCAGGTGGGACAAAAGGTGGTGCTCCGCCAGGATCTCCCGGAGGAAATCCTGGCCTTCTTCTACGAGGATGTCAACCAAAAGATCGTGGAACAATTTGTGGAGGAGAACCGGGTGAGCCTCGACCAAGAGGTGGTGGCCTTGTGTCGCCAGCAGATGGAGGAGGCCCTCCCCCCCGTCCTGCTGGAAAACGGCTTTGTTCCCACCCTCCGCTTCGGCTCCCTCCAGGGAAATCTCTATCTCAAAGAAACCTGGATTTCCATGAAGGAATATGGAACGATTCTCCAGGCACATATCCTCCAAAGCCTCATCGAGGAAATCAACAGGGAGAGAATCGTGGCGTATATGAAAGAACAGGGATACTTCTTCGATGTCCAAGAGGAAGTCTGGACCAGCCAGAAGGCTAAGGACTATGTCATGGCCATCAAACCCTATCTGGAACTGGTGAGCAAAACCCAGGAGGCCAAAGGCTGGAAATTGGTCAAAGACGAAAAGGCCAGGCTGGGATATCTCCTCCTCACTCCCTTTGCGGCCTACCAAAGGGAATGCCAGGCCGCAGCCAAGGAAATGCGCCAAATGGGATACCAGCAAAAAGACTGGCTCCCCGATTACCCATACTGGAGCACCTTCATCCTCAACTAATCCCCACAGAAACGAAAACGCTCCCGCTTCAACACAGAAACGCCTGCGGCGCACAGGTCGGGCACGGAGTTTAAACACGGAGGACACGGAAACGCCGCTGCGCAGCGCACGGAGGAAACGGAGGGGCGGTTCCTGCCCCCCGCACGTCCCGCCTGGGGTTTGATGCTCCCCCCCCCTTTGCGGGGGTGGGGAGTGGGTCTTGCAAAAACCACCGTACGTGCTACAGTAACGGAGTTTGCGGCCAGCATAGCTCAGTTGGTAGAGCAGCGCATTCGTAATGCGCAGGTCAAGGGTTCAAGTCCCTTCGCTGGCTCCACTTTTCATTCCTATTCCCCAAGTCATGGGAATCCCGGGCGCCATCCGCCCATGTTCACAAGAGCCCGCCTAGGGAGCCGTCATTCCTTTCAGGAGGGGTGAGGTTCCACGGCCTGAAGGCCTCGGATTCCCAGCCAGCCCCGGCACCCCGAAGAAGAGGTGTCCGGGGTTTCTTTTTCCCCTTTGAGCCGGGTTTCCTGGAGTTTTGCCTATGTCCTCCCTCCCCCGTCCCTTTTTCTCCCTGCTTTTGGCTTTGGGATTGACCCTGCCCCTTCTCTCCTTCCGGGCCGACACCCTCACCGCCGCCAAGGTGACCACCGCCCTGGACGCCCCTGCCGGCCTCACCTTCTCCAGCTGCACGGGAGCCGCCCTCCGCACCACGTACACCAATGACAACGTCGGCAACGAGGAGGAGACGGGAAAAGGCACCGTCCGGCCTGTGGCGGGAGCCAATTTCCTGGAGTTGAGCGGAAGCGGCACTCCCCTGGCCAAGCCCCGCAGCGGACGCATCAAGGCCGCCTTCTCCTTCCAAGTCCAGGGCGCCGGCACCCTCACCTTCCAGCATCGGGTCAACACCTACGGCTTCAATGATGACTGTCTGGTCTTCTACGAAGGAGACATCGATGGCGAAGACGCCGAACTCCTCTCAATCGGAGGAGACCATTGGTTCGAAGTGGAGAAGGACGACGACGGCAACCGATGGTATGACGTCAACGACGACAGCTTCTGGAAAGAGGATTCTCTCTTCCTCTCTACGAACGCCTACTCCCGCACCATCCATGTGGCCCTCCTGGCCCCGGAACTGGGAGAATCGTACGAGCCCCCGTATGCAGACTTAGATCCCAAAGGCACCCAGCCTGACCTGCAATACAAGGCTTGGCTGGACGCCTTTGTCTGGGAGCCCGACGAGGATACCTTCCTTTGCAACATCCTCCCGGAAAGCGGCACCACCTTCGGCGCCAATGGCCTCAATGTCTCCCTGGGAACCGACTATTTGAAGGACGACGGCACCCCCCTCTTCACCTTCCGCTACACCCTGGACGGCTCCACCCCCTCCGCCCAATCCCCCCTCTACGACGACCAGGAGGGCATTGACATTCAGCAATCCTGCCGCCTCCGGGTGGCTATCTATGAAGGAGACACCCTGATCACTGACAGCCTTTTCGCGGACTACACCCTGCGGGAGCCCCCCAAGGCCCCGGTGATCCAGGTATCTCCCGGCGCCCCCTTTGAGGCCGGGGCCTTGGTCCGCTTCTACCCCTCCGAGGCCTTGCCCTATTCCCTGGAATACCGCTATACTACCGACGGCTCCGAGCCCACGGCGGAATCCAACAGCAGCAGCTACTGCACCCTCTACGGCCCCTGCACCCTGAAAGTCCGGGCCTATGACGATGGCACCCCGGGAGAGGTGGCCACCTTCTCCGCGAACCTGGCTCCCGCCCCTGTGGTGGCCGGCATTCAGGCGGATGGCCTCGCCTCCTCCAACGGGGTCTTCCGAGAACTTGCCGCTCTCTTCCTGGTCGCCCGAAGCCGCCCCTCCGAAGGGGAATGGGATCTCCTGTACCGGGTGCGCGGCAATGACACCCCGCCCGCCACCCCCTCCTCCCCCCTTCTCATCGGGGGCGACACCACCGTGGAGTATCTCCTCCACCGCCGGGATGAGACTTCCGCCGTCTTCTCCGACGGCCAGACCTTCTTCCTGGACAGCGATGTCCAGACCTGCACCTTGCGGAAGGCCCAGGAGGAAAATGCCGAGTGGCTGCTGGGCCAGCTTTCCCGCAAGGGCTGGAACCTGGTGGGCATCTCCCGGGAACTTCCCGCCATCGACCAGCAGAAACTCCTGGCCTGGCTGCAGCCCGTCGCCTTCTCTCCCGACCGCAAGATCTATTGCCTGGCCACGGAGCTCGCCGCCGGGAACTCCTACTGGGTCTATTTGTCCAATGACCAGCCTCCGGAAACGGGAAAACCCGAAGCCTTCTATAGCGCAGAGGCCTCTCCTTCCCAAGCCTCCGGCTCCTCCCAATGGCGCCTCGTCCCCCAGGACGCCCTCTATTTCTACGACGGGACCAACTTCCAGCAAGCCCCCGGCGTTCCCAATGATCTTCCCGGTTGGACCAACGCCCCATAATCCCTTTGTCCACCGCTTGCTCCGCCCCGCACTATGGCCTACCCTCCCCATCGCCTGCGTCCCCCCCGCCCCCTCTCTCTCCTGCTGGCCCTCTGGTTCCTGGCCCTCCTGGCCTCCCCGCTCCCCGCCGCCCCCTCCGTCTACCGCTGGTACACCAGCGTCACGGAACTGCGGGCCGCCGCCAAGGCCACGGGCCGCCCCATCCTCATCTTCGGCGGAAAATCCAACTGCGGCCACTGCAATTCCGTCTGGGGTTCCGGGAACAACGACAGTGGGCAGCCCTACATGGACGGGGAGGGAGCCTTCCTGGAGACCATGAAGACCTACGGCCTTCTGGGCTACAAGGTGGAGAGCACCTCACTGTTCAGTGCTCTGCAGACCCAATTGAAAGCCTATGACACCTGCCAGACGGAGGGAGCCACCTTCGGCAGTGGGAAGATCAGCTGGCAGGCCCCCTTCCTGGCCCTGATCCGCCTGGATCCCGAGAACACCGCCACCACCTCCACCCTCTCCATCACCAACGAGGCCAGCCACGTCTTCGGCGCCACAGGCACAGCCAACACCAATCTGAAGACCCGGGCCAACATCATCTCCTGGCTGGAGGAGCTCTATGCCACCCAGGTATACCAGAGCCTCTATTCCTCCTCCCCCACAGATCCCGACCCCACGCCTGACCCGGATCCCGACCCCACGCCTGACCCGGATCCCG
>JAEDNW010000006.1:0-34018 GCA_016302315.1 Lentisphaeria bacterium
TGTTGTGCCTGTTTAGCCTCAAAACACCCCCCGAAGTGCGAAAGATGGGCTAACACAAAACCCACCTTGGAATCCCCCGAGAGGGGAATGGTTTCCCGGGATGGATTCTGCCCCCCCCCGCCAGGGTTGCGCCACCGGGGGTTTGGTCGCCACGGCGGATTGATGCCCCGCCCCCGGCACGTATGCGCGAGAGAAACGCGCGGGGTAAGAGGTTCCCCCTCGTCCCCCCGGAAGCGGAGGTGGGGGAACTGGCGGCGCAAAAAAATACACATAACATCTTCTCTTTCAGTATGTTATAAATATTTCTCCCGCTTTCCTATCTTGATCTGAGCGGGAATGGGAAGAGGATGGCATCCCCGGTCCATTTTTCGGGGCCGGGGAAGAGTGCGGATAGAGTATTGCCGGACATCAGGGCAACGTTCCCCCATTTTCTTCCTCCTGATATCCTGGATTCCCGTGCTACAACGGCCGTTGCGCCAAGGAGAACGCCTCTATGATGCAGGAATACATTGACGAAAGCCGGATCATCACCCGGGACGTGCAGCTGCGTCTGGCCCGGAAGCGCCGTCAGCTATGCCTTTCCTACCGGGCCCTGGGCAAATTCTTCCATGTGGACTGGTCCACCTTCCGGAAATGGGAAATGGGCCCGGCGGGGGAGATGACCTGCCGGAATCATTTCCGGGAAATGCTCAACCGGTATCTGAATGGAGAATACGATCAGCGGCTGACCACCCTCCAGGGCCCCACCGGGGAGCTTCTGGAAGGATGGCGCGCCCTCCCCCCACAGGTGCACCAATGCATGGAATGCATCACCAGCACCTACGATCTCTGCCAGCCCCACCCCGAATTGCGGGAAAGGCTGCTCCAGGAGGTGGAGGACGCCACCAGGAAAGCCCTGCGCCTCCTTTGCGCCCCCGGCGCCTAGGACCTACAGGAGACGGCGGCTCTCACCGGGGAGAAGGTGGAGGCTCTGGGTGGGCAGGCCGGGGCCTTTCACCGTCACTTCTCCTCCCACCTTGGCCTGGATGACCACCTCCGTCAGGATGCCATCCTTCCATTGGGCATCCAGGGTGAAAGCGCCCCGGGCGCAAAGTCCCCGGAATGCGCCGTCCTTCCATTCCTCGGGCAAGGCGGGCAGAAGATGAATGGCCCCCGCATGAGACTGGAGAACCATTTCCGCCATGCCGGCGGTGCCCCCCAGGTTTCCGTCGATTTGGAAGGGGGGGTGGGTATCCCACAGATTGGGGAGGGTTCCCTTTCCCAGGAGAAGCTGGAGGATGTGGTAAGCGTGGCCGCCATCCAGGACCCGGGCCCAGGCGTTCAGCCGGTGGGCCATGGCCCATCCCGTGGATTCGTCCCCCCGTTCCCGCAGGGAGACCTTGGCCGCTTCCAGCCATCCCGGGGTGTTTTCATTGATGACCGTGCCGGGCACCAGGCCGATGAGCTGGGAGAGATGGCGGTGACGATATTCGCCAAATTCCCCATACTGATGTTCCTCCCGATACTCCTTCACCTGGCCGGAATCCCCCACCAGCACCGGCTCCAGATGGGGCAGGATCTCCTTCAGGCGGCTGAGAAAATCGTCCTCTGGCAAGGCCAGGGCCTGGGCGGCCCGCAGGGTGTCCTGGAAGGTCTCGTAGGTCATCTGCTGGTCAAAGGCGCATCCCACCGTCCGGATATAGGGATGCCAGCGCCATCCCCCGGCGGGCTTGTCCAGCTTGACCCTCTCGTCCATCTGCTCCGGGGAGGCGGAGGGATCGATGAGCCACACGCCATCCTGTTCCCGCAGGCAGTTTAGGAGATACTGGGCCATGCCCCGGAGGGTGGGATAGATCTGCTTCAACACCTCCGGATCCCGGGTGAAGTCGTAGTATTCCCAGAAGAGCTTTGCGGTCATGCCCCCTGTGCCTGGGCCGGAGTGGCTTTCCGGGTCTCCCGCTCCCTCGATGGAGAGGGGCCATCCGCCGGTGCCGATGCACCAGCCCGCCTCCGGAAAGTCCTCCCCGGGACGCAGCCGCGCCAGGGCTTGCCGGGCATGGGCCTGGGCGCTGGGCAGATAGGCGTAGTGATAGTCCGCGTAGGAATCAAAGAGGGGCGCCAGATTGGTGGTGAACACCGGCCAGTAGTTCATTTGGACATTGATGTTATGCCAATATCCGGCGGTCCAGGGGCTCACGTCGTAGACATTCCAGATGCCCTGGAGGTTGCAGGGGAGGGTTCCCTTTCGGGAGGAGCAAATGAGGAGATAGCGTCCGAATTGGAAGTAGAGTTCCTCCAGATAGCGGGAGGGGCTTCCCCTGCGTACCCCATCCAGCAGTTCCTCCGTGGAGATTTCGGGATTCCACTCGCCCCCCAGATCCAGGGAAGCCCGGCAGAAGAGGGCCTGATAATCCTGGAGATGGCGTTCCCGGAGGCGTTCCCACCCCAGGGCCATCGCCGCCTGCATGGTATCCTCCACCTGTTCGTGGGGATGGGGATAGGGGGCCAGCTTCTTCTTCGGATCCTCCTCCAGGAAGACCCGGGATTCCATCCGGTAGTTGGTGCCGCAGGCAAAGAAGAGGGTGACGGCGCTGGCTCCCCGGAACTCCAGCCCGGCCTCGGACACCAGGGCCTCGCCCCCCTCCAGCTGCCAGCGGAGCTGTCCCTCAAAGGCCAGGTCGAAGTACTGCATCTTCCCCACCATCAGGATCTTCTCCCCATCTACGGTCAGGGTGCCCTCCTTGCCATGCCCATCCCCGGGCCGGGAACCAAAGTCCTTGCAGAAGGGAATTTGGGCGAAGATCTTTCCCGTGAGGGCGTGGGGACGATCCGCCGTGAGGCGCAACACCGCCACCCGATCCGGATAGGAGGTGAACATCTCCCGGCGGAAGCGGACCCCGTCCACCGTATACTCCACCGTGGCCACCCCCTCGTTCAGGGACAGGGTGCGCCGGTAGTCCTCATACTTCTCCTGTCCCTCCATCTCCACGAAAATCTCGCAGAAGTTGTTCAGGCCCTCGGGACCGGGATTCACCAGGGAGTTGTCGGTGATCTGGATGCGCTCCATGGGGACGCCGCCGAAGATCTTGGCCCCCATCCATCCGCAGCCCAGGGGAAGGGCGTATCTCTCCCAGCCATACTCCTTGTTCCAGCGTCCATCCACCAGATCCAGGGTGCCGTTGGAGCGTTGAATCACATCCGGACGTTTCCGGGGTTCGCTTTGGGGAGAGGGAGAAAAATATTGGAGAATGTAGGGTTTCATAGGAGGGAGATCCTGCTCGGTGGCTCTGGCACAGAGGGCCTGCGCCAAACAAAGAAAGGAAAGAAAAAGGATGCGCATTTCTCCTGGGTGGGACGAAATTGAGAGTTTGCCTGGGATTCCTGCGGGGATATTCAGGGGGCAGGGGGGGGCACCCCGCCCCCCGGAGGCTTTCCCCGGCATTCCCGGCAGGCGTGCGTCTCCCGGCTTGCGGGGGAGTTCCAGGGGCTAGAGGCCCTGGAGACTGGCCTTTTCCCCTGGGGGGGATTAGACGGCTTTCACCCATCCCCAATGGATGGAGAGACACCAGAGCGTGGCCAGCACAATCCAGAGAACCACGCCCTGGATCACCGGACGCAGACCCAGTTCCTTCAGCTTTTCCCGGCTCAGGTTGGCGCCGATGAGGAAGAGGGTAAGAATCATGAGGAACTTGGAGAGATCCTTCAGGAAGCCGCCGACGGCCTTCACCACTTCCGTCGTGCAGGGAATCCACTTGGGCAGCAAAGTCACCAGAGCGGCGGCGGCGATAAAGCCGGGGATGAACCAGGGCACCTTCAGGGTGAACTTCCGCTTGGCGCCCTCCTCGGGTTCGGCCACAAACCAGCTGATGAAGAGAGTCACGGGGACGATCCAGAGGGCACGGGCCAGCTTGACGGTGGTGCCGATCTCCAGGGCCGTGTTCCCGTAGGCCATGGAGGCGCCCACCACGGAGCTGGTGTCGTGGATGCCCAGGGCGGCCCAGTATCCGAACTGGGGTTCGGTGAAGCCCAGCTTATGTCCCACGAAGGGGAAGACCCAGAGGGCCACGGCGTTCAGGGCGAAGACGGTGGCGGAGGCCATGGCGATTTCATGGGACTTGGCCCGCAGGGCGGGGGCGGCCGCCGCGATGGCGCTTCCTCCGCAGATGGAGGTGCCCACGCTCACCAGATAGGAGGCGTTCCGGGGGATCTTCAGCCACTTCCCCAGAAGGGCTCCCAAGCCGATGCCCAGGGTGATGCCGATGAGGGTGTAGAGGAAGCCGCTGCCGCCCGCACGGATGACCTCCATGAGCTTCATGCCGAAGCCCATGCCCACGATGGTGGCCCCCAGCAGCGGGGAAGTGATGCGGGAGGTGTAGGCCAGGAAGGGGTTCCCCCAGAAGACGGAGAAGAGAATGCCCGCCAGCACGGCCAGGCCGGGCGCCCAGTTGCGGGCGGGAGCCCACACCCAGGGAACCAGGAAGAAGGCCAGGGCAAGGACGAGAAAGACGAAGGACTTCAGCTTTTGCATGGTGGGGATTAGGGTGAGGGTAGGAAAGTGGGAAAGAAGAAGAAAATGGGTCAGGGAGCCTTGAGGACGTGGGTTTCCTGGGCCATCTCCGCCAGATTGCGGTCGTGGGTCACCATGACGATGGTCTTCCCCTGCTCCTCATGGAGACGGCGGAAAATCTCCATCACGCTTTTGGCGGAGGCAGGATCCAGGTTTCCCGTGGGTTCATCGGCGAGAATCACGGGGGGATTGCGGATCAGCGCCCGGGCAATGGCCACCCGCTGCTGCTCTCCCCCCGAAAGTTCCCGGGGATGGTGGCGGAGGCGGTGCCCCAGGCCAAATTCCTCCAGGAGGCTTCGGGCCCGGTCATAGGTCTTCTGCCGGTCATCCCCCCAGCCCAGGGCCGGGGCGGCGGCATTTTCCCAGGCCGTCAATTCCGGCAAAAGGTGGTAGTTCTGGAAGACGAAGCCGAACTCCCGGCTGCGAAGCCGGGTCAGCCGGGCCGCCCCCATCTTCGCCATGTCCTCCCCCCGGTAGAGCAAGACTCCGCCGGTGGGATGATCCAGCCCCCCCAGCAGCTGCAGCAGCGTGGTCTTGCCAGAGCCGCTCTTGCCCACCAGGGCCACCCAGCGCCCCTCCTGGATGGACAGGGAGAGGGAGGAGAGCACGGACACCGTCTTCCCCTCCAGGGAGAAGTCCCGGGAAAGCTCCTTCAGCTGAAAGAGGGGAAGGGTCTCCCCGGCGGGGGAACTCGGCAAGGTTTCCTGGGACATCAGTTCTCCGATTTCAGGGAAAGGGCGGGATTGGCGGAGGCCGCATAGAGGGCGGGGATCAGGGCGGCGGCCACGCTGATGGAGACCGCCAGAAGGATCGTGCGCCAAAGATCGCCCTGGGTGGTCAGGGCGGGAATGGAAGTGAGATGGTAGATCTCCTCCGGGAACACCTCCACCCCCGTCAGCCAGGAGAGAAGCCGGGAAATGGCATCCCGGTAGCGCAGCACCAGCAGCCCCAAAATGGTGCCCAGGGTGGTGCCCACCACCCCGATCATCAGGCCCTGGAGAAGGAAAATGCGGCCCACGCACCAGGAAGAGACTCCCATGGCCTTCAGAATGCCGATCTCCCGGGTCTTCTGGACCACCACGGCAATCAGAGTGGCGGAGATGGCAAAGGAGGCCACCAGCACCACAAAGGCCATGAGGAAGGTCATCAGGTTCTTTTCGCTTTGCAGGGTGTCGAAGAGAAGCTTGTTCTGCTCCTGCCAGGTGACAAACTGGTATTGGGGATGGCGTTCCCGGAGGCTCTGGGCCACCGTCGCCGCCTGCATGGGATTTTGGATGGCCAGCTGGAGGGTGGTGGCGCTCCCCCAGTCCAGCCCGAAGAGATCCGCCGCCTGGTCCAGATGGAGGACCACCACGTTGTCATCATAGTCGCTGACCCCCATGTCGAAGTAGGTGGCCACCCTGGCGGACTCCGGCAGATACATTTCATCCGGCTCCTGGAGTTTCACCTGTCCGTCCTCCTTCCATTGGATATTCTGGGTCAGGCGGGCGGGGGAATGGATCAGGAATTCGTCCCCCAGGCGCAGTCCCATCTGGATGCTCATCCGCAGTCCGATGGCGGCCTCCCCTTCCCGCAGGGGATAGTTCTCCTGGGTGAAATTCTTCTGGAGGGAGCTCACCTTTCCGTCTGTCTCCGGCAGGATGCCCCGGATGATTTTTGGATAGACGGTGTCCCGCAGCTGCATCAGGGCTGTCCCCTCGATCACGGGGGTGCCCCGGAGTCCCCATTCCTCCCCTTCCCGGGTCAGTTCCTCCAGGAGGGGTTCCGGATGGAGAAAGACCCCGGATTCCTGGGGGGGATAGACGGTGATATGGGCCGTCATATCCATGATGCGGTTGCGGATATCCCGGTCAAATCCCGCCATGACGCTGCAGACGATAAGAAGCAGGGCCACCCCCAGGAGAGGCCCCAGCACCGACAGCAAGGTGATGATGGAGATAAAATTCCGGCGGGGTCTCAGATACCGGAGAGCCAGGAGTAGATCCAGGGGGAGTTTCACGGAGGGGGGGGGCGGGGTCAGGGCGTGGGCGGGGATTTGCGGCGACAGAAGAACCAGCCTCCCAGCCAGGCGGTGATGGGGGCCACCAGAACCAGGGAGAAGCTGCCGATCAGGGTCTTGACCACTTCGGCGGCCACCAGAGGATTGTTCAGGATATCCCAGGGAGAGGTTCCCTGGGCGGCGAACATCATCAGCAGGGTGATGTATCCGCCGGAATAGGCCAGAAGCAAAGTGGTGGTCATGGTGCCCACCACATTTCTTCCCATGCGGAGGCCGGAGCGCACCAGTTCCCGGCGGGAGATTTCCGGGTGATGCCGGGCCACCTCCGCCTGTCCGCTGGCGATGTCCATCCCCAGATCCATCACGGCGCCGGAGGAGGCCAGCATCATGGCGCCCAGGAAGATGTCCCGGAGATCCAGGGTGGGATATCCGGAGAAGATCAGGGTCTGGGCATAGGGGAGGACAGCCCCGTTAATTTTCAGCACCGCGGTGAAGAAGTGGGCGGTGAAGAGCCCCACGAAGATGCCGGCGATGGAGCCGCAGAAGGCGGCCAGGCCGCACCGGGTGAGGCCCGCCACCAGATACATGATCACCGCCGTGAGAAAGACCACGCATCCGAAGATGGTCCAGCTGGCAGGCCAGCCCCGGAGAACCAGGGGAATGACCGCCTTCCACAGCAGAAGGCAGCTGAAGACGAAGCTCAGGAGGGCATTGAAGCCGGTGAGTCGTCCGAAGAGGATGAGGAGGATGCAGAAGACGAAGAAGAGGGCGGTGGTCCAGCGTCCCCGGGCATAGTCCTGGGCCACCAGCTCATCCCCGGGCTGGAGGGTGTCCCGGGGGGAGACGGCCACCACAATGTCCCCCGGCTGGAATAGCTTGTCCAGCTCCAGCTGGGCCCGCAGCTGATTTCCCGCCGGAAACTCCTGTCCCTTGTAGGGTCCCTCCAGGATCTGGAGGATCAGGCGCTGGGAGCCGAAGAGCACCAGTTCGTGCCGGGCCACGTCGCTGTCATCCGTGGAGACCACCTTGGCCCGGGCCTTGAAGCCCTGGGTGGGCTGGGAGACTGTGGCAGGACCAGGCAGCAGGAAGAGTCCTCCGGAGAGGAGGATCAGAAACAGCAGCAGGGTCAGGTCATGTTTCAGGGAGGAGCGAGACATGGTCTGCCTTCTGAAGGCGAGGGGGGAGGCAAGGGATCAGGGGCCGGCCCTCCTCCCGGGGAGATTCGCTGCTTCGTTCCGGGAGGAGGCGGGGAAGGCGTCGGACTAGAGAAGTTCCTTCATCAGGTGGGAGATGTCGGTGTTTTCCAGGAACCCGCTGAAGCGTTCGGCGCCGCATCCCTTGGCGGTGGTCAGCACCGGGAGGGCGGTGTGGTTGCCGCTGCTCCAGCCAATGCCGGCCTTGTTCTGGAGGATCTGCCTGGCCACAGGACCCATCTTGCCCCCCTCATTGAAGGCCTTCTCCAGTTCCTTCCGCTCCCCGTCCTTGATGTACATCTTGTCCCCCTTGCTCTCTGGGGAGAAGAGGAAGCCGAAATACTGGGTGAGCAAGGCCTCCGCATCCGCCATGGAGAAATCCGCCTTGGCCGCCTTGGCCGCCTTCAGCTTGCCGTCGAAGGCCTCGGGGGTGCACTTCTGCTGGGCAAGCAGCAGCAGGTTGAGGCCATAGCCCGCATTGGCGAAGCCCATGGTCATGCCACCGGTTTCGTGGTCACCGGTGGTGACGATGAGGGTTTCCTCGGGATGCTGGGCGGCAAACTCCAGGGCCACCTTCACGGCGTCGTCGAAGGCCAGCACTTCCCGCAGGTTGCCGGCGGCGTCGTTGGCGTGGCCGCGGTAGTCAATGGCTCCGCCTTCCACCATCATGAAGAAGCCCTGGGGGTTCTCGTAGGTGAGGATCTCCACGCCCTTCCGGGTGAACTCCGCCAGGGTGGGGGCGTTGGGATCGGCGTCGATGGCATAGGGGAGAGCGCCCTCGCCGTAGAGGGCCAGAGTCTTGGGGGTGGCGGGAGAGAGGGCGTTCAGGGCGTCCCGGCTGCGGGCGAGAGTGTATCCCGCCTGCTGGGCCAGGTCGTAGAGATTGCCCTTGTACATTTCGTCGTCGGTCTTGTCGTGCTGTCCGGAGAAGCCGCCGCCGCCGAAGTACTCGAATCCGGAGTCGATGAGATCCAGTCCGATACGATAGAGGAGACCCCGGCTGGGCTGATGGGCGTAGAAGCCGGCGGGGGTGGCGTGGTTGATGGTGACGGAGGTGATGATGCCCACCTTCTTTCCGCCCTCATGGGCCTTGACGGCGCAGGAGTACAGCTTTTGGGAGAGGTCGGCGCTAACCCCCAGCTGCCCGTTCTTGGTCTTTTCTCCGCAGGCAATGGCGGTGGCCGCCGCCGCCGAGTCCGTGATCAGGGCATCGGCGGAGCAGGTGCGGGTCAGAGCCTGCATGGGGAAGGAGTTGATGGCCAGAGGCCCGCGCCCGATCTGCTTGGAAAACTCCTCCGCAATGGTACGCTGGGGCACCGACATCCCGTCTCCGATGAACAGGAAAACGTATTTAGGAGTGGCCGCCTCCGCTAAGGCAAGCAGGCAGAATCCCAGGACGAACAAGGGAATCAGAAACGTCTTTTTCATGGCTTTTTCCAAAGTTGATGCGGGAAGCAGAGAAGGGGGGAAAAAATCCCCCCACGTCGGATCAGAGACAAAAAACAAAAGGACAGACAGCGGGGACGGCGGATCAAAAGCCACCCCACGAAGGCAGGGAGTTTTGAGGGCAGGTCCAGGAGGACCGAGGGAGCATAGCCACCTATGGGACCGAGGAACGACGAAGAGATGCCCCAAAAGGCCCTGTCTTACCGTTTTCCGGGAAAGATAATCCCACTCTTCTAGTTTTCCCTGGGAAAAGGCTAGGAAATACGCCCCTTCCCCGCCCCAAAAGGACGCCCATGGCAAGCCCTTTTCGGGAATCCCTGGGAATCCCCCGGAAGTCATATTCTATATAACTTTGGTCACCAATGAGTTATACCATTATAAAATCCGAATATCGTACTCCCGTTGACCACTCTGGAGCGTCCTGCCCCTCCCCCCGAACCCCCATCCTTTCTTCCGGAGGCCCTATGTTCCCCCACTTTCCCCGACTTTGCCTTCTCCTCGCCCTTTCCGCCAGCCTGCCTGTTCTCTCTGCCGCCTCCGTTCCCCAGGTGACCCGCACCCTGGATGCCACCCAGGCCGCTCCCGGCTCCGTGATCAAGGCCCAGCTCCAGGTTAGTCTTGGCCCGGAGGATTCCCGTCCGGAAGCCTGGATTCTGGAGGAGCGCTGGCCCGCCTCCTGCCAGCTTTTGGCCGCCTTCTGGAACGGGCGTCCCTTCAGTCCCGCGTCCCGTCCCCAGGGATATGCCTGGCTTTTCGGCTATCCGGGAGAGGAGTGGATGGTGGAGGAAGGCACCTTGACCTACCTGCTCCAGACCCCCGGGCTTTCCCCGGAGGAATCCCAGGCCACTCTGGCCGTGGAAGGGACAGCCTCCACCTGGGAAGAAAGCACTGCCGTCCTGGGAGACGCCTCTCTCCTTCTGACCCCCGACGCCCCCCTCCTGGAATCCCCCCTCTTCCTCCTGCCGCTCCAGCCGGGCTGGAACCTCCTCTCCCTCCCTGCCCCCATGGAACCCCAGGGACTCCAGGAACTGGCCCAAGGCTCCCCCGTCTATCGCTGCCGCACCGAAGGGGGCGCCGGACTCTTCTACCAGGGAACGATCCCGGAAACCCCGGGAGAACCCTTCTGGATCCGGGAGGAGGGCCCTCTTCCCCGGGAAGTGCTCCTCATGACCCGGGAGATGCCGGCCTCCCAGCTCGTGCCCGCCGAACATCGCCCTAGGGGCGCCACCCTCACCGGGGTCAGCGGAACCCTCCCCATCCCCTGCCCCACCGCCACCAAACTCTGGCAGTGGCAGGAAGATCTCTACACCCCAAAATCCGAGGCCACGCTGCGGCCGGGACAGGCCGCCTGGCTCCTCCCGTGAAAAATTTTCTTTCCGCCCCCCGAAAAACGGGAATTTCGACAGCAAAAGCCACAGATGGACAAGGGGGGACAGATCCCATGATTTCCGTATTCTTTGAAAATCAGACTGTTAGGGCGTTATCCAAGACAAAATCCGCCAAATTCTCCCATTCTTGCCAACTTCTAACATTTTCCCCATAACTTCCTCATTTCACGAATCTTCAAAAATTATGCATTACAGTACGCCGTTCTCCCGGAGAAAGGGGTGTTTTCTTCCCTTTTCTCCCCCTACCCTGTTCTTTTCTCCCCCTCAACCCAGGAGGCAATACCATGGCCACCCCGAAAGAGAAATCCCCCGCTCCTGCGAAGCGGCGTCTGAAATCCAGCCCCCGGGCGGGCCAGCCCCGCGGGCATCGTGTCGTCTTCTGCTACCATGGCGAGCCTGGCCACCAGGTCACCGTGGCCGGCACCTTCAACGACTGGGATCCCCTGGCCCGTCCCCTGGTGGACAAGGCCGGAACGGGGGAATACATGGTGCGCTTCCTCCTGAAGAAGGGGACCTACCAATACAAACTGGTGGTGGACGGACAGTGGATTCTCGATCCCCTCAATCCCAAGGAAGCCCCCAATGACTTCGGGGGAAGCAACAACGTCCTCACCGTGGGCGAGGAAGAGTAGCCACCCCATCCCTTCTTCCGGAGCGCTCCCGGCCAGCCTCTTTTCCTTTGCCAGGATCCGCCCTTCCCCGTCCCCTATGCCGGGGGAAGCCTGCGGTGACCTGCCTCCCTCCCGCAAAGGCTGAGGGAGAGCC
Organism: Lentisphaeria bacterium; assembly: GCA_016302315.1. Taxonomy (GTDB): domain Bacteria; phylum Verrucomicrobiota; class Lentisphaeria; order Oligosphaerales; family Oligosphaeraceae; genus UBA1724. Next base: position 11,338 of record JAEDNW010000006.1, read on the forward strand.
AGCGCTCTCCGGAAGCCCCCCGGTTTTGTCCCACTGCGGCAGAGCAGACTCTGCCTAACCCCAGAATCCATGGGAAACATGAAACGTCAAAATCCTGCGCCTCGGCTTGTCCCCACCAAGAGTGTGGAGGAACTTATGGACACGAAGGCGGACGTCCAGGTGCTGCGCCGGGAAGGCGCCCCCTGCGCCGACTGCCCGAAGATCCTGGTGGTCACCCCGGAGATCACCTATCTGCCCCAGGAGATCCTCAACCACGGATTCGGCACCAACCAGTACAGCGACCTGACCAACCAGCAGGTCTCCTACTCCTCCAAGGCCGGAGGGCTGGCGGACGTCTCCGCCTCCCTGGTCTCCGCCCTCTACAACATGGGGGCCGACGTCCATGTGGCCCTCCCCTTCTACCGGAAGCTCTACCACATCGACCCCAACAAGCTGGACCACTACGAGAAGCGGCGCCTCCAGCTTTCCACAGCGGTGCCGGAGGAGCGGGTGCACTTTGCCAAGGACTACATCTTCAACTACCGGGAGCGGGTCTATTCCGCCGACCCGGAGCGTTCCAAGCGCATCAGCCTGGCCTTCCAGCGGGAGATCATCAACCACACCATCCCGGAACTCCAGCCTGACCTCATCCACTGCAACGACTGGATGACCGGACTGCTCCCCGCCTTCGCCCGCCGGATGCACATCCCCAGCCTCTTCACAGTCCACAACATCCACACCCAGAAGACCACCATGGAGCAGATCGAGGACGCCGGCATCGACGCCGCCTTCTTCTGGCACAACCTCTACTTCGAGAGGCCGCCCTACTCCTACGAGGAGAGCCGCTCCTCCAACCAGGTGGACTTCCTCACCTCCGGCATCTTCTCCAGCCACTTCATCAACACCGTCTCCCCCACCTTCCTCAAGGAGATCGTGGACGGGCGCATCGGCTTCATCCCCGCCTACATCCGCAACGAGATCGCCAACAAGTACTACGCCGGCGTGGCCGCGGGTATCCTCAATGCCCCCGACCCCGATGACGATCCCTCCTGCGACCCCGAGCTGGAGCTCCACTACACCCCGGAGACCCATGCGGAGGCCAAGCGGAAGATCAAGACCGACTTCCAGAAGAAGCTGGGCCTCCAGGTCAATCCCGACGCCCCCCTCTTCTTCTGGCCCTCCCGCCTGGACCCCGTCCAGAAGGGGCCCCAGCTGCTGGCCCACATCCTCTATGACGTGATCCACAAGTACTGGGACCGCCAGATCCAGTTCGCCTTCGTGGCCGACGGCCCCTACCAGAACGTCTTCCGCTCCATCGCCGACCAGCACAAGTTCCACAGCCTGGTGGCGGTCCTCTCCTTCGACAAGGCCCTCTCCAAGCACGGCTACGCCGCCTCCGACTTCGTGCTGATGCCCTCCAGCTACGAGCCTTGCGGACTGCCCCAGATGACCGCCCCCATCTACGGAAGCCTCCCCCTGGTCCACGACACCGGCGGACTCCACGACACGGTCACCGACCTGGATGTCCATGCCCACACCGGCAACGGCTTCGTCTTCAAGAACTTTGACGACCAAGGCCTCTTCTGGACCATCGACCAGGCCATGAATTTCTGGGCTCAGCCGGCGGAAGTCCGGGAGCGGGAGATCCGGCGGATCATGGTGGAGAGCAAGAACCGCTTCAACCACCGCCAGACCGCCCAGGCCTACATCGACCTCTACGAGAAGATGCTCCACCGCAAGCTGGTGGAATGGAACGCCGACTAGGCGACCCCGCGTCACCGCAACCCCACGCCCTCATGCTCCAGCCCCCCGCCCCCAACGCCCCGGCCCAGGACGACGATTCCCCCGCCCCCGCCTTGCCGGGACTCTTCCGGGACCCCTGGCTTCTCCCTTTCCTGGAACCCTTCCGGGAACGGCAGGCCTTCGTGGAGCGTCGGCGCCGGGAGCTGCTGGCCCACTGCGGCGCCCAAACCCTCCTGGAGGCCGCCGACTGGCACAGGCAATACGGCTTCCACCGCCTCCCCAACGGCACCTGGCGCTTCCGGGAGTGGCTTCCCGGCGCCAAGGCCGTCCACCTCATGGGGGAGTTCAACCACTGGGCCGCCTCCCCCTGGTTCGAGCTTCATCCCGTGGAGGGGACGGAGGACTGGCAGCTGGAGGTGCCGGCGGAGCTGATGAAGGAGGGGCAGGCGTGCCAGCTTTATGTGGAGTGGGAAGGGGGCAACGGGTGGCGTCTTCCCACCGCCGCCACCCAGGTCCGTCGGGAGACCCAGCCCGGGGGGAATGTGCTCTTCAACGCCGTGGTGCGGGAGAGCGAGACCCCCTATCCCTGGAAGAACGACCATGTCCCCTTCTCCCCCCAGATGCTGGTCTACGAGACCCATGTGGGCATCGCCCAGCCCGAGCCCAAGGCCGGCACCTTCCGGGAGTTCCTTCAGAAGACCCTGCCCCGCATCGCCCAGGAAGGCTATACCTGCCTCCAGCTGATGGCCGTGGCCCAGCATCCCTATTACGCCTCCTTCGGCTACCACGTGGCCAACTTCTTCGCCCCGGCGGAACTCTTCGGCACCCCCGACGACCTGAAGGAGCTGGTGGACACCGCCCACGGACTAGGGCTCCGGGTGGTCATGGACCTGGTCCACTCCCACGCCGTGAAGAATGAGCTGGAGGGCCTGGGAAACCTCTGCGGCCGCCGAGACCAGTTCTTCCACGAAGGGCCCCGGGGAGAGCACCCCGCCTGGAACTCCTACTGCTTCAACTACGGAAAACCCCAGGTCGCCCGATTCCTCCTCTCCAACTGCCGATACTGGCTGGAAGAATACCACCTGGACGGATTCCGGTTCGACGGCGTCACCAGCATGCTCTACTTCGACCACGGACTGGGACACGCCTTCCAGGGATACCAGGAATACTTCGGGCCCAATGTGGACTGGGATGCCGTGGCCTACCTCACCATGGCCAACCAGGTCTGCCACGCCCTGAAGCGCCCCGCCCTCACCATCGCGGAGGACATCTCCGGCATGCCGGGGCTGGCCATGCCCGTGGCGGAGGGTGGCATCGGCTTCGACTATCGCCTGGCCATGGGGGTCACGGATCTGTGGTTCAAGCTCCTGGACCGCCCCGACGAATACTGGGACATGGAGGCCCTCTGGTATGAGCTGAACAACGGGCGGAAGGAGGAGAAGACCCTCTCCTACGTGGAATGCCACGACCAGGCCCTGGTGGGGGGCCAGACCTTCCTCTTCCGATGCCTGGGCAACGCCATGTACAACGCCATGGACCTCCAGAGCCAAAATCTCCTGGTGGACCGGGGCATCGCCCTCCACAAGATGGCCCGCCTGGCCACCGCCGCCACCGGCAGAAGCGGATATCTCAACTTCATGGGCAACGAGTTCGGACACCCCGAGTGGCTGGACTTCCCCAGGGAAGGCAACGGATGGTCCTACGACCACGCCAGAAGACGGTGGGATTTGGCCGACGACCCCAATCTCCGCTATCAGCCCCTCCTGGCCTTCGACCACGCCATGATCCACCTCCTCCGCAGGCACCCCCACTTCTATCTCGCCCCCACGGAACGACGACACGTGGATCAAAGCCGCCACCTCCTCCTCTTCGAACGGGACGGACTCCTCTTCGCCCTGAATTTCCATCCCACCGAATCCTACCAGAACCTGGCCGTCCCCTGCCAGGGACAGGAATACGCCCTGGTCCTGGACTCCGATGCCCAGCCCTTCAACGGCTTCGGAAGAATCCAGCCGGGACAGCACTTCTATAACCAGGCCCCCCAGGGCCAGCCCCCCGCCCTCTCCATCTATCTCCCCGCCAGAACCGCCATCGTCCTGGAATGCCTGGACGGCATCCAGGGATCCAGCGGCCCCGCCCTGCCCCGGTAAACCAGCCACCCCTGCCGGGGGTTCTGGTGGAAATTTTCCCCTGTCCCCTATAAGCCCTCTTCCCGCGGGGAGACCTTGGGGAGGGTTTTTCCGCCGGACAGGATAAACTTCCGCAAGAACATATCGGTGCGGATATTCACCTGGGCACGGCCAAGAGGAACGCCGAGACGCGCCTCGAAATACTCCTTGGCCTTGGCGGGGTTCACATGCTTCATCAGCGTATGGAACCGGCCATATTCGTTGATGTTGCTTTCCGTCACCTTCGTTTTCATAAAGGCGACCAGGAGACTTTCCTCCAGGCCGAAGATGCGGGCGACCTGCTGGAGGAGACTGGATTCCACCCGGACTTGATATTCGGTGATGTAATCCCGGAATGTTTTCCCGGACTGCATCTGGAGGTTTCCGTTCTCGACGTCATGGAGGACCATCTGAGAATATTTCTGATCCTCCTGGGATAGCGTGGCAAAGGATTTGTGAAGATCCGCCAGGACCTGGTTCCGTTCCTGGTCATCCACATACTGTTGCTCCAGGATGAAGCGATATTTCTCAAAGCGGGAATTCATGTATTCCGCATCAATGACTCCCGTGTCGATTTCCATCAGATGGGGGTCGATGGGGAAGGGGACCACATCATCGGCGTCTCCGCCGACGCCACCGCCCTGGAAAAGTTCCTTGTACCGCTGCAGAAGAGTGGCATAGGTTTCCCTGCCGAAGGCCAGGGTGATGGTCTCCCCCGTAAACACATACGAACGGACCTCCCAGCGGAACCCCTGGACTTTTGCCGCCTCCAGATAGGCATTCAGCGTCTTGAAGAGCTTGGCGAATTTTCCCCGTTCCGCAGGCTCCTCCGGCAATGCCGCAAAATCCTGGATTCCGGCATGGAGGAAAAGGGTTTCGATTTCGGCGTAGAGTTCATTCATCCTCTGGAGATTCTGGCCCAGCTTCTCCACAAAGATACCGGCGGGGCGGTCTCCGGAATAGAGCTTCATGGCTTCCTCGATCTTCCGGGCCATGGTATGGGGGAAGCGATAATACCGAATGGTGCCGAAGGGTTTCTCGTCGGACCGGAAAATCCGGTTTGTGCGGGAAAAGGCCTGGATGATGTGCTCATTCCCCATCAGCTTGTCCAAATACAGCGTATTGACCCATTTGGAGTCGAAGCCGGTAAGCATCTGATCCACCACAATCAGCAAATCCAGCTGCAGGGCGGGCGTCTTGTGGATGGTTTTATGCTGCTCCTTGTGGGCCAGACGAAGGGATACGTCCTTCTTGAAGGCATCGTGGGTGGGTATGGTGAAATGCTGCCCGTAGCGCTGATTGTAGTCCTCCAGGATTTCCGTCAGACCCTCCTCCTTCTCCAGGGACGAGGTGACACTGTCGTTGTCGATGGAGGAGTCGAACTGTGCCGTGACTTTCAATTCCGGCATATCCTGCTTGAACAGACGGTAGTAGGCAATCGCCTCCCGAATGCTGCTGGTGGCAAGAATCCCGTGGAATTTTCCCTCCCGGCTCAGGCGAAGCCAGTTCTCCCGGATGTCCTGCACCACCATTGTCCTATGGTCCGGGCAGTCATACTGCCCCATTCCCGTGTACTCCTGCAGAAAATCCTCGATTCCCTTCACATACTTGCCGTCCTCCCCGTAGAATCCGGCCATTTTCACCTTGGAGGGATCCATGTATTTCCAGTAGATGCGTTTCTTCGCCGGATCCGCCAGGACCTCCCTTTCGCTGCTGGCGGCGGCCTTTCTCAGGGCCACCTGCTGGCGGATATCCTTGTCTTTCCAGGTCAGCACCATATAGGGATCGAAGCCCAGGACATTCTTGTCCCGGATGCCATCGGCGATGGTATAGCGGTGGAGTTCGTTTCCGAACACCGAGGCCGTCGTGTTCATTTTCTTCTGGTTTTCCTGGTGGATGGGGGTTCCCGTAAACCCGAAGAAAATGGCGGCGGGGAAAGCCGCCTTGATATTGGCCATCATATCGCCGAAGGTATCCCGGTGGCACTCGTCCACAATGAACACGATCCGCTTTTTCCGCATTTCGGCGAGATCCCGGGCATTCATTCCCTCCGGCTCGTCCTTGATGTTGCTCATTTTCTGGATAGAGGTCACAATCAGGGTGGCATTGGGATCCGAACGCTTCAATTTGGAAACCAGAACCCCTGTGTTCTCCGTGGCCTGCACGGAAAACCCCTCCCCCGCAAACCCGCGGTAGGCAAGAAGGGACTGGGTGCCCAGCTCGATCCGGTCCATCAGGAACACCACCTTGTCCGCATCCTGGCTGTCGGCGATCAGCTGGGCGGACTTGAAGCTGGTCATGGTCTTGCCGCTCCCGGTGGTATGCCAGATGTACCCGCCACGCTGCCGCGTCCCGTCCCATAGATCCTTCCGCTTGGGCACCCGGTCGGCAATCCTCGTGGCCGCATAATACTGATAGCTCCGCAGGACCTTCAGCACCCCGTCCGTGGAATCCGCCACCGTATAGAAGCCAATCAGCTGATGGGCCATGGGGATGGACAGCAGCTTTTCCGCCACCTCCTGCCAGTCATTCACCGGATTGTTGTCAAAATCCCCCCAGTGGAAGTAGAAATCCTTCTGGAAGGCGCCATCGGGTCCCGGATTGGCGAAGTAGAGGGTCTCTTCCGGTGTCATGGCCACAAACACCTGGACCAGGGAGAAAATCCCGGTGAAGACATTCTCCCGGGCGTACTTCTCGATCTGATGACAGGCCTGGCTCACATCCACCCCGCTCTTCTTGAGCTCAATGTGGAGCACCGGCATCCCGTTGATCAGCAGCATCACATCTCCCCGCCGGTCACTGGCCAGGGGATGGGGTGTCCGAAATTCCGGCTGACGGGCAATCTGATAGCAGCTCGTGCCCCCCGCGATCTCCATCCGATCGTAGATCTTCAGACTGACCTCCTTCCCAAAGTGCAGAGGATCCGCCGGATTGTCCCGGATGATGGATATGGTCTTCCCATTGATGAAATTGTTGAGCCGAAAGGGGGTGCGCATTTGGACAAGCTGCTCCCCAATCTGATGCATCTCCCCCGGGGAAAGGGGAACCCCGTTCAGACGGTCAATCTCCTGATTGTTGCGGAAGAGAATCCGCGCCCAGTTCTCATACAATTCCTCCTCCGTGGGATGACTCAACACCGCCTTGTCCCACCCGTAACGCTCCGTCAGCGCCGCAACCAGCGACTCCTCAAAGAGAGATTCCTTGTCAAAGGCCATTGGATCCGCTCCCTACACCACAACCCTCAGACAAACATCCCCGAAAGACAGCCTTCCTTCAGACACCGAAGCTTCTCCCCACGCCTCTGATACAAGGAAATCAGACGATCCAACTTCTGAAATAGAACAGCTAACTTTTCCTGCTCCGGTTTTGCTGGCAATGCGGTATCGATCTCACTGAATGCCGGGAATTTCAAATTCCATGTATCCGATGTAATTCCTTGTGACCTATTCTGGAAGATTTGGATCATCGATTCCCGCTTGAACAGATAAGAGAAAAAGATTGAGGATACACCTTCGCGAGGAGTTATCACGGTATATGCGGGGCTCACAATGCCATCGTACGGGGAATGGCCACTTGCTCCTTGCCACATCCGCATTGAATTATAGGCGATATCCCCGGGCAGCACCCTCTTGTAATGAGATTTATCTTCACTCGAATTGTCATTCCGGCCTAATTCATCAAACTTGCGGATTCCCGAATTGATGGTGACGGAAAGAAGCTCTCCCTCAGCAGAGCGTTCATTTCTTTCGTTAAAACATTCCCCCAGTTTTCGTTCCTTCCAGGGTTCGGCAAAGCCGGCGAATCGAATTCCCGGCACCTTCCTTCCCTGCCGGGGAAACATTCTTTCCAGCAGGGCTTTCTTCAGGTTGCGCAGCTTCTCCTCCTTCTCCCGATGCAGGGCAATCAGACGATCCAACTTCTGAAAGAAAACCCCAATCTTCTCCTGCTCCGGTTTTGTTGGCAATGCGGTATCGATCTCACTGAATGCCGGGAATTTCAAATTCCATGTATCCGATGTAATTCCTTGTGACCTATTCTGGAAGATTTGGATCATCGATTCCCGCTTGAACAGATAAGAGAAAAAGATTGAGGATACACCTTCGCGAGGAGTTATCACGGTATATGCGGGGCTCACAATGCCATCGTACGGGGAATGGCCACTTGCTCCTTGCCACATCCGCATTGAATTATAGGCGATATCCCCGGGCAGCACCCTCTTGTAATGAGATTTATCTTCACTCGAATTGTCATTCCGGCCTAATTCATCAAACTTGCGGATTCCCGAATTGATGGTGACGGAAAGAAGCTCTCCCTCAGCAGAGCGTTCATTTCTTTCGTTAAAACATTCCCCCAGTTTTCGTTCCTTCCAGGGTTCGGCAAAGCCGGCGAATCGAATTCCCGGCACCTTCCTTCCCTGCCGGGGAAACATTCTTTCCAGCAGGGCTTTCTTCAGGTTGCGCAGCTTCTCCTCCTTCTCCCGATGCAGGGCAATCAGACGATCCAACTTCTGAAAGAAAACCCCAATCTTCTCCTGCTCCGGTTTTGTTGGGGGAAAGACCACCTCACCCTGTAAAGCATCATCATCGCTGACCTGAAGTGTATTCTTTGCCCCTTTATTGACAAGCGGGCGAAGATAATGGTTTAATCGGGAGTTCAGCTCAAAATATGTTTGGACAAAGTCCGCACATATATTCTCTTTCGTATGGTAAATACCATAAAGCACGGAAACGATTCCTGTTTTAAATTTATTGGTCTTAATAATTCCATAAGGACATGCCTTTAGTGGGGATTTTGTATACACTACGTCTCCCAGCTGCAAAATGCCATAATTCGCAACAGAGGCCCCCGCAAATGACCGCCCTTGGAATTCTATCTGATTGACAACACCAAAATCCCCGGAAACGGACAGGACATCATCGGTGGTATAGGTGCATTCCGAATTCTTTTCCAGGGATGTCTCAAGATACTCCCCCAGTTTTCGTTTTTCCCATTTTTCGGAGAAGTTTTGGAATCGGATTTTTGGGGTGGGAGCGTTGGGGTGGTGGGGTGGGGTTGGGAGCTGGAGGAATTGTTCCTTGAGGAATCCCCGGGGCTGGTAGAAGAAATCGCTGTTGTAGTTGGAGATGGCGTCACTGACGGGGGATTCGTAGACCTGGAGGAGAGTATCGATGACGTTGGTGTCGCAGACATCCTCGATCAATCTGGCGTAGACCTTTCCGATGGTCCAGTAATCCGGCACGGTGTATTGGCAGGTGGCCACATTGTCAAACTTTCCCTGGGGGATTCCGGCCAGTCGGATGAAGACCTCCGCCGTCTTGGGGACGGGTTCGCAGTGGAGCGTCCCGGCATTCTCATAGATATGGGCGACCACCTTTCTCCCCAGGAGGGCCACCACATCCCTGCGTCTTTGCCGGGTTTCCCTGCCGATCTCCTCCAGGAGACTGCAGGTGAAGAACAAGTCGCTGTCATTCATTTTCATGGATCTCGAATCCCCGGAAGGTGAGGGTGCGCAGGGCGGCGGCGGTATGGAAACAGAGCTGATGGGTCGGGCGCTTGAATTTTGCCAGGGCCCAGAAGGCTTCCCGGGAGATATTTCCGTCCACAAAGTCCTGCACATAGTTGAAGATGGTGTCGTTGGCCATCGGGCCCTCCACGATGTCAAAATCGTGGTCGCCCCCGTTTCGGCAGGCGGCGATGAAATCGAGCCACTCTTCCGTCATGGACGCAAAGCGCTTGATCCGGAGAGCGGGATTTTCCCGATACAGGAAGGCATTCACATATCCGGTGACCGGGTAGCGGGTGGCCCAGCGAACGGCCTGCTCCTTGAAGACCGTGCAGTAGAATCCCGCCGCAAAATCCTTGCTGTATTTCGTGGGCCGGATCTCCGGACGCTCCACGATCTGCTGACTGCCGTGGTAGATGCACCGCTCTTCCGTCATCCTTTCCCTCCCAAGAGCCTTGCCAGCTCTGCTATTCCTTCCATATCTTCCTGAGTGCCAGTGAGTTGTGACAACATGCACAGCAACTCCCCCTCCGTCTGGGCAATTTGCTCTTCCACCTCCGGAAGGGTATCCGTGTATTTTTGGGAGAGGATCTTGAGTTTCTGATTCAGTTCGGCGATGATACGGGCGGGCAGAGCATTCAGCTTTTCCCAAAGCGGAGCAATCCACTTTGCCTCCAGAAGCGCCAGGATCTCCTCCCGGGACAGCGCCTCGATGGTGGCCTTGGTCTTCAAGTGCAGCGCCTGGGATTCCGCCTTGATGGCCTTCTTCAGGGCTTTTTCCCGGGTGATGAGCCCATCCGCCTTCTTCAGCATGGCGATGGTCTCCTTCTCCTCCGGATATGCCTTGATGAACCTCTTGATCTCCGCCGGGTCGAATTTCTCCTTCTCCCCGTCAAAATACTCCTGCCCCTTCTCTTCCTCGCTCAGGGCATCCACCATCTCCTCGTATTCCGAGACGACCTGCGCCAACTCCTCCTCCTTCTCCCGCAGCGCCTTCGCCTCCGCCGCCAGCAAGATCTCCTGGGCCAGGGAGAAGGGGATCACACGGCCGGTCCATCCATCCTGGACTTCCACATCATGGCCATCCTTCTTCTTCAGGCTCATATTGGGATCCACCTTGTTGGCCGCCGCCATTCCCTCGGTCTGGAGCATTTCCAGATCGACGGCGATTTTCGTCCAGGCATCGTCCAGGAGCTGGAACGCCTCGTATCTGTCCACGAGGGGGATGTGGGCAAGCCGGGCGAAGATATTGTCACACAACACACCCTCCTCCAGGGGAATGCGCAGCATCTCCCACTGCTCCAGCAGTTCCTTCCGCAGATCCTCCTTCAGCCCTGCGAAGGCCTGGGCGAAGGAGGCCTTGAAGTGCTGGACGGCGGGATGGGCATGGCAGGCGGCCTCGATGTCCGGAGAGACCAGCCGGGCGTAGTGTCCCTCTCCGGCGAAGAGGCTTTCCCGGAGCCCCGGGAGAGCCTCCCAGTAGGGGGCCAGGGCATCGATCTCCCCTTCGGGAATTCCCCCGAACATCAGCGCCCGGATATCCCAGGATTCCGTCCCGGCGTCCTTTTCGATGTATCGGGGGAGATTCAGATTGTATTCGTTTCTTCGGATTTCCTCCAGAGTCACCCTCCGGGAATAGCCCGGGGTGGCGATGCGGCCGGTCACCGCATCGGTGATGCGCTTGATGTCGGAGGCCCGAAGCCGGTTGCTCTTCCCCGCCTTTTCAAACCCCTGGGAGGCGTCGATGATCATCACATCCGTGTCGGGGCGATTCTTCTTCAGCACCATGACGATGGTGGGAATGCCTGTGCCGAAGAAGATGTTGGCCGGCAGGCCGATAATGGCGTCAATGTGATTGCGCTCCAATAGCTTCCTGCGGATTTCCCCCTCCGCGTCCCCCCGGAAGAGAACCCCGTGGGGCAGGACAATCGTCATGACGCCGTCCGGCTTGAGATGGTAAAGATCATGGAGCAGGAAGGCGTAATCCGCCTTGGATTTGGGGGAAACCCCGAAATCCGCAAAGCGGACATCGAACTCCTTGTTCTGGGGATCCCAGTGCTGGGAATACGGGGGATTGGAAACCACCGCGTCCACATACAGCGGCTCATAGGTCCCTTCCGGATCATTATCGTCAAAGTAGGGCCAGTCCTCCTCCAGGGTATCCCCGTTTCGGGTGACGATATTGTCCGGCAGAATGCCCCGCATCACCAGATTCATCCGGGTGAGGTTATAGGTATTCTCCTTCAGTTCCTGGGCGTAGTATTTGATGCGGTCCGTCTCCGGCATGAACTGGGCCACCGCATGGCCGATGTTGATCAGCAGGGAACCGGAGCCGCTGGTGGGATCGTAGATCTTGATTTCCCCACGGTCTTTCAGGTGATGGGCGACAATCTGGGACATCAGCAGGGAAACCTCATGGGGGGTATAGAACTCCCCCGCCTTCTTCCCGGCATTGGCCGCAAACATGCCGATGAGATATTCATAGATGAAGCCCAGGACATCGTAGTCCTGTTTCCCGTCCATGGGAATGTCGCGGATCAGCTGGAGCAGGGAACTGACGGCTTTGGTCTGGGCGACAGAGTTCTCCCCCAGTTTGCTCAGGCCCGTCTCCAGCGTCTTGAAGATGCCGTGGAAGACCTTTCTGTGGGAGGGATTGATCAGACGGCTGAAGGCGGAAAGGGCGTCCCGGACATTGGAGATGTCAAAATCCCGTCCCATGGCAAGCCAGGTGGAGAACAAATCCTCATAGCCAATGAAATACCCGATGTTCTCCTGGATATAACTCACGGTCTCCCCGTCGGCTTCCGACAGGGCGGCAATCTCCTCCTGGGAGAACCCTTTCTCCCGAAGGAACTTCAGCTCCCTTTCCGAAAGGAATTTATAGAAGATAAAACCCAGGATGTAATCCTTGTACTCGTTCGCCTCGATCTTCGAGCGCAGCTTATTGGCGGATTCCCAGATTTTTGCGGCAAGTTGCTGTTTATTCATTGTCTTTATTCTACGTGCTCTCTGTCAAGGTTGCCGGCGGGAATGGGAATGCCTCCATACCATCAAGAAAGGGCATGCAAAGTCCTTGATGATCCCTCGTTTCGGTCTGGCGGAAAAAGGCGGGATATTTTCGGGGGAATTTTCTTCGGGATTCCGCCCAAAGATTCTCCTCTCCTCCCAGGGGATCATTCAAGGCGTGAACTATAAATCCAAACGGGGGGTTTGCTATTCCCCGCCCCCCGCAAGCAGGGGTGTTACGCCACGGAGGGATCCTATCCTCGCCCTCCCCCGGTAACAGGCAGGGCATGGATGAAGTCCCCGGAGCTGGCCCGAAACGGGCCGTTGGGGAAATGGGGGGGGGCGTGGGGTCTTTTTCTCAAAAAGGGGATGGGGAATGGGGCAAAGTGGGAGGGGAAGTCTTATATTAGGGCTTGTCATGTCGCTTGCGTCGGAACCTGTGCGGCAAGGTGTCTGTGAACCGGGTCAGATGGGGAACCAAGCAGCCCTAAGCATGCAACTTGGGTGCCAGTCATTCCGGGGCAGGCGGCATGGCTTTTTTTTTGGAATGCAGGGGAAGCCGTTTTCTGGAATCCCGCTCCTTCCGGAGTGGAGTGAGAGAGTCGGAGGGGTGTCCCCGTTTCGTCGTCGGCGTGGACGGGAGAGGAGATGACCTATCAAGTATTGGCGAGGAAGTGGCGTCCCCAGACCTTTTCGGAGGTTGTAGGCCAGGAGCATATTGCCCGCACCCTGAAGAACGCCCTTCGGAGCGGACGGCTGGGGCATGCCTATCTGTTTGTGGGATCCCGGGGAATCGGAAAGACCACCTCCGCCCGAATCTTCGCCAAGGCCCTGAACTGCCAGCATCCCGTGGACGGCGAACCCTGCTGCCAGTGCGAATCCTGCCAGGAAATCGCCGCTGGAAACTCCCTGGATGTGGTGGAGATCGACGCCGCCAGCCACAACGGGGTGGAGGATATGCGGAAGATCCGGGACCAGGTCCTCTATCCTCCCACCAAAAGCAAATACAAGATCTACATCATCGACGAAGTCCACATGCTTTCCAACGCCGCGTGGAATGCCCTCCTGAAGACCCTGGAGGAGCCCCCGGCCTACGTGAAGTTCCTCTTCGCCACCACCGAACCCCACAAGATCCTACCCACCATCATCTCCCGATGCCAGCGCTTCGACCTGCGCCGCATCCCCGTCCCCCTCATCATGGAACGCCTGCGCCAGATCGCCAAGGCGGAACAGCTCTTCGTGGAGGATGCGGCCCTGGCCTGCATCGCCCGGGCGGCGGACGGCGGCATGCGGGACGCCCAGTCCATCCTGGACCAGATCATCGCCTTCTGCGGCGGCGCCACCGCCGAGGAAACCATCCGGGAAGCGGACGTGATCCAGATCTTCGGCCTGGCCTCCGGCACAGAACTCCGGGAAATGGCCCGGGGAATCCTGGCCAATGACATCACCCGGGTGCTGGATGTCATCGCCAATCTGGCCAACTCCGGACGGGATCTGGAAAAGGTATACGGAGACCTGGTGGAATATTTCCGCAATCTGATGCTGGCCGGATGCTGCCAGGACGCCGGAAAATTCCTGGAAGTCAGCGTAGACGAGCTGAAGGAACTCACCGCCACCGCCCAGACCGTCCCTCCCCCGTTCCTCCGCCGGGTCCTCTCCACCCTGGTGGCCCAGGAACAGCTCTTCCGGGACTGCCTGAACAAGCGCATCGCCCTGGAAGTCCTGGTGGCCCAGATCATCAGCGACATCCACAGCGCCACCCTGGATGACGTCCTGACCCACCTGAATGTCATCAGCGGACTGATCCCCAAGGAGGAGATCACCCCCCGCATCCCCCCCGCCTTGACGGAATCCCCGGCTCCTGCCCCCGCTCCTGCCCCTGCTCCTGCCCCTGCTCCTGCCCCTGCCCCTGCCCCCGCTCCTGCCCCTGCCCCCGCTCCTGCTCCTGCCCCCGCTCCTGCCCCCGCACCCGCACCTGCACCTGTGCCGGTTCCTTCCGCGCCGGTTCCCGTGGCAGACCCTGTTTCGGCCATGGAGGTGCCGGGTTCCATGGAGGAGTGTCCGGAGGTGGGGGAGGAGTGTCCTCCCGCCCTGGGTCAGGCGTTGCCCAATCCCCTGGAGGGGATGCAGGAGCCTGTGGCGACCCCGGTGGACGAGTTGACCCAGAGCGGATTCCGGCGGGCCACGAAGGAAGAGATGGCCGCCTTGAAGAAGGAACCGGCGGTGAAGGCCGTCATAGGCGCCCTGGGCTTTGAGCCCTACGACGGTGTGATTCCCCTGGCCCCGCCCTTCCAGACCCCCTAACCACCGGGATTCGCCCCCTTTTCTCCCTCGCCATGGAAATCAAGCTTCCTTCCGCCATGGAGCGGCTGGCCGCCCGCCTTCGGAAACTTCCGGGGGTAGGGGCCCAGACCGCCCAGCGCCACGCCTGGGAACTCCTCCGCTGGCAGGAGGCGGATCTGCAGGCCCTGGCCGAGGATCTCACCCACCTTCACCAGCGGGTGGTTCCCTGTCCCGTCTGCGGATTCTACACCGAGGGGGAACTCTGCCAGATCTGTGCGGATCCCCACCGGGATCACTCCCAGATCTGCGTGGTGGAGACGGCCCTCCAGGTGCCGGTCATTGAGCGCACCGGGTGCTTCCGCGGCCTCTACCATGTGCTGGGCGGCCGGTTCTCCCCCCTTTCCGGCGTCACCCCGGAGCAGCTGCGCTGGGAGCCACTGCGGGAACGGCTGGCCGATCCCCAGGTCACGGAGATGATCCTGGCCACCAGCACCGACGTGGAGGGGCAGGCCACCGCCAAACTCCTCCTGGACGATTTCCAGCGGGAGGGGCTCACCATCACCCGGCTGGCCATCGGCGTCCCCACCGGCGCCGATCTCTCCTACGCCGACACCCCCTCCCTGGCCCTGGCCCTGAACGGACGGCAGAAGTTCTCCTGAACGCCCCCTTTTTTCTTCCCCACTCCCACCCTACTCTCCCACATCCCATGCCTACCACCCGACTCCTTCTCGGCGACGAGGCCTACGCCCAGGGCGCCATCGACGCCGGCGTCTCCGCCTGCTACGCCTATCCCGGAACGCCATCCACGGAAATCATGGAATACTTCCAGGCTTCCCCCATGGCGGCCCAGCGCAACATCCACCGCCAGTGGTCCTGCAATGAAAAGGCGGCCATGGAGGAGGCCATCGGCGCCAGCTACATGGGAAAGCGGGCCATCGCCTGCATGAAGCACGTGGGCCTCAACGCCTGCGCCGACGGCTTCATGAACGCCGCCATCACCGGCGCCAACGGAGGATTGCTGGTCACCGTGGCGGACGATCCCTCCATGCACTCCTCCCAGAACGAGCAGGACAGCCGCTTCTACGGCAAATTCGCCATGATTCCCGTGGTGGAGCCCGCCTCCCAGCAGGAGGCCTACCAGCTGCCCGCCTACGCCTTTGACCTCTCCGAGAAGCTGGGCACCCCGGTGCTGGTGCGCCTCACCACCCGGCTCTCCCACTCCCGGGCCGATGTAGAGCTGGCGGACCAGCCCCTCCCCCAGAAGGAGATCCGATTCCATGAGGATCCCCGCCACTACGTCCTCCTTCCCGCCATCGCCAAGCGCAACTACCAGGCTCTCCTGGACAAGCAGGACGCCTTCCAGAAGGCCAGCCAGGAATCCCCCTTCAACACCTACACCGACGGCCCCGACCACTCCCTGGGCATCCTGGCCTGCGGCATCGGCTACAACTACCTCCAGGAAGCCTTCGGAGGACACTGCCCCCACCCCGTCCTGAAAATCTCCCAGTATCCCCTCCCCCTCCCCCAGCTCAAGACCCTCCTGGACACCTGCGACAAGGTACTGGTCATCGAAGAGGGCATGCCCGTGGTGGAAGAATCCCTCCGAGGTCCCCTGGGCAATGACAAGATCCGGGGACGGCTGGACGGCGCCCTGCCCCGCACCGGGGAGCTCAACACCCGGGCCATCCAGCTGGCCTGCGGACTCCCCGCCCCCCAGCTCCTCCCCCAGGCCCAGAGCCTCCGCCAGCGTCCCCCCAGACTCTGCGACGGCTGCCCCCACGCCGACACCTACCGTGCCCTCACCGAAGCCTGCCAGAAGGTGGGCGATGCCCGGGTCTTCGGCGACATCGGATGCTACACCCTGGGCGCCCTGCCTCCCTATAACGCCATCACCTCCTGCGTGGACATGGGCGCCTCCATCACCCTGGCCAAAGGCGCCGCCGACGCCGGCATGAAACACCCCGTGGCCGTCATCGGCGACTCCACCTTCACCCACTCCGGCATGACCGGGCTCCTGGACGCCATCTGGGAAAACAGCCCCGTCACCGTGGTCATCCTGGACAATCTCACCGTGGGCATGACCGGCGGGCAGGACTCCGCCGCCCTGGGCCGCCTGGAGGAGATTGTGGCGGGCATGGGCGTGCCCCGGGAACACATCCGGGTGATACTTCCCCTTCCCGCCAAGCATCAGGAAAACGAGGCCATCTTCGAGGAGGAACTGCGGCATCCCGGCGTCTCCGTGATCATCGCCCGCCGGGAGTGCATCCAGACCCTCCGCCGCAAAGTCGCCAAGAAATAGCCCTCACCACCCCCCAGACACGGAGGACGCCCCGGAGGAACACACGCTTCCCCCTCCCTCTCCCGGCGGCCTCCTCCCCTTCTCAAGGAGAACCCACACCATGAAATGTGACATCGTTTTGGCCGGCGTCGGCGGGCAGGGCATTCTCACCATCGCCGCCATTCTGGGCAAGGTGGCCGTGGCCGAGCGGCTCCACGTCAAGCAGTCGGAAATTCACGGTATGAGCCAGCGGGGCGGCTCCGTCTTCGCCCACCTGCGGCTCTCCAGCGATCCCATCTTCGCCGACCAGATCACCCCCGGCACCGCCGACATGGTAGTGGCCATGGAGCCCATGGAGGCCCTGCGGCACCGCGCCAGCCTCGCCCCCCAGGGAATCCTCATCACCGACCAGACCCCTCTGATCAACATCCCCGACTATCCCCAGGAAAGCCAGATCCGGGAGGAGATCAGCGCCATGCCCAAGACCCTCCTCCTGGACACCACCTCCCTGGCCAAGGCCTCCGGTAACCCCAGGAACACCAACGTGGTCCTGCTGGGCGCCATCGCCAACTACCTGGGGCTGGACGCCGCCATCCTGGAGAAGGCCATCCAGCAGCACTTCGCCGCCAAGGGCGACGCCGTGGTCCAGGCCGCCCTCCAGGCCTTCCGCCTGGGAAAAGAGGCAAAGTCCGCCTAGGTTTTTCTTCGCTCCCCCGGGGGCGCCCCGCCAGGGAAAACGCCCCCTTTCTCTCATCCCGTCTCAAGGAAACGACTCATCATGCGCATTCTCGTCACCGGCGGCGCCGGCTTCATCGGCAGTCATATCGTGGAAGCCTTCCAGGGGAAGGCGGAAGTCCGGGTGCTGGACAATCTCCGCACCGGCTTCCTGAAGAATCTCGAGGGATTCCAGGTGGACTTCCGGGAGGGTTCCATCCTGGACAAGCCCGTCCTGGAAAAGGCCATGGAAGGGGTGGACTATGTCTTCCACCTGGCGGCCATGATCTCCGTGCCGGAGTCCATGTCCAAGCCCCAGGAGTGTGTGGAGATCAACACCCAGGGCACCCTGAATGTCCTGGAAGCCGCCGCCAAGGCCGGCGCCAAGAAGCTCTGCCTCTCCACCTCCGCCGCCATCTACGGCGACAACCCCGAGGTGCCCAAGCGGGAGACCATGGTTCCCGAACCCAAGAGCCCCTACGCCGTCACCAAGCTGGATGACGAATACTACTGCGCCATGTTCACCCGGGAGCGGAATCTGCCCACCGCCTGCCTCCGCTACTTCAACGTCTTCGGCCCCCGCCAGAACCCCCACAGCCAGTACGCCGCCGCCGTGCCCATCTTCGTGGCCAAGGCCCTGGCCAATGAACCCCTCACCATCTACGGCGACGGGGAGCAGACCCGGGACTTCATCTACGTGAAGGACATCGCCCGGGCCAACGCCTTCTTCGCCACCGAAAGCCCCGCCACCGGCGTCCACAACATCGCCTACGGCGGCGTCATCACCATCAATGACCTGGCCAAGAAGATCATCCAGATCACCGGATCCCACTCCGAGATCATCCACCAGGCCGAGCGGGCCGGCGACGTGAAGCACTCCTACGCCGCCATCGACAAGCTGAAGGCCACCGGCTTCCAGCCCTGCTCCAACTTCGAGGAGGGACTGGCCGCCACCATCCAGTACTTCCGCTCCCTCCAGAAGTAACGCCCTCCCCCTATGCCACGAGTGCTTTTCGTCTGCAGTTCAGACCGCACCCGCGCCCCCCTGGCGGCCGCCCTCTTCCAGGCACTGGCCGCCCAGGAGGGACTGGAGGAATGCCCCTGCGATTCCGCCGGCATCCGCGCCCAGCACGGGCAGCACATCGCCCCCGAGGTGGAAAAGGTGCTGGCGGAGCGGGGGCTTCTTCCCCGGAGGCTGGGGGTCCAGCTGCTCACCCCCAAGCTCATCAAGTCCTCCGAACTGATTCTCTGCATGACCCAGAATCAGGAGAAGGAGCTGACCACCCGCTTTGTCTCCGCCCGGAACAAGACCCGGACCCTCATGTCCATTCTGCGGACGGAGAAGGACATCTTCGACCCCAACCATCTCTCCCTGGAGAAGTTCCGCGACTGCCTCCAGATGATGGAGCCTGCCCTCCAGGAACTGGTCCAGCGGCTCCTCTGATCCCCTTCCCCGTGTTCTCCTTCTCCCCCATCGCCACCGTCCATAGCTGCTATCGGACAAAATTCGGGATTCCCCGGCAGAGCGGGCTGATTCCGGAGGCCACGGGAACCCTGGAGCTGCTCCCTCCCTACAACCAGCCCAACACCGTCCGGGGCCTGGAAACGTTCTCCCATATCTGGGTTATATTCGTTTTCAACGAAAACCTTCGGGAGGGATGGAAGGCGACGGTCCGGCCGCCACGCCTGGGGGGAGACCAGAGGCTGGGGGTCTTCGCCACCCGCTCCCCCTTCCGACCCATGCCCATCGGACTCTCCGCCATGAAGCTGGAGGGCGTGGAGATCCGACCAAGGGGAAAGATCCTCCTCCGGGTCTCCGGACTGGATCTGGTGGACGGCACCCCCGTGCTGGACATCAAGCCCTATCTCCCCTACACCGACAGCATCCCACAGGCCACCGGGGGATTCGCCGACGCCCCGCCCCCCGAAGAGGCCCTCCAGGTCAAGGTGGCCCCCGAACTCCTGGCCGCCATGGGCCAACGGCACCCCGAACTCCTGGCCCTGGCCCGAAAAGTGGTGGCCGCAGACCCCAGACCCGCCTACCAGCGGATCCCCGGACGGGAATACCAGTGCTATCTGGAGGACTGGGAAGTCCTCTGGACCGTGGACGAAGATCCCACCCAGGCCACCATCACCCGTATCCATCCCTGGAAAAAGCCCCGGCCTCCCGCAACGCCCTCTCCCTCCTCCCCCCAACGCCTAGATGACGATGCAAGAACCCTCGGGAACCCCTATGGACGCTCCTGAACCCCAGGAGAACGCCACCCCACGGGAACAGGGCGCAAAACCCTCTCCCACCAAGAACATCCTCTTCCTGGCCTTCATCCTCCTCTCCGTCCTCTTCTGCGCCCAGCGCTTCCGCATGCGGCTTCAGCGAATGGACTACAACACCGGCATCGCCCTGTACAACCAGGGCATCGAGCTGCTGGAAAGGGAGAGCATGGAGGAGCAGAAGGCCGCCGCCCAGATCTTCCAGGAGGCCCAGGATGTCTTTCTGGACGCCGAGCTGTCCATGATGGATCCCGGGATTTCCCAGAAGGCCAGGGAGATGCAGGCCCGGTGCCTGGCCATGCAGGCCCAGTGTCCCGGCACCCTGGCCCAGGACGCCATTTCCCTGTATCGGAAGGCCATGATTCTGGATCTGGACTGTGACGAAGTGCGGGGACTCCTGCGCATCCACCTGGAGCCCATGTCCCCGGCAGAGCGTGCAGGGCGTCTGCAGGACATGCAGAACATGCAGGCTCCCCCGCCCCTCCTGCCCCCTCCGCAACCCGTGGCCCCCGGCGATGTCGCGCCTTGATTATTTCCTCCGCAGACTGCTCCTGGTGATCCCCACCTTCCTGGGAATCACCCTCCTCTGCTTCTCCATCACCCAGTTTCTCCCCGGCGGGCCGGTGGATCAGATGATGATGCGCATGAAGGGGATGGGCTCGGGGGGAGAGGCCGCCGTGGGCGCGGCGGGGGAGGCCGCCAGCCAGGAGGCCATGGCCCGGGAACGGGAGAATTTCCGGAAGGTCTACGGCTTTGACAAGCCTCTCTGGCAACGGTACTGGACGTGGCTTTGGAAGGAGCGCTGCGGCATGCTGAGCCGCTCCTACAAATTCTCCAACAAGACCGCCTGGGAGATGATTTCCCAGCGTTTTCCCGTCTCCCTGGTCTTTGGCATCAGCAGTTTCCTCCTTACCTACCTGATCTGCATTCCCCTGGGGGTCTCCAAGGCCGTCCGCCACGGCACCCCCTTCGACATGCTCTCCAGCGTGGTGGTCTTCACCGGATATGCCATCCCCGTCTTCGCCCTGGGCATGCTGATGAAAATGCTCTTCTGCGGCACCTCCGAGGAATTCTGGAATCTGCTCCCCGCCACCGGCTTCCAATCCCCCCAGGCCGATACCCTCCCCCCCCTCGCCAGACTCTGGGATCTGCTGCGACATATGCTCCTGCCTGTCCTCTGCTACGTGGCCGGATCCTTTGCCATGCTCACCCTCCTGATGAAAAACTCCCTCCTGGAGCAGATCAACAGCGACTACATCCGCACGGTCTACGCCAAGGGAGGCTCCTCCCGACAGGCCCTCTGGGGACATGCCCTTCGCAATGCCCTTATCCCCGTGGCCACCGGCTTCGGCAGCGTCCTCACCGTCATGTTCGCCGGTTCCGTCATCATCGAAAGGGTCTTCGAGATCCCCGGCATGGGAAACCTCAGCATGGAAGCCATTGTGGGACGGGACTACCCCGTCTTCATGGGCATCCTGGCCCTCACCAGCATCCTGGGACTCCTGGGGGACGTCCTCTCCGATTTCTGCTACGTTGTCATCGACCCGAGAATCCACTTCAACTGATTCCTCCCATCCACCCCAAACCCACCCAACCCCTACGGAGACCCCATACATGGCGAAGAAATCCCTCCTCTTCCTGTGCGCCCTCCTGGCCGCCCTCACCCTCCAGGCCGACCTGACCCTCAATAACGTGGCCCTGCCCCAGCCCCTCTGCCTCATCCAGGGCAACCAGAAGGCCGCCAAGGGCACCCTGGCGGAAGCCCTCCAGAGCGAAGAGCTGAACGACGCCGACGAGGCGGCCCAGTTCGCCAACTTGATCCCTGCGGAGATCAAGGACAACCTCCAGGTGGCGGCCGTCCTCTCCACCGACTTCACGGCCCTCGCCATAGATCCCAGCGCCGCCAAGGATATGCAGTTTGTGGCGGGGATCCACTGCAGCGCTGTCTCCATGAAGTCCTTCTTTGACATGCTCCAAATGGCTCCCATGATGAAGCCGGAGCTGGCCCAGAATCTGACCATCGAGCCCTGCCAGATCCAGGGATACAACGGCTACAAGGTCAAGGGCTCCCTGGAGGATATGCCGACCCTGGATCTGGAGATGGTGATTTCCCAGGATGGCAAGACCATTCTCATCGGCAGCAAAGGGCTGCTGGCCAAGGCCATCGCCGCTCCCGCCCCCATGCCCGCCATCCTTCAGTCCGCCCGCCGGGATTTCGCCGGTGACATTTTCGCCATCACCGTGGTCATCCCTACGGATCTGCAGGCCCAGCTGGATGAACTGGTGGGCGACAGCTCCTTTGATGCCGACACCAAGAGCGCCCTGAAGGCCATCCCCGGCCTCGCCCTCCGCTTCCAGGGCAAGGCGGACAGCCTGGACCTGAGCCTCCAGACCGATCTGCCCACCGCCGACCAGGCCATCCTCCTGAAGAACAATGTCCTGGACACCCTGGTGGTGCCCACCGCCCGCCAGATGCTGCCCGCCTTCCTCCCCGGGGCCTCCGTCCCCCAGACCATCGCCGCCACCCAGAATGACACCACTCTGGCCCTCAGCCTCTCCCTCACCCGCCAGGATCTGGAAATGCTGAAGGAGCTTTCGAAAGATGTGCCCGGCATGCTGCCCGGCATGGAGACCCTGGGCGAGTAATCTTTCCGCCACGGCATTCCTCTCCCCCGCCTCCTGACCAAGGGGAAGGCGGGGGATTTTCTTGCCGGGCAAACAGCCTTCCGCCCATCC
>JAEDNW010000105.1:0-8797 GCA_016302315.1 Lentisphaeria bacterium
GCCACCTGGCTGCCGGCGGTTTTCAGGGCCGTTTCGTAGTCCAGTTCCGTATCCCGGTCCACGAATTCGATGTATCGGCTGGGGACCAGGGAATATCCCTTTTCGGCGACTTCGTCCTTTGTGGCGCCGTAGTAGAGTTCCGGCTTGGCGTAGGGGGTTCCGCCGGTGGTGCGCCATTGGAAGAAGATTTGTTGGATTTGAGCGATTTGCTCTGGGGAGAATTGGACGAACTTTCCCTTTTCGTAGGTGTTCTGGTTCCAGGTGCGCAGATCCATGAAGAGGATCTCATGGGTGCGGTCTCGCCAGGCGTGTCCGTTTTTGAGGCAGGCGTGCTTGTTCTGGTTGAGGATCCACAGGGTGACGGAGATGTCGGTGGTGTAGAACATGTCCCTGGGCAGAATGATAATCGCCTCCACCTTGTCGTTTTCGATGAGTTGCTTTCGGATGGCCAGGGTATCGCTGTCATCCAGGGCGCCATTGGCCAGGAGGAAGCCGGCGACGCCATCGGCAGGATTCAGCTTGGAGAGCATGTGCAGAATCCAGGCATAGTTGGCGTTGGATTCTGGCGGGACCTGGTAGCCTTTCCAGCGGGGGTCGTCCAAGAGTTCCTGGGAGGTGCGCCACTTCTTCAGATTGAAGGGTGGATTGGCCATGATGTAGTCCACCTTGAGATCCGGGTGCTGGTCGTTGGTGAAGCTGGAGGAGGCCTTGGTGCCCAGGTGGTAGGAGATTCCCCGGACCGCCAGGTTCATCTTGGCCAGGCGGAAGGTGGCGGGCTCGGACTCCTGGCCGTATACGTTCACCGTCTGGGTGTTGCCGCCCTTGGACTCGATGAGCTTGGCGCACTGGATGAACATGCCGCCAGAGCCGCAGCAGGGGTCGTACAGGGTGCCGTCGAAGGGCTCGATCAGGCTGGCGATGAGCTCCACGATGCTGTGGGGCGTGTAGAACTCCCCCTCCTCCTTGTCCTGGTTGATGGCAAAGGCCTGAAGGAAATACTCGTAGACCCGTCCGATCAGATCCTTGTCCGCGAAACGGCGGCGGTCGATTTTGTGGATGTTGTCCACGACGCTCTTGAGCACCTGGGGTTCCAGGTCGCATTGGGTGAAGATTCCCTGGGGAAGGGCGTTGCGCAGCTTCTCCTCCTGCTGCTCCAGGATGCGGATGGCATCGTCAAAGGCGACGGCCATCTTCACCGGCTCCACATTGACCAGCTTGTCCCACCGGCATTCGTCGGGGAGGAAGATGACGCCGGCTTTTCCGTAGGAGGCGGGGCGCTTCCATTGGAGTTCCAGGAGTTCCGGATCGGCCTGGAATTCCTCCCGCAGGCGTTCGGTCTGCTCGTCAAAGCGGTCGAACACGAACTTCAGGAACACCAGGGTCAACAGCAAGTCCCGCTTGTCCGTCATGGACGCCCTGCCGCGCAAGTTGTCCCGGCAACTGAACAGAATGTCTTCCAGTTTCTCTTCTTTCTCGACTTTCTTTCTGCCTCTGGCCACTTTTTTCTTTCCTGTCTTTTGCGGGGGAAAAGGGTTTGCCTGGATGATGACACGACATCATGGGCGGGAGGAAATTTTCTGTCTATTAATATGAATAACTTGGCGCTGTTTTTCCCCGGTTTTCCCCATTTTTCTCATGAGGATTCGCCCGGATTTTCGGCATGTTCGGAATCTCCCCAACAACGCCATCCTCGCCTGGGATGAACTGGCCTGGGGCGAACTCCGGGGGGATTCCGACAAGTACTTCCTGGAGGTCGACAAGAAGGAAAGACGGTAGTCCAATCCCGTAAACACGCAAGGAGCGAAGGGCCACCGCGAGAAGAGGCGCTTCGCTCCTTTGTTGTTTTTTTGGGGGGGAAGGGAGGGGGAGCGGGATCCCATTTTCCCCGCGCGTTTTTCTCGCGCATACGTGCCACCCCATCTCAACCCCGTTCCCCATCTCAACCACGTTCCGCCGGGGCAACCACGGAACGGGAAACCGGGGGCACGGGGGTGTCCCCCGCATTTGGCGCTACACCCTCCCCCCAGAACCCCACCCCGCGGGGTGGCAGGATCGATAGACGGGGGTGAAGGCCGGATTCTTCCCGGCCAAGACCCCCCGGGGATGGGGGGCTCTGCCGACGGGGATTCCGGTTTATGGTATGGCCCATTCCCGGTTCGCCGCTTTGCTTCCTTCTTCTTTTTGCTGCGTGTCCCATGTCCCGTGTTTCCCGATCTTCTGCGTTGGCCCTCTGCTCCGTCATCTCTGCGGGGATCCTATGGGGCACCATCAGCCTTTACATCCGTCCCCTCTCCCATCTCGGGTTCACCATGGGGCAGGTGGTGTTTCTGCGGAGCCTTTTGGCCTTGCTTCTGACGGGGGCCTTTCTTCTCTGCCGCTGTCCGGAGAAGTTTCGGGTGTCCCTCCGGGACCTTTGGCTATTTGTGGGGTCTGGGGGGATCAGCGTCTGCTGCTTCAGCTGGTGTTACTTCCACACCATTTCCCGGGGGTTTGCCGCCGTGGGAGGCGTGCTCCTCTACACCTCCCCCGCCTTCGTCCTCCTGTTGAGCCGACTTCTCTTTCGGGAGAGATGGACCTCCCGGAAAGTGGTCTCCCTGGGGCTGATTCTCCTGGGATGCCTGCTGGTCTCCGGGGTAGGCTTCTCCCAGCTCGCCCTCCCCTGGGACATCCTCGCCGCCGGCCTGGCCTCCGGCTTCCTCTACGCCCTCTATAGCATCTTCGCCACCCTGGCCCTGAAGAAATACACCCTCCCCACCCTCCTCTTCTACACCTTCTTCTTCTCCGCCCTGGCCGGACTCTTCACCCTCTCCCCAATCCAAACCTGCCAACTCTGCCTCCAGACCCCCCAGAGCCTCCTGTGGATCGCCTGCGCAGGCATCCTCGGCACCGCCCTTCCCTATCTCCTCTACAGCTGGGGCATGGCACGCACCACCCCCGGCAAAGCCGCCATCCTGGTGGCGGTGGAACCCGCCGTCTGCACCATCCTGGGATTCTTCTGCTACGGAGAACAGGCCAGCGCCGGACGCCTCCTGGGCATCCTGGCCGTCCTGGCCGCCATCATCCTCCTGGGCACCGCCAAAGAAGAATCCTGATCTTTTTCCTCCCCCCCCCTGGGTTCGGCGCTACAGGCTTCCCAGAGCCTCCGCCGCCAGACGGTGAATCTCCATCTTCATGGGCTGGTTGACCTTGCAGGAAAGCCGGTTCTTCACGATGGCGAAGACGGTTCCCGTCTTCTGATCCAGGGAGAGTTCGCTGCCGCCGAAGCCATGGTGCCCGAAGAGGCGTCCTCTCCAGGGCGGGGGCGCCAGCAGGATATAGCCCAGGCCGAAGACGGACCAATAGACATCCTGGTCTTCGGAGGGGATGGGTTCCTGGGGAGGGCGCTGGAGTTCCGTGGCCTGCCGCAGCCATTCCGGGGAGAAGAAGTGTCCCTGGAGGAGAGCATTGCCGAAGGCCAGGAGCCCTTTGGCGTTGGCCAGGCAGTTGAAGGAGGGGAGGCAGGCCTGCCGGATCGGGCGTTCCTCCAGAGCGTGATAGAGGGGATCCAGGAAGGTCTCCCTGGCGGGAAGGCAGGCCCTCAGATCAGGGGCGGGCTCCACCTCGCCCATCCGTCCTTCCTGGCTTTCCGGCAGACCGAAGAAGACATCCTTTTCCACGCCGGCGGGTTCCAGGATTTCCCGCCGCATCAGTTCGGGGAGGGAGCATTGAGCGAGGCGTTCCAGGGTGCCTCCCAGGAGCCAGGCATAGGAGAGGGCCTGATACTGAGTCTGGGTGCCGGGCTCCCAGACGGGCTCCCGGGCGGCGACTTTCTCGCACATGCCCTTCCAGTCCGCCAGTTCCTCCGGGGAGGAGACGGGAGGCATGATATGCATTCCGCTGGTATGGGTCAGCAGATGACGCAGGGTAATCTTTGCCTTCTTGCCCTGACGGAAAGCCGGCCAGACCTCCCCCACCGCCATATCCAGGGAGAGCCCCAGCTTCTCCACCATGTGGATTCCCAGGGTGCTGAAGAGCGTCTTCCCGGTGGAGAAGACAGGAAAGAGAGTATCCGCCTCCACCGGGCGCGTCCCCTTCCAGTCCCGAAAGCCCTGGCAGGCCTCCGCCTGAAGAACCCCGCCCTGGCTCAGACAGCACTGCACCCCCAGCTCATCCCCGCCCGGGGCAGTGTGACGGCGCAAAATCTCCTCCAGTCTCTCCTGCAACATGCCTTTTCTCCTGCGTTCTCTCCCCAGATCCTAGAGGTAGCCCAGATCCCGGGCAACCCACCAGAGCAGCAGTCCCATCACCACAAAGAAGACCGCTCCGAAGACCATATACCAGAAGGTCTTGCTGCGGCAGAGCCGCCCCAGGGCACTTTCCTGGTTCTCCTCCTCCAGCGCCTGGAGAAGCTCCTTTTTCCGCAGTTCCGCACTCTCCAGGGCCAGTTCCTCCTGCCCCTGCCCCTCTTCTTTTCCGAATGGCTGCTGCGTCATGTGGTGCCTCCTCCGCTTCTGGTGATGAACTCCCCCGGAACCCGCCGGGGACGACGACGACGACTTCCCGCGAACAACGTCACTCCCGAGGGATCCTCAGAGTTCCGCCATCCGCCCCATGGCCTCTGCGATGCGCACCACATCCTCGTCGGGGGTGATGAAGGGAGGCATGGTATAGATAAAATGGCTCTCCGGGCGAAGCCAGACCCCGGTCTCCAGCACGAGTTTCCGGACGGCTTCCTCATCGGGAATCTTCTTCACATCCAGGACACCCACAGCGCCCAGCACCCGGACATCCTGCACATTGGGAAGACTCCGGTATTGGGGCAGCAGTTCCTGAAGTCTGGCCTCGATGCGTTTCACATTGGCCTTCCAGTCGTAACTCTGGAAGAGATCCAGCGAGGCGCAGGCCACGGCGCAGGCCATGGGATTTCCCATGTAGGTGGGGCCGTGGAGCAGGACGGGAATGGGATCGGCGATGCGCTGGCAGGTGATGGCGCAGGCCATGGTGATGGCGCCGGCGGTCAGGGCCTTGCCGATGCACATCACGTCGGGGACCACCCCGGCATGATGACAGGCGAAGCGTTCGCCGGTGCGGCCGAAGCCCGTGGCGATTTCATCGAAGATCAGGACGATGTCGTAGTGGTCGCAGAGCCGGCGCAGGCGCCGGAGATATTCGGGGTGATAGAACCACATGGCGTTGGCCCCCTGGAAGATGGGTTCCAGGATCACCGCCGCAATCTCTCCCTGGTGCTCCTCCAGGAGCTGCTCCATGGGCCGGATGGATTCCTCCCGCCAGGGTTCATGGAAGGGACACTGGGGACTGGGCACAAAATACTGCTGGGGAAGAATCCCCCGGAAAATGCTGTGCATCTCCTCCGGATCGCTGACGGACATGGCCCCGATGGTGTCCCCATGATAGCCTCCCCGCAGCGCCGCCACCCGGGTGCGCCCCGTCCGCCCCAGGGCATGCTGATACTGGAAGGCCATCTTCAGGGCCACCTCCACGGCAATGGAACCGGAATCCGCATAGAAGATCCGGTCCAGTCCCGGGGGAAGCACCGTCAGGAGACGCCGGGCCAGCTCCATGGCAGGCTCGTGAGTCAGCCCGCCGAACATCACATGGGGCATCCGGGCCGCCTGGGCCTGAATCGCCTGGACAATCTCCGGACGGCAGTATCCGTGGGCGGCGCACCACCAGGAGGAGATGCCGTCAATCAGGGGGGTGCCATCCTCCAGGAAGATGCGGTTTTCCCGGGTGGTGGCCACGGGATCCACGGGTCTGGGGTGGGAGAGGGAGGTATAGGGGTGCCAGAGATGCTGGCGGTCCAGGGAGGCGTCCATGAGGGGATCCTAGAGGGAGAAGAGGGGGCGGAAGTCGGGCATGGGAGTCTTTTCCGGGGCGTGGTCATCCACCTTGCCCAGCCGCACCAGGGGGGCCCCCTGCCAGTCCCGCTGCAGGACTTTGCGGAGCATTTCCGGCGTATCCTGGTCGATGCAGGGATCCGCCGCGGGGCAGTAGTTGTAGACGATGCCGGCCAGGGTCATTCCCCGGTGCCGGAGAGCCTCCAGGGAGAGGAGGGCGTGGTTCAGACTGCCCAGTTTTCCGGAGCACACCAGCACCACCGGCCAGCCCTGGGCGGCGGCAAAATCCACCGTCAGGAGATCTTCCGTCAGGGGAACAGCCAGCCCTCCCGCCCCTTCCACCAGCACCACGGGATAGCGCTGGGCCACCGTCTCCACGGCCTGGGCCATGGCGGCGCAGTCCACCTGGCGTCCCTCCCGGGCGGCGGCCAGATGGGGGGAGGCCGGGAAGTCGAAGGTCTGGGGGAAGGTGAGGCCCGCCTGATCCTCGGGGAGAGGGGGGATTCCCATGAGCTGCCGGTGGAGATCCAGGTCCTCGGAGAAGTTGTGACAGCCCGTCTGCACCAGCTTGACGGTGGCGGCGGCAATGCCCTCCTGGCGGAGGAAGCGCCCCATCATTCCCGTGGCAATGGTCTTGCCCACGCCAGTGTCAATGCCACTGACGAAGAAAATCTTACCCATATCCAGTCTCCTTATCCGTCCCGGCGGCAGGATGCCCCTGCCCTACATGCCAAAGCCCTCCAGGGCCTGGGCAAAGCGCTCATCATCCTGGATTTCCCGGCCCCGGGTGGTGAGATAGCCCCCGGTCATCAGGGCATTCAGCCCGGAGAGCATCAGGAGCCCCTGGAAATCCTTCATGGTGGTTTCCCGGCCGGCGCAGAATTTCAGCGTGCGGTCGGGGAGGATCAGCCGGAAGAGGGCGAAGGCCTTGGCGGCGTCCGCAGGGGTGAGGAGCGGCCGCTCTTCCAGGGCGGTGCCGGGGATGGGGAGCAGGATATTGAGGGGACTGGCCTCCACCTGCAGCTCCCGGATGGCAAAAGCCATGTCCACCCTGTCCTCCCAGGTTTCTCCCAGACCGAAGATCCCTCCCGTGCAGTTGGTAATGCCGTACTTCTGCATCAGGCGGATGGTCTGGAGCTTTTCCTGGATGCTATGGGTGGTGGCCACCAGCTCCCCATACTTGGCGGGACTGGTCTGGATATTCATGTTGTAGCGCCACACATGGTGACGGGCCAACAGGGCCACACATTCCTCGGACAAAATGCCGAGAGAAACACATAGCTGCATCTCCGGCAACTCTTTATGAATTAAATCCAAGGTGTCCAGGATCTTCTGGAACTCCTCATCCGGCCGGCTCCAGCCCCGCCCGCTGGTCACATAGCCAAAGGTCCGGACACCCTGGTCATAGACCTTCCGGGCCTCCGCCAGCACCGTCTCCGGCGCCAGCACCCCGTAGGTCTCCACCTGAGGACAGTGGTGATGCCCGCTCTGGGCGCAGAACCGGCAGTTCTCCCCGCAGCGCCCGGACTTGGCGTTGATGATGGAGCAACGGTGGAAGGGAGGCGCGAATTTCCGCCGCACCTTGTTGGCCAGGGACAGCAGATCCAGCAGATCCTCCCCCTGGATCTCCTGGGCCAGGGACAAGGCAAGAGAGCGGGACAGGGGAACTCCCTCCAGCACCTTGCCGGCTTCTTCAATCAAGGGATGGAGTCTCATCTTTCAGGACCTCCAAAATGAGAACACAAAACACGCATGCCCCAGAGGAGGCGGGAAGAGCCGTCCCCCCTACCGGCAGACTTCCTCCAGGAAATACCGGTGGAGGCGGCCGTCGGTCAGCAGCTCCGGATGGAAGGCCATGGCCAGCTGGCGCCCCTGGCGCACCGCCGTGGCCCGCCCTTCAAAGCGGGAGAGCACCTCCACCCCGGCCCCCACTTCCTCAATGGAGGGAGCCCGGATGAAGGACATGGGCACATTCTCCATGGCCCCGAAGCTGCCCCGGGTGAAAAAGCTGCCCAGCTGACGGCCGTAGGCATTCCGGCGCACCGTCACATCCAGGGTGCCGAAATGGAGGGTGGGATCGTCGGCAATCCTCCGGGCCAGAAGGATCAGGCCGGCGCAGGTGGCCATCACCGGCATCCCTTCCTCCAGCCGGGCCTTCAGGGGAGCGAAGAGGGAAAGCTCCCGCAGAAGCTTCCCCATCACCGTGCTCTCTCCGCCGGGGATCACCAGCCCGTCAAAGGAAGGCGACAAGTCGGCGGCCTGGCGGATCTCCCGCACCTCCGCCCCCTGGGCCAGAAGGGACTTCTCATGCTCCGCAAAGTCCCCCTGCAGAGCCAGGACAGCTATGGTTCGACGACCAGACATGACTACTTTCCGCGCTCCTCCATGATGGTGCGGATCTCATCGGCGTTGATGCCCACCATGGCCTCGCCCAGACCGCTGGAAAGTTCCGCGATCAGCTTGGCGTCCTGGTAGTTGGTCACCGCCTTCACAATGGCCTGGGCGCGCTTGGCGGGATCTCCGCTCTTGAAGATGCCGGATCCCACGAAGACACCCTCCGCCCCCAGCTGCATCATCAAGGAGGCATCCGCCGGGGTGGCCACGCCGCCCGCCGCAAAGTTCACCACGGGGAGACGGCCATCCCGATGCACCTGCAGCAGCAGATCGTAGGGCACCGCCAGTTCCTTGGCGGCCTCGTAGAGTTCATCCTCCCGCATGGAGGTCACCCGGCGGATTTCCGCCATCATCCGGCGCATGTGGCGCACGGCCTGCACCACATCACCGGTGCCGGGCTCGCCCTTGGTGCGGATCATGGCGGCACCCTCGCCAATCCGGCGCAGAGCCTCGCCCAGATCCCGGGCGCCGCAGACAAAGGGAACCTTGAAGGCCCGCTTGTCAATGTGGTACAAATCGTCCGCCGGAGTCAGAACCTCGCTCTCGTCGATGTAGTCGATCTCGAT